>RBWT01000118.1 GCA_004010275.1 Streptomyces huasconensis
ACCCCACCGCTACTTATCAGGCCGCACAACCCCCAGAATCCGCATGGACCCCGCCCCCGCGATCGTCACGTCCCGCCCCGGGCGCGGGGCGAGCACGATCGCGCCGTTGCCCACGTACATCCCGACGTGGCTGGCGTCCGCGTGGTAGATGATCAGGTCGCCGGGGCGCATGTTCTTCATGTCGATGTGCGGCAGCTGCTTCCACTGCTCCTGGGAGGTCCGGGGGATGCCGCGCCCGGCCGCTGCCCAGGCCTTCGAGGTGAGTCCCGAGCAGTCGTACGACCCCGGGCCCTCGGCGCCCCATACGTACGGCTTGCCGATCTGGGCCGTGGCGAACGCGACCGCCTTCTGGCCCTCGGATGTCGCCTTGCCGCCGATGTCCTTCAGGGCGCCCGAACTCACCCACGCCGACTGCTTCTTGAGGGCGGCCTCCTCCTCCAGCTCGCGCAGCCGCTCCCGCTCCTCCTTCTCCAGCCGAGATTCGAGCTTCTCGGCGTCGGCGATCTTCTTCTTTATCCTCTTCTTCGACGCGGCCTTCGCCTTGCGGTTGGCTTCCAGCTTCTTCCAGCGGGCGGTGGCGTCCTCGGCGTAGATCCGCAGGTCGTCCTGGGTCCGCTTCAGCTCCGTCAGCATGCCCTTGGTGGCCTTCTCGCCCTGCCGCATGCGTCCGGCGCCGTCCAGGAACTGGCGCGGGTCGTCGCTGAGCATCAGCTGGGCCTCGTCCGGCATGCCGCCGCCGCGGTACTGCGCGCGGGCCGCGGCGCCCGCGCGGGCCTTGAGCTTCTTCAGCCTGGCCTGGCCCTCGGCGATGTCCTTGGCCAGCTTCACGATCCGCTCGGACTGCTTGTCGGCCTTCTCCTCCGCCGCGTTGTACGCGTCGGTGGCCACGCCCGCGTCGTGGTACAGCTTCTCGATCTCCTTGCGCACCCGCTCAAGGGACTCGTCCGATCTGGGCGTCGGCTCCGTTTTGGGCGTCGGCTCCGATCTGGGCGTCGGCTCGGCGGGGCTGGAAGGAGGCGGGGGACTCGCATACGCCGCCCCCGGCGCGGTCACCACCACCGCCGCGCAGATCAGCGCCACGGTCGCCGCCGTCGAGTATCGCTTGCCGGTCACGCCCTGCCACCCCCAAAGCTGATTTACCGTCAGTAACATCTGGCCGCCATCGGGATGGTGCCACGCCGGCGCCCAATGCGACAGAGCCCGACAACAAACTCCGAGCCCCCACCCGCCTCATCTGACGAGCCGCATGCGACGTTCGTTCCCCGCAGGTCAGCGCCTCAGGGAAGTCTCCGGGTCGCCTCAGGGAAGTGTCGGGGGCGCCCCCGGTCGGAGTCTCGGGGGCGCCCCGGGGATGCCTCCGAGTGGCCCGAGCAGTTCACCCCAACCGAGGCGCCAACGCCTCCCAACGCACCGTCACTTCACCCTGCCGCCACCGCGAAGTCCCGCCGAGCACCGGCCAGTCGGCGCTGACGTCGCGCACCGCCCTGATCCAGCGCTGCCGCGCCCCGTACGAGGCGTAGGGCGCCGCGGCCGCCCACGCCCGGTCGAAGTCCCGCAGGAACGCGTGCACCGGCTCGCCCGGCACGTTCCGGTGGATCAGCGCCTTCGGCAGCCGCTCGGCGAGGTCGGAGGGCCGCTCCAGGGAGCCGAGCCGCGCCGCGAACGTCACCGTGCGGGGCCCCTCCGGGCCGAGCGCGACCCACACGTGCCGCCGGCCTGATCTCGTCGCAGGTGCCCTCGACGAGCAGCCCGCCGGGGGCGAGCCGCGCGCACAGCCGCTCCCACACGGCGGCGACCTGCTCCTCGTCGTACTGCCGCAGGACGTTCGCGCCCGGATCAGCGCCGGGCCGCCCGGCACAGGCACCTCGAAGCCGCCGTGCCGGAAGGTGAGCCCCTCGCGCTCGTACGGCCGCGCGGCGGCGACCCGCGCCGGGTCGATCTCGATGCCGACCGTACGCGCGCGTGGGGCGCGACGGTACGCAGCCGCAGCAGCCAGTTCCACGGCGGTCCAGGGGGAGGCGCCGTAGCCGAGGTCGACGGCGACGGGGGCGGGGGAGCGGCGCAGGGCGGCGCCGTGCGTGGCGGCGAGCCAGCGGTCCATGCGGCGCAGCCGGTTCGGGTTCGTGGTCCCGCGCGTCACCGTTCCCACGGGGCGGGATGGGGTGCGGGGGGCGCGTGGGGCCATGGGGAAAGGGTATGCGGGGCCGGTGGACGGCAGACGCCAGGTAACACTTTGGCAAAAAGGGGCGAAGGGGCGGGGGAGGGGAAATGGAGCAGCCGCTTCCGGTGTTCCCCGTGCGGAGGTTCGTACGCCCTCCGCCTCGTCATGCCCGTACGCAAGGAGGACCGCCACGTGAGCCAATACGTGTCCAGGCTCGGGCGTCGCTCCCCGGCGGCACCCCCTCGGCTCCGTATCCCCGGCGTTTCCGGCCTTCCCGTCCCCGGAATCTCCGGCCTTCCCGGTTCCCACGGCTCCCACCGGCGTCCGCGCCGCGTGGCCATGCTGAGTGTGCACACCTCGCCGCTGCACCAGCCCGGTACGGGCGACGCGGGCGGCATGAACGTCTACATCGTCGAGCTGGCCAAGCGGCTCGCCGAGATCAACATCGAGGTCGAGATCTTCACGCGCGCCACCACGGGCGCCCTCCCGCCCGCCGTGGAACTGGCGCCCGGCGTCCTCGTGCGCCATGTCGACGCGGGCCCCTACGAAGGCCTCGCCAAGGAAGAGCTGCCGGCGCAGCTCTGTGCCTTCACGCACGGCGTGATGCAGGCCTGGGCGGGCCACCGGCCCGGCTACTACGACCTGGTCCACTCCCACTACTGGCTCTCCGGCCACGTCGGCTGGCTCGCCGCCGAACGCTGGGGCGTGCCCCTCGTCCACGCCATGCACACCATGGCCAAGGTCAAGAACGCCGCGCTCGCCGAGGGCGACACCCCGGAGCCGGCCGCCCGCGTCATCGGCGAGACGCAGATAGTGCGCGCCGCCGACCGTCTCATCGCCAACACCTCCGGAGAGGCCGGCGAACTCGTACGCCACTACGAAGCCGAGCCCGGCAAGGTCGCCGTCGTCCATCCCGGCGTCAACCTCGACCGCTTCCGTCCGGCCGACGGACGCGCCGCCGCCCGCCACCGGCTGGGGCTCCCGCAGGACGCCCTGATCCCCCTCTTCGCGGGCCGCATCCAGCCCCTGAAGGCCCCTGACGTGCTGCTCCGCGCGGTCGCCGTGCTCCTGGACGAGCGGCCCGCCCTGCGCTCGAACATCGTCGTCCCCGTCGTCGGCGGCCCCAGCGGCAGCGGCCTCGCGAAGCCGGAGGGCCTCCAGAAGCTCGCCGCGCGGCTCGGTATCGCGGACGTCGTGCGTTTTCAGCCGCCCGTGGGCCAGGACCAGCTGGCGGACTGGTTCCGCGCGGCGTCCGTGCTCGTGATGCCCTCCTACAGCGAGTCCTTCGGTCTCGTCGCCATAGAGGCGCAGGCGGCGGGTACGCCGGTCCTCGCGGCCTCGGTGGGCGGCCTGCCCGTCGCGGTGCGCGACGAGGTCACCGGTTTCCTGATCTCCGGCCACGAACCGGCCCACTACGCGCGCGTGCTGCGCGATTTCGCCGACCATCCCCAGCTTGTGGACCGCATGGGAACGGCCGCGGCCCGGCACGCGCAGTCCTTCGGCTGGGAGACCTCGGCCTCCGCGACGGCCGACGTCTACACGGCGGCCATGCACGACTTCCGCAGCTCAGGCCGTCACGTACGCTCGCACCATGGCTGAGCCCGAGCAGGCGGACACGGACACGAACGCGGACACCGACACGGCGACGGCGGTGATCGAGCGGACGCTGGACGACGCCGAGCTGGAGTGGGAGAGCCCCGAAGCGGGCTCCTACGTAGTCAAGCTCCCCGGAACCCGCAAACTCTCCACGACCCTGTCGATGATCGTGGGCAAGCACTCGCTGTCCCTGAACGCGTTCGTGATCCGCCACCCCGACGAGAACCACGAGGCGGTCCACCGCTGGCTCCTGGAGCGCAACCTCCGCCTCTACGGCGTGAGTTATGCGATCGACTCCCTCGGCGACATCTACCTGGCGGGCAAGCTGCCGCTCGCCGCGGTCACCCCCGCCGAAGTGGACCGCCTCCTCGGCGCGGTCCTCTCCGCCGCGGACGACTCCTTCAACACGCTCCTGGAACTGGGGTTCGCGTCGGCGATCCGCAAGGAGTACGCGTGGAGGGTCTCGCGGGGGGAGTCCACGCGGAACCTCGACGCGTTCACGCATCTGACTCAGCCGAAGGGGTAGCGGGGCGAGCCGGGCGGTTGTCGATGCAGGTGCTGTCCGAGGCGTGAGCGGGGCAGGCGCCGTCCTCCGTTCGTGACGCGGGGCGTCGGCCCTCATGGAGATGGGCACCGTCGACAGCCACCGCGGAATGCCCTTCGCGAACGTACGTACGTACGCACGGACATCACGGTCGACAACACCGGCCGGCACGGCGGCGACGCGAGCCTTGAGCTGTACGGGACTACGGACGCGGTGCGGCCGCGGAATCTGTACGAGGCGCAACGGACCCTGCGGCACTGACCCCGTCACCGCCGCCGGAGCCGCCTTGGGCGGAGGCCTCGGCAGCCTCGGCATCGCTCCCCCCGAGGGCGTCCCGCGGAAGCCCCCGCATCAGCCCCCAGTACCCGAGCGCCGCGCCCATCCCGAGCACCGCGCACGCCGCCCACAGCCACGCCGCGCCGAGCCGGTCGATCATGAACCCGGACATCAGCGGGGCGACGAGCGCGGCCACGGACCACGACATCGTGTACATGCCCTGATAGCGCCCGCGCCCGTGGGTGGGGGAGAGGGCGACGACGAGGCCCGTCTGGGTCGGCGCGTTGACGATCTCGGCGAGCGTCCACACGCAGACCGTCAGCGCGAAGACCCCGACGGACCCGGCGAAGGCGGTGAGCCCGAAGCCGTACCCGGCGACGACGGAGGAGATCACCAGCAGCCGCCGTGGGTCCCGGTGTTCGATGAAGCGGGTGACGGGGATCTGGAGGGCGACGATCAGCACGCCGTTCACGGCGATCGCGAGCCCGTAGTCGGCGGGCGTGAACCCGGCCTCACCCATCGCGACCGGCAGCCCCACCGAGCCCTGCTGGAAGATCAGCGCGACGACGAACGAGAGCCCCACCACACCCATGAACCGCCCGTCCCGCAGCACGGTCCCGAGCCCCACCACCGGCTCGGCGGCCTTCTCCCGCGCCGTCCGCACGGGCCGCGACTCCGGCAGCTTCATGAAGACGACGATCGCGCAGACCATCGTCATCGCGGCCTCGATCAGGAACCCGGCCCGGTAGCTGTACGAGGCGATGAACCCGGCGCCGGCGGAGGAGACGGCGAAGCCGAGGTTGATGGCCCAGTAGTTCAGGGAGAAGGCCCGCACCCGGTCCTCTGGCCGCACGATGTCCGCCATCATCGCCTGCACGGCGGGCCGCGACGCGTTGCTCGCCATGCCCACGAGCAGGGCGACGCCCGCGATCGCCACCGGGTGCTCCATGAAGCCGAGCACCGCCACGGAGAGCGCCGTCGACGCCTGCGCGATCAGCAACGTGGGCCGCCGCCCGAGCCGGTCGGTCATCACCCCGGCGCCCAGCGAGGACATGACACCGCCGAGCCCGTGCAGCGCGGCGACGAGACCCGCGTACGAGGCGGAGTAGCCCCGGCCCAAGGTCAGGTACAGCGCCATGAACGTCGCGACGAAGGCGCCGAGCCGGTTGACCAGGGTGCTGATCCACAGCCACCAGAAGGCGCGGGGCAGCCCCGAGACGCTCTCGGTGACGGCACGTCTCATGGCGGCGAAGGGCATGCGGTTTCCCCCGGGATGCAAGCGTGGATGTAAGCGTGGATGTAAGCGTCTCAAGCGGCTAGCACACATTACGAGCAGACTACGTGCCCCCGCCACCCGATTAACGGAAACCGTCACCCCTCACCTTCGTCCCCGCCCGTCCCCGCGCGCGCGGGGCCCGTCGGGGTTCGATTACGCTCAGAGGCATGGCCGACGCACCGTACAAGCTGATCCTCCTCCGCCACGGCGAGAGCGAATGGAACGCGAAGAACCTGTTCACCGGCTGGGTGGACGTCAACCTCAACGAGAAGGGCGAGAAGGAGGCGGTCCGCGGCGGTGAGCTGCTCAAGGACGCCGGCCTGCTCCCCGACGTGGTCCACACGTCGCTCCAGAAGCGCGCGATCCGCACCGCGCAGCTGGCGCTGGAGGCGGCCGACCGCCACTGGATTCCCGTACACCGTTCGTGGCGCCTGAACGAGCGCCACTACGGCGCCCTCCAGGGCAAGGACAAGGCCCAGACGCTCGCCGAGTTCGGCGAGGAGCAGTTCATGCTGTGGCGCCGCTCGTACGACACCCCGCCGCCCGCCCTGGACCGCGACGCGGAGTACTCCCAGTTCTCCGACCCCCGCTACGCGATGCTCCCGCCGGAGCTGCGCCCCCAGACGGAGTGCCTGAAGGACGTCGTCGTCCGCATGCTCCCGTACTGGTTCGACGGCATCGTCCCCGACCTCCTGACGGGCAAGACGGTCCTGGTCGCGGCCCACGGCAACAGCCTCCGCGCCCTGGTCAAGCACCTGGACGGCATCTCCGACGCCGACATCGCGGGCCTGAACATCCCCACGGGCATCCCGCTCTCGTACGAACTGGACGCCGACCTCAAGCCCCTGAACCCGGGCGGCACCTACCTCGACCCGGAGGCCGCGAAGGCGGCGATCGAGGCGGTCAAGAACCAGGGCAAGAAGAAGTAGCCCTGCTTCAGCTTCAGGCCCCCTGCCTGCGGGTTCTCCGCTGGCAGGGGGCTTTTCGCTGCCGCGGGGCTGTCTCTGGGCCGTCAGCCTGTTGATAGGGCCGTGCCTAGTGTTACGTGAGGTCCATCCCCGGCCGTTCTTTCGTCTCCGCCCGGGCTCCCGCATCGCGCAGGGCCGAGACGGCTGCCGCTGCGTCTTCTTCGGGCAAGCCGGTGAGAAGGACGGCGGGAACCTGCGTCACCAGGACTTTGCTGCGCCAGAGGCTCAGTCCCGTCAGCCGACGCACGACCTGGACGACGTCCATCACGCGGACGCCGGGGTCGGTGAGCACCACGTCGTGGGGCACGTCGTCGCACACCAGCAGGAAGTACTCGTCCGCCATGGGGGTCCCCGTCCTTCTCCGATTCGGAGCGTACTCGGCACCCCAGGCAGATCAGATGGCACGGTGACCATCGCCCACCTCGGCACCCGCATCACCTGGACCACCCGCCCAGTGACCTGCCTGCCAATCGCCCACCGCCAAGCATCGGAACTCCCACCATGTGCCTGCATCTTCAAGTCCGCGGCCACCGGATGAAGGCGCTCTTCAAGCAAGGCTGTGCAACGCCTACCTTGCATCTATGCCATGGGTGCCGTTAGTCAGTGCAGTGGTAGGCGCAGTGATCGCTACCGCGTCCGCAGCCCTGCTTGATCGTTACAGGTGGCAGCGAGAGCGACATCACCACCTCGTGGGTGTACGCCGCGCCCTGTATAGCGACTACCTCGCTTCCCTCTCACAGGCTCGCAACGCTTTTCGTAGCCTTGCGCGCAACCTGGAAGCGACTGCTCCAGAGAGGGAACTCATCGCTCGCGACAGCTTCGCGCCCTGCTATGGCATGCGGTACCAAATGTCCATCACCGCTTCGAAGGAAGTCTTCGAAGCCTCTGAAATTGCCTTCAAACGCCTTCGCAACGTGCGTGATTTAGCGGCAGCCGGGACTCTGGCGGGTGACGAAGCCTACTCAGGCGGTCGCGCCGAGTACGAGGATGCTTTGAGTCAGCTGCGCTCCGCCATGCGCCGTGACCTGGGCTCCGACCAGGCATCGGCTTGACTACCCGCCAGCCCACGGCTGAGTTACCACTTTCTCTACTGGTTCAAGTACCCGGCGCCGCTCCGCGCCGCCGGGCGGGCTCACGGCTCCGCTCTTGCCTTCGGCCCGCTCCGCCCCGGCGCGCCGACGCCCGCCCACACACGGATAGGGCCGGGGCCACAAGGCGAGCACCGTAACCACGACGGCTCAGGTCAAGGACATGCCTCCGGCGGGGGCGCTCCCCGGGAGTGGCTGGTGGGTGAAGCTGAGTGGCTATCGGGACCCGTACTGGTTTTGGAAGGGTCACAACCACAGGATCAGGGCAACGAGGACGAGAAGAATGAATGGGCTTGCAACCGCTTTACGGAGCTCTCGTTCACCTTTTCCGGGAAACATAGGGTCGTCGCCCGCATCTGTGAACTGGGTTGCCAAGTCCCCCTTACCGGTCAGAATGTCGCTTGCATCCCGTACCAGCGCGGCGGCCGACTTCACGTCACCCGATTCCTTCAACATCTCATCGATCTTAGCCAGCATCTGCGGGGAGGAGACTGCCAGCTTCCGCACATTTCGCTTGGTTGCCTCGTCGATCGACTCATTGTTTAAGATTGTTTGGAACACGCTGCCATTGTTGGTCTGGATGTACTGATCAATCGCCGTTCCGGCCATGCTTTCCTCCCTCGCAGGTCGTATTGCTAACCAACGATGGCGCACGATCCAGGCTCAGGTGAAATGATGAGGCGCAGTCACCCCCGCTCTTGGACTGGCCAACCGGGCCAGCCAGGATGAGCGCGATCAGGACCGCAGCAACAGCCGAGACAGTGGCCACTCCGACGCGAGCAAAAGGGTTTAGTGCCTGACCGATCGTTTTGACCAAGGTGGGCCACTTATGTGTGACCCAGAAGACGAAAACGACGCCGATCACAGCAAAGAACAGTAGCCGGTCTCGCACAAAATCCCCGACGTACTCATCAGAGGATACGCGCACCAGGTACCAGATGAGTCCCTCGAGAGTCGGCAAGACGTAAGGGAAGTAGTCATTGATAGCGTCGATGCCGGCCAACATGACGAGGATGGCCAAAACGGCCCCGCACGCGTAATAAGCGATCCCGAGCCACCCCGCGTTGTTGGCAGAGGGAAGCCTCACTTCTTACTGTCTCGGTAGTTGTTCTGCGACACGATGCCGTTGTTCGTTCCAATGAATTGACCGTTGACGGTGATGCCGTCCGAGCTTGCTCTGCGAGGGGGGCGAGGCGTGTCGGTGCTGTCGTCCGACTGCGCGTTGCTACTCGGAGGCAAGGGGGCGGGGTCCTGGTTGCCGCTCGCTCGTGAGCGTGTCCACCGAGCAGTGATCACAGCGCCGCCGAGTAGGCACACTCCGCCAATTAAGGCTGCGGCTATCTCGATCATGGAGCCCCCTGAGGTCGGTAAGGTCGCCAAAATCCTACCCAACACGGGTAGTTGGGGGCACCGAAACCTCAGTCAGCGACAGAAGCCCATTCATGGCGGCGAACTCTCGAGCATGTGCCATGAGCGCGCCAAGCGCCCGAGGCGACCAACGCCGACAGAGGGCACCCAGGGGCGACCGCCCCGACCCTGCTGTGGCCTGGGTGACCGGAGATGATCCGCGGGACTGGGAACACCATGGCTAGGCTCGAAGAATTGAGTTCGCGCGCTTCGAGACGGCCAAGCACTGGCCCATCCAACGTTCAGCTGGACCGTGCCACATCCGTGCCAGGTTGGGTGGGGAGTCACGGGGAACGGCGGGCAACGAGCCGCCAGCGTCGAGGGGCGCTAGCCCGCTTCCCCGCGAGCCAGGAGTCCAACTGCCCCTAAGGCACTCGAGCTTCCCAAGATGAGCGCTCCCGCCGCTGTCAGTGTATTCCGAGGCGTCAGAGGAGGTCCCGCCAGAAAGGCGCCGTAGCTTGTGGGTTCCAGCTTTCGTCGACCTCGCCTCGCGCCTCGTCGAACTCCTGGTGCATGTAGTCGACCAGGTTCAGCCCGTAACAGATGATGTCGGTCTGCCACATCGAGAGCACCGGATGCCCGAAGCCTCCCCGCCCGGCGGGCACGTATCGGTGGGCATACACAGGTATCAGCACCGGTACCTCCGCAAGGTGACGCCGTGCGGTATCCAGCGCCACCGCTTCCTCAGGCGGACGCTCGCCCCAGCCCTCGTACCAGAACCCGTTGTGTTCGACGCTGAGGAGAACACCCTCGACCGGCCAATCGAGCTGACGACGCAAGCTGGCCAGGTCGCCGCCCCGCCACTCCGGCCAGGGCCTGGACCAGGTCTGCCCGTCCTCGGGAGGCACGTTGACCGGTAGGCCGGCGGCAAGGAACGCGCGGTGGTCGTCGGCGAACTCGAAGCCGTATTCACGCTCGATGCGCGCGAACTCGCGGTCCGTCAGTCCTGGTGCGAAGGCGTAGAGGCCCGTCTCCGCCAGGCGGTGTGCGGCCTCCGCACCCAGGCGTACTCCCTCATTGCTGGTCACCGCCGTAACGCTAGCGCCAACCACGTGCGACGGTGCCGCCTGTACCGACTCGCATGGCCAACTGGCTTCCCGTAGGCGTGCGGGACAGCCGGCGCTCAGACCTCCGGTGCCGCGAACCGGATGCGTTCCATCAGGTCGATGACGTAGTGCACCACTTCCACCGGGTTGTTGGTCCCGGCGAAGATGCGGCTGTCCACGCCCCGTTCCGGGTTGAAGTTCTGCGCGTGCACCACCACGGGGAGGTCGTGCGAGCCGTGCCGTAGCGCGGTCAGTCCCTCGGCGGTTGAGCGTGCCGTGTTTACCACCATGCCCATGGACCGGAAGAGGCTGATCAGGCTGCCGTTGTGCTCGGGATGGTCGTCGATCCAGAGAACCCTGCCGCCCCTCAGCGTGTCGGCCGCGTGCTCCAGTCTGCTCAGGACCCCGCGCCTCATGGTCGGCGTCACGGGGCTGTCGCTGTGCTCGGCCGCCTGTTCGAGCAGTGGGCCCGCCATCTCCACCTCGACCCCGAGGGCCCGCAGCGCGATGACCCATGGGACCAGGCGGTGGATGATCGTCTCACGTGCCTCCTCGCCGTACATCGAGCAGTGCCTACTCGCCTTCGTACATCGAGCGGTGCCTCCTCGCCGTACCTCACGGGCCGCCACCCCCCGACTCCCGAGATCCCCCGCGCCAGTTCCCCCACCACCTCCGCGATCCACTGCCCGAACCCCGTCGGGGCGATCAGGACACCGAAGACCAGCACGATCGCCACCGTCAGCTGCTCGTCGTTGCGGCTCCTGGCCTCCGTACGTCTGCGCAGGCGCAGGACGATGACGACTGCCAGGAGAACCGCCACGTTGATCGTCAGCACCATCGGCCAGGCCCCCTCATGGCGACAACGTCCCGGCCTACCTGTGTAACCCCCAACCCGCTCGCCCGGCCGCCCACTTGCCCCCACTTGGCAGCAAAACGTTCCTTCACGGCCGGATCGGCACGTGCGGAGCGCGTATGCCACCCGCCGGAAACGACCGGAGGCGATCGGAGACGGCCACGGGCGGCCGAGCCGCGGTCGGCTCAGCGCGTGAAGATCAGGTACTTCCACCCGCCGTGCGTCGTCGCGTTGACATCGTCGCCCGACGAACCGTTCACGTACGACGAACGGACCCGCGCGCGGAGGCCGGACTCGCCCGGCGCGTCCAGGCGGACCGGCGACGTGCCGTCGGGGGCGAGCTTGAAGTACTTCGAGCCGACCGCGTGCCACTTGCGGTCGGCGCCGTACACCTCGATCGTGAAGCGCTGCTTGCGGCCCTTGTGGTACGTCATCGTCGTCGTGAACGCCGGGCCGGTGTTCTTGTGGAAGTAGTGGTACTTCGTGGAGCCGATCGTGCCCGTCCGGTAGTGCTTGGAGACGGCGGTGGAGATCTTCACCCTGGCGTACGCCGTCGATGTGGCCGTCGCCGAGGCCGAGCGCGCGTCCCCGGAGAAGACCGCCGTGACCTTCGTGTCGCGCCGCATGTCGACCGTGGCCTTCAGGTCGCCGCGGGAGTTGACGGCGCCCTTCTTGACGAGCTTGTTGGGCTTGTCGGCGCCGTACGGGTCGGCCCAGATCTCCACGGTGCGGTTCTTGTACGTCGTGCCGAGGTGCGCCGTGAAGGAGACGTCCGCGCCGTAGCCGTAGACCTTGCCGTTCTTGTCGAGGGTCAGCGTCGTCTTGGAGCGCGCGACCTCGGTCTCGTCCGACGCGGAGGCCGCGGCGTGCGTGGCGTCGCCCGCGTACGACGCCTTGTACGTCACCTTCCCGCCGGCCGGCGGGCTGTCGGTGAAGGCGAAGGAGCCGTCCGCCGCCGTCCTGACGTCGGGCAGCGCCGTGCCGGAGGGCGACTCCGCGTCCGTACGCGTGACCGACAGGGGCGTGCCGGCCGGCAGCGGCACCGTGTCGGTGAGCTTGCCGGTGACGGTCAGAGGCTTCGCGCGGGGCGCCTTCTCCGGGGCGTCCAGCGTCAAGGCGGGCAGGGACTTGCCCGGCTCGCCCATGGAGCGCAGCGTGAACGTGCCGTGCGAGTTCACGGACACCGCGAAGACACGGCTCGCGTCCGGGGCCCAGGCCAGGGCGGCGGGCACCAGTTTGTCGGCGCCGCTGGTGTCGCCGGTGTTCGGGAAGTCGTACTCCCGCACCGGCACCTTCACGCCCGGCTGGTAGATGTGCACGTCGGGGTCGTACGCGGACATGCTGCCGCCCGCGATGGTGCCGTCGGGGGCGATGGCCACGGCGTTCGGGTACGGGGCGGTGGGGTAACGCGTCTCCCGGGTCAGGTCCTTGGTGGAGTACGCCGGGAACGCGTACCCGTGGCCGTCGTCCCAGGTCGTCAGGACCTGCTCGCCGTCCGGCGTCAGGTCCAGGTCCTCGAAGTTGCCGGTGAGGGTCTTCGTGGTGCGCAGGGCCGGCTCGGCGCCCGAGACGTCGTACACCGCCACGTCCGCCCAGGTCCCGGCCTTCTCACCGGCCACCAGGACGCCGGGGGCCTTGGGGTCCGCGCCGAGGAGCGGCGCGCCCTCCCAGTCCACGCCCGGGCCCTGGGCCAGCCTCACGACCGGCTCGGTGCCGGAGGTGTCGAGCGAGCCGATGCCGCCTTCGTAGCCGAACCACACCGTGCCGTCGACCGTTTCGAGCGTGGCCGGGCCCTTGGCGCCGGTGAGGTCGTAGCTCGCGGTCTGCGTGTAGGTGGTGGTCTCCACGGACACGATGCGGTTCTTGTCGGTGACCGCCGCGTAGACCTGTCCGGAGTCGGCCG
Organism: Streptomyces huasconensis; assembly: GCA_004010275.1. Taxonomy (GTDB): domain Bacteria; phylum Actinomycetota; class Actinomycetes; order Streptomycetales; family Streptomycetaceae; genus Streptomyces; species Streptomyces huasconensis. Next base: position 13,119 of record RBWT01000118.1, read on the forward strand.
AGAGCGTCAGGCCGGAGACGCCCGGCAGGCCGGTGAGGGTCCCCTCGACCTTGCCCGCGTAGTCGGTGACGACGATCTTGCCGACGAGCGGGTCGGAGACGTACACCCGCTGGTGCGCGCCGTCCACGACGATGTCCCCGACCGCGGAGACGGGCAGCACCTCGGCGGAGTCGGCCGCCGCGGTGCCCGCCGTGCCGGCGGTCAGCGCCACCGAGCCGAAGAGGACCGCGAGCGCCGTCGCGGTCGAGATTCTGCGCGTACGAGCGCTCCGTACTGCGTGCATGTGATGTGGCCCCCCACATGAGTGGGCCCGGGCCGTCTGCCCGAGCCGGTGCCCCCCGTCAGAGCGCAGGTTATGGCACGCGTGTGACAGCCGAGGAAGGTGCCTCACCTGAGGGCTCGCTCGGAGGCGGGCCCCGACGACCCACGCGCGCGTGCGCCGTTGATGCGCCCTGCCCGGCGGGGTTGCAATGGGGGGCAGGCAGTACGCGAGTACAGCGGTACGCCGTTACGCCAGTACGCCTTCGAGGAGGAGACCCATGGCCGAGTTTCCCAAGCCCGTAGTCATACCGATGAGCTGCTCCTGCGGCCCCGGCTGCAGCTGTGGCTGCCAGTCCGGCGGCTCCTGTCAGTGCGGCGGCAGCTGCGGCTGACGCCGCCCGACAGACCCGGCAAGTACGGGTGCAAGACCGTGCCCCGCACGACCACCTGACGTCGTGCGGGGCACCGTGACGTGCGCGGGGCGGCCCGAAGGGCTCAGGCCCCTTCCACCGGCGCCGGGCCCGACGGCTGGATCTCGTCCGCGTGTTCGCCCGTGACCAGGTACACGACGCGCTTCGCGACCGACACCGCGTGGTCCGCGAAGCGCTCGTAGTAGCGGCCGAGCAGCGTCACGTCGACGGCCGTCTCGATGCCGTGCTTCCAGCGGTCGTCCATCAGGTGCTGGAAGAGGGTGCGGTGCAGCTGGTCCATCTCGTCGTCGTCCTGCTCCAGCTGGAGCGCGAGGTCGACGTCCTTGGTGATGATGACCTCCGCCGCCTTCGCCATCAGGCGCTGCGCGAGCTGGCCCATCTCCAGGATCGTGGCGTGCAGGTCCCGCGGCACCGCCGCGTCCGGGAAGCGCAGCCGGGCCAGCTTGGCGACGTGCTGGGCGAGGTCGCCCGAGCGCTCCAGGTCGGCGCTCATCCGCAGCGAGGTCACGACGATGCGCAGGTCGGTGGCGACCGGCTGCTGCCGGGCGAGCAGGGCTATCGCGCGCGCCTCCAGCTCGTGCTGGAGATCGTCCACCTTCTGGTCGGCGGCGATCACGCTCTCGGCCAGTTTCAGATCGGCGTCGAGCATGGCCGTCGTGGCGCGCCCGATCGCGGACCCGACCAGGCGGGCCATCTCGACCAGGCTCTCCCCGATCGAGTCAAGTTCCTCGTGGTACGCGTCCCGCATGTGGCTGTCCCTCTCTCGTACGTCTCAGGGGGCTGGCCCCTACGCTCCCACGGTGTGGCCCGCACGCGTCCGTTTCCGGCACCTCGAATGAACCATCCCTGTCATCAAGGTGAACTGTGGGCGACACGGGATGACAACTCCGATCACCCCTCGGGCCGGGCCCTTCGGGAGAAATGAACCGGTGCCGTCCCCTCGGTGAACTCTGGGCGACGAGTGTTCGAGGCCGCGCCCGAATGGCTGTGGACGGCGCTCACCAGGCGCATAACCTGGAGACATGGACGTGAACGCGGCGGTCGCCGCAGCGGCAGCGATCGCCGGGGTGTGCACCGGTGTCATCGCCATGCTGGCGTTCCGCTGGAGCGAGCGCGACCAGAAACGCCCCACCCGGAGTTCCCTGCACACCGACGCCGTACTGCCACCGGGCGTGGACACGGTGCTGTCCGTGCTGCGCTCCTCGGCCGTCGTCCTGGACGAGGCCGACAGCGTGGTCAAGGCCAGCTCGGCGGCGTACGCCCTCGGGCTCGTGCGCGGCGGCAAGCTCGCCGTCGAGCCGATGCTCAAGATGGCCCGCGACACCCGCCGCGACGGCGAGATACGCCAGGTCGAACTGGACCTGCCCCGGCGCGGCACCGGCCGCGGCGAGGCCCTCGCGGTCTCCGCCCGGGTCGCCCCGCTCGGCTCCCGGCTCGTGCTGCTCCTGGTCGAGGACCTCACGGAGGCCCGCCGCATCGAGGCGGTGCGCCGCGACTTCGTCGCCAACGTGTCGCACGAGCTGAAGACCCCCGTGGGCGCCCTCAGCCTGCTCTCCGAGGCCGTCATGGACGCCTCCGAGGACCCCGAGGCCGTCGAGCGCTTCGCGGGCCGCATGCAGATCGAGGCGACCCGCCTGACCAACCTCGTGCAGGAGCTGATCGACCTCTCCCGGGTCCAGAACGACGACCCCCTGGAGGACGCCGAGCCCGTACCGGTCGACGAACTGGTGGCCGAGGCGATCGACCGCAGCCGCCACCAGGCCTCCCACAAGCAGATCACCCTGGCCGCCTCGATAGGCGGGGCCGCGGGCCCCTCCGCCGAGGGCGACGGCACCCGTCGGGAGGGCGGCGCCGCCGCGCTCCAGATCTGGGGCAACCGCGGTCAGCTCGCCGCGGCCCTCGGCAACCTCGTCGAGAACGCGGTGAACTACAGCCCCGCCCGCACCCGCGTGGGCATCGCCGCCCGCCGGGTCACCGCGCAGGGCGGCGACATGATCGAGGTCGCCGTCACCGACCAGGGCATCGGCATCTCCGACAAGGACAAGGAACGCATCTTCGAGCGCTTCTACCGCGTCGACCCGGCCCGCTCCCGGGCCACCGGCGGCACCGGCCTCGGCCTCGCCATCGTCAAGCACGTGGCGGCCTCCCACGGCGGGGAGGTCACCGTGTGGAGCTCCGAGGGACAGGGCTCCACCTTCACCCTGCGGCTGCCGGAGGCGGCCGCACACCGCGACCGCGGACCAGGTCACGGCGGTGGAACCGGCGCCGCAGCCGATACCGCCCCGACCGACGAGACCACTACGTACGAACCCATCCCTGCCCCGGAGGTCCTTCCGTGACCCGAGTGCTCGTCGTCGAGGACGAGGAATCCTTCAGCGACGCTCTGTCCTACATGCTCCGCAAAGAGGGCTTCGAGGTCGCCATCGCGGCCACCGGCCCGGACGGACTCGACGAATTCGAGCGCAACGGCGCCGACCTCGTCCTGCTCGACCTGATGCTGCCCGGCCTGCCCGGCACCGAGGTCTGCCGTCAGCTGCGCAGCCGCTCCAACGTCCCGGTGATCATGGTCACCGCCAAGGACAGCGAGATCGACAAGGTGGTCGGTCTGGAGATAGGAGCCGATGACTACGTCACCAAGCCCTTCTCCTCGCGCGAACTGGTCGCCCGCATCCGCGCGGTCCTGCGCCGCCGCGGCGAGCCGGAGGAGGTCGCTCCGCAGGCCCTGGAGGCGGGCCCCGTCCGCATGGACGTCGACCGCCACGTGGTCACCGTCTCCGGCTCCAAGATCGACCTGCCGCTGAAGGAGTTCGACCTCCTGGAGATGCTCCTGCGCAACGCGGGCCGCGTCCTGACCCGCATGCAGCTCATCGACCGCGTCTGGGGCGCGGACTACGTGGGGGACACCAAGACCCTCGACGTCCACGTCAAGCGGCTGCGCGCCAAGATCGAGCCGGACCCGGGGGCCCCGCGCTACCTGGTGACGGTCCGCGGCCTCGGCTACAAGTTCGAGCCGTAAACCGAGGGCGGCGGCCCATGAGACATGAGAGAGGGCGGGAACCCGGTGGGGTTCCCGCCCTCTCTCATGTACGTACGTCGATCAGTGCTCGGCGCCTGTATCGGTGCCGGTGCCCGCGCTGTGCGAGGCGGAGTCCGACGGGTCGGTGCCGGCGGCGTCCGAGGCGTGGCCCGACGGGTCGGTGGCGGCACCCGACGCGGAGTCGGACGGCTCACCGGACCGCACCGGCTTCCCGGACTGGCCCGGCTTCGCGGACTTCTCCGCCCCGGCGCCCGGGGCCTGCGGCACCTCGGTCGGGCCCCACTTGGCGAAGTAGCTCTCGGCCGGCACGACGAACGCCTCGAGCTTCACGGCGCCCGTCTCGCTGAAGGCGAAGGTGACCTGCTGCGCGTCGCCGTCCTTGACCGCTTCGCGGCCGCTGGGCAGGACCGCGGAGGCGTTGTCCTTGCCGCCGAGGACGACCGAGCCGCCGGCCGGGATGGTCAGCCGGCCGTTCTGCTTGGCGGCCTTGTCGTCCTTGGCGGGCGTGATCTTGGCCTTCTCGTCGACACCCTTGAGCGTGATCGAGTCGAGGGTCTGGTCGGTCGTGCCTCCGTTGAAGATCGTCGCGGAGATCACGGCCGGGCCCTTGGCCTTCAGGTCCGGCTGGGTGATGACCATGGCGTTCTGGATCTTGATGTCACCGACGGAGGTCGCGGCGTGGTCCGGCCTGACCCCCAGCGTCTGAGCGTTGTTGCCCGCGCCGCACGCGGCGAGCGAGGCGAGCGAGAACGCGATGGCGGTGGCGGCGAGGGCGCCGCGTCGAAGGCTGCGGCTCACGGCGGCGGCAACTCCTTGAACGTGGGCGGTACGGGAGGGCGGGCGGCCGTAAAGCCGCCCTAAGGGTGTGTCAGCGCGCTTAGGGTATCGACCCGTTCCCCGGCCGCCGCACCCGACCCGCCCCCTGGAGGCGGCGAGCCTGCCCGGGACCGACCGCTGCGCCTCTTCGCGCCCCTGCCTCTTCTCTCCCGTCTCCCTCCTCTCCCTCGTCTCGCCTCTTCTCCCTTGTCTCCCTCTTCGCCTTCACTCCGCACGCTTCATTGGGATCATCCGTCGTCCGCCATTCACATAACCGAGGTCACGTGTCGGCCGGGCCCGTCCTGCGGATTTCCGGTAAGGAAGGCTCCGAAGGCAAGGAATGCGCTGGTGCCCGCAGAATTGATCACCGGGTTGGCTTGATCAATTCCGGAATCGCCCCGGACGGCGTACCGCACGCCTCTCCGCCCACCGAACGGCGTAGCGAAAGTTCACCGCTTGGAACCGCGCAAACCGGGACGTTCGGCCGTTCCGGGCCCTCCTGAGGGGTGCGTATCGCCCACGTTTCTCCCTCCCCGAAGAGCCGCTCCGACCTGCGAATACCCCGTTCCGGAGACCCGCCGCAGCACGTTCCTGTCGCTGTTGTCAAGCCCCGAGATATGCCCTGACCTGCGAAAACGCCATTCAGAAGAGGCGATTCTCGTGTTAGGATGGATAGCCACGGAAGGGGTACCTGTCACATGACGTTCAAGGTTGGCGACACCGTGGTCTATCCCCATCACGGGGCCGCGCTGATCGAGGCCATCGAAACTCGCCAGATCAAAGGCGTGGACAAGACCTACTTGGTGCTGAAGGTCGCCCAGGGCGACCTGACGGTGCGTGTGCCAGCGGACAATGCGGAGTTCGTCGGCGTGCGTGATGTGGTCGGTCAGGACGGGCTGGACCGGGTCTTCGAGGTGCTGCGCGCGCCGTACGCCGAAGAGCCCACGAACTGGTCTCGTCGTTACAAGGCAAATCTCGAGAAGCTCGCCTCCGGCGATGTCATCAAGGTCGCGGAAGTCGTGCGTGACCTGTGGCGTCGGGAGCGTGAGCGGGGACTGTCCGCCGGTGAGAAGCGCATGCTCGCCAAGGCTCGGCAGATCCTGGTGAGCGAGCTCGCCCTCGCGGAGAACACGAACGAGGACAAGGCCGAGGCCCTGCTGGACGAGGTCCTCGCGTCCTGATGCCGGTGGCCTGAGGCGCATGCCCCGGCCGCCCATGGCGCAATGATGCCGCGGTGCCCGCTGACCCTTAACCGGAGTCGCCGGGCGCTGCGGCATGTTCGTACCCGAAATGCGAATCCGAACGTCGCCGGATGTGGTGGCGGCCCCCCAGAGACCGTGTTGGCGTGCCGGGCCCGGGCAGCTGGCTCGACCAGATGTCACGGAAGGGTCCGGTCGAGACGTCGCGCCCGGCACGGTGTGGCCATACCCACGTCGGCCGAGCACACAAACCTGAACGGAACCGATGTCTAGCGAATCCCGTACCGCGGTGGTCATCCCCGCGGCAGGACGGGGCGTGCGCCTCGGCCCTGGCGCCCCCAAAGCGCTCCGCGCGCTGAACGGCACCCCGATGCTCATCCACGCCGTCCGCGCCATGGCGGCCTCCCGCGCCGTCTCCCTCGTGGTCGTCGTGGCCCCGCCGGAGGGCGCCGCCGAGGTCAAGACGCTCCTCGACGACCACGCGCTGCCCGAGCGCACCGACTTCCTCGTCGTGCCCGGCGGCGAGAGCCGCCAGGAGTCCGTGCGGGCAGGCCTGGACGTGCTGCCGCCCGGCATCGACATCGTGCTCGTGCACGACGCGGCCCGCCCGCTCGTGCCCGTCGACACCGTCGACGGCGTCATCGAGGCCGTGCGCGACGGGGCGCCCGCCGTGGTGCCCGCGCTGCCGCTCGCCGACACCGTCAAGCAGGTGGAGCCCGCGGCGGCCCCCGGCGAGGCCGAAGCCGTCGTCGCCACCCCCGAGCGGGCCCGGCTGCGCGCCGTGCAGACCCCGCAGGGCTTCGACCGCGCCACGCTGGTCCGCGCCCACGAGACCGTCACCGACAACGTCACCGACGACGCGAGCATGGTCGAGCAGCTGGGCCTGCCCGTCGTCGTCGTGCCCGGCCACGAGGAGGCCTTCAAGGTCACGCGGCCCCTCGACCTCCTCCTCGCCGAGGCCGTGCTCGCCCGCCGGAGGGCCAACGATGGCTTCTGAGACGCCCGCCCCGGCCCCCGTCCTGCCCCTCGTCGGCATCGGCACCGACATCCACGCCTTCGAAGAGGGCCGCGAGCTGTGGTGCGCCGGCCTGAAGTGGGAGGACGAGGGCCCGGGACTCGCCGGACACTCCGACGCCGACGTCGTCGCGCACGCCGCGTGCAACGCGCTGTTCTCGGCGGCCGGACTCGGCGACCTCGGCGCGCACTTCGGCACCGGCCGCCCCGAGTGGTCCGGCGCCCCCGGCCTGACCCTGCTCGCCGAGGCCGCCCGCATCGTGCGCGACGCCGGTTTCACCATCGGCAACGTGGCGGTGCAGGTCATCGGCCCCCGCCCGAAGATCGGCAAGCGCCGCGACGAGGCCCAGAAGGTGCTCTCCGAGGCGGCGGGCGCGCCGGTCTCGGTCTCCGGGGCCACCACCGACGGCCTGGGCTTCCCCGGCCGCGGGGACGGACTCGCCGCGATCGCCACCGCGCTGGTCGTCCGCGCCGCGCCCTGAGGCGGACGCCGGGCGGGCACCGGGGATATCGGGTAGGTGTATGGCTCGTACCGGCGAGGCTCTCGCAGCCGGCTGTCCACGAAGGAGTGAAGCCATGTCCGCCGCACTGTCCGACCAGCTCAAAGCCCTGCTCGACGCCCCGTCCTTCATCATCGTCGCCACCATCCAGCCCGACGGCAGCCCGCAGCTGTCGCCGGTCTGGGTGAAGCGGGACGGCGACGACGTGCTGTTCTCCACGACGACCGGCCGCCGCAAGGAGAAGAACCTCCGCCGCGACCCGCGCGTGACGGTGCTGCTCCAGCCCTTCGACGCCCCGTACACGTACGCGGAGATCCGCGGCACGGCGGAGATGACGACGGAAGGCGGTCAGGAGCTGATCGACGAGCTGTCGCTGAAGTACACCGGCAAGAAGTACGCGGAGTTCAACCCGGACTCGGTGAACGACTCCCCGCGGGTCGTGGTGCGGGTGACGCCGCGCAAGGTCGTCGGGCGCGTCTGAGGGCGGCCGGACGTCACAGTTGCGTCGCCCTGTGGGCGGAGGGGCGTGGGGCACTGTCCCGCGCCCACTACCCTGGAGTGGTGACGATTCGCCTGTACGACACCAGCGCCCGGCAGATCCGTGACTTCAGCCCCCTCAACGACGGCTGTGTCTCGATCTACCTGTGTGGTGCCACCGTGCAGGCGGCCCCGCACATCGGGCACATCAGGTCCGGCCTGAACTTCGACATCATGCGCCGCTGGTTCGCCTACCGCGGCTACGACGTCACGTTCGTGCGCAACGTGACCGACATCGACGACAAGATCATCAAGAAGTCGGCCGAGCAGGGCCGCCCCTGGTGGTCGATCGGGTACGAGAACGAGCGCGCGTTCAACAGCGGTTATGACGTGCTCGGCTGCCTGCCGCCCACCTACGAACCGCGCGCCACCGGCCACGTCACCGAGATGGTCGAGATGATGCGCGGCCTCATCGAGCGCGGCCACGCCTACGAGGCCGACGGCAACGTCTACTTCGACGTGCGGTCCTTCCCCGGCTACCTGGAGCTGTCCAACCAGGACCTCGACGACCTGCGCCAGCCGTCCGGCGAGGGCGAGACCGGCAAGCGCGACCCGCGCGACTTCGCCATGTGGAAGGCGGCCAAGGAGGGCGAGCCCAGCTGGGAGACCCCGTGGGGCCGCGGCCGTCCCGGCTGGCACCTGGAGTGCTCGGCGATGGCCCACAAGTACCTGGGCCGCGAGTTCGACATCCACGGCGGCGGGATCGACCTGATCTTCCCGCACCACGAGAACGAGATCGCCCAGGCCAAGGCCTTCGGCGACGCGTTCGCGCGCTACTGGGTGCACAACGGCTGGGTCACCATGAGCGGCGAGAAGATGTCGAAGTCGCTCGGCAACTCGGTGCTCGTCTCCGAGATGGTCAAGGAGTGGCGGCCCATCGTGCTCCGCTACTACCTCGGCACCCCGCACTACCGCTCGATGATCGAGTACAGCCCGGAGGCGCTCGGCGAGGCCGAGGCCGCCTTCTCCCGCATCGAGGGCTTCGTGCAGCGCGTGGTGGAGATGGCGGGCGGGACCGTCGAGCCCGCCGCCCAGGTGCCGCCCGCGTTCGCCGACGCCATGGACGACGACATGGGCGTCCCGCAGGCGCTCGCCATCGTGCACACCACGGTCCGGCAGGGCAACAGCGCCCTGGCCGCCGACGACAAGGAAGCCGCCGTGGCGCGCCTCGCCGAGGTGCGGGCCATGCTCGGCGTCCTCGGGCTCGACCCGCTCGACCCGCACTGGGCCGGCGGCGACAGCGACCGCGGTGAGGACCTGCACGGCGTGGTCGACGCCCTCGTGCGCATGGTCCTCGACCAGCGCGAGGCCGCCCGCGGCCGCAAGGACTGGGCCACCGCCGACGCCCTGCGCGACCAGCTCGGCCAGTCGGGACTCGTCGTCGAGGACAGCCCGAGCGGGCCCCGCTGGACGCTCGGTCAGCGCTGACGACACCACTGATGTGCCGCCCGGCCTCATGGGCGGCACACTTCATAGACGTACACCCGCGCTCGTACGGACGTACGCGCCGCCCGCAACACGACAGACAGGTAGGTCATGGCCGCTAACAACCGCCGCATGTCCGGCAAGAAGGGCGCGCAGGTCGGCAGCGGCGGCAATCGGCGCCGCGGCCTCGAGGGCAAGGGTCCGACGCCGCCCGCCGAGGCGCGCAAGGGGCATGTGAAGAACCGCATCGCCACCGCCAAGGCCAAGAAGGCCGCGGGCCGCCGCCCCGCGCCGAAGGGGCGCGGCGGCAAGTCGTCCTCCGAGATGGTCGTCGGCCGCAACCCGGTCTTCGAGGCGCTGCGCGACGGCGTGCCCGCCACCACGCTCTACGTCCAGCAGTTCATCGACAACGACGAGCGGGTCCGCGAGGCGCTCCAGCTCGCGGCCGAGCGCGGCGGCATCCACCTCATGGAGGCCCCGCGGCCCGAGCTGGACCGCATGACGAACGGCCTGAACCACCAGGGTCTCGTCCTCCAGGTCCCGCCGTACGAGTACGCGCACGCCGAGGACCTGGCCGCCGCCGCGTACGACGCCGGTGAGGACCCGCTGGTCGTCGCGCTCGACGGTGTGACGGACCCGCGCAACCTCGGGGCGATCGTCCGCTCCGTGACGGCGTTCGGCGGTCACGGCGTCCTCGTGCCCGAGCGGCGCGCCGCCGGTATGACGGCCGGTGCCTGGAAGACGTCGGCCGGCACGGCCGCGCGGACCCCGGTCGCCCGCTGCACCAACCTGACGCGCGCCCTGGAGGCGTACAAGAAGGCGGGCATCGCCGTCGTCGGCCTCGCGGCGGACGGCGAGCACGAGGTCGGCGACCTGGAGGCGCTCAGCGGCCCGGTCGTCATCGTCGTCGGCAGCGAGGGCAAGGGCCTGTCCCGCCTCGTCGGCGAGACGTGCGACTTCCGGGTGCGGATTCCGATGCCGGGCGGTGCGGAGTCGCTGAACGCGGGCGTCGCCGCCGGTGTGGTGCTCTACGAGGCGGCCCGCCGGCGCGCGTAGTCACGTACGAATGTCCGGGCCGTGGTGATCTTTTGACGCGGTCCGGACATTTCTGCGTGGTCAAGGCAGTGTCCTAACCACACGTCACTCGGTTAGATGAGTGTGGACACCAGAACACCCCGCACTCCCACGGGGGGAAGCTCGTCAGGCTTCGACGAAGCTCCCGCGCTGAGCATGGTGAAGGTGCCGAGCGACCCGGCGCAGGTCATCGTCTCGCACGCGAGCTTCCGCGTGCAGCTCCCCGCCGCTGGGCGCATCCAATCCCCGCGTATCTCACGGCACTTGGGCCTCTCCGACGAGACGGTGCGCATTCCCGCCGTGGCGGCCGGCGCCAGGCGTCGCGCGCCCGTCGTCTGGAGCGGGAAGTCCGAGCCCGGCGACCCCGGCGCGACCGGACTGCTGCAGGCCGTGCGCGGCAGCGGCGTGCGCCGTTCGGCCGAAGAGGCAGGCCCCTACGACGACGGCGGCGCCACCCAGGTCATCCCGCGCGTCGACCTCGACGACGGCCCTCGGGCCGCCCGGGCCGCCGGGACCGTCGCGACACCCGCCGTCGGACCCGCCGCCCCCCAGACCCAGCTGCTGCCGCAGATGCGGATGCCCAGCAGCGACTACGACGAGCGGCTCGCCGAGGAGAACGCCCGGTACGGCGAGTACGCGTACGACGACGACTACGCCGACCGCCTCGGTACCGGCGGGGACGCCGACGACGAGGCCGCGACCGAGGAGCGCAGACGGCGGCAGGGCGCCGACCCCGTCCGGCACGCCTACTACCCCGGGCGCCGGATGAACCTCGGTGTCGTCCTGCTCCCGCTGCGCGTCTTCCTCGGCTTCATCTCCATCTACGCCGGCATGGGCAAGCTCTGCGATCCCGTCTACTTCGACGGCGGGCAGCGCGGTTCCATGGTCAAGTGGCTCACCTCGCTGCACCCCTGGGCGCTCGCCGAGCCGCTGCGCGACTTCGCCCTCCAGCACCCGGTGGGCGCCGGACTCAGCATCGCCTTCCTCCAGGTCGTGGTCGGCGTCCTGACGGTGCTCGGGCTCTGGCAGCGGGTCGCCGCGTCGGTCGGTGTGCTGCTCTCCGCCGCGCTCATCGTCACCGTCAGCTGGAAGACCGTCCCCGCCTACGACGCGCCCGACATCATCTACCTCGCCGCCTGGTCGCCGCTGATCATCGCGGGCGCCCCCGTCTACTCCGTCGACGGACGCCTCGCCGGAGAGGCCTGGCGCAGGCTCGGGCCGCGCGCCGACATCTGGGACCTGCGGCGGCGCGTGCTGCGCCGCGGCGGGCTCGTCGGGGCGGTCGTCATCGGCCTGACGCTGATCCTCGGTTCGCTCCTCGGCGGCGCCGTGCGCGACGCGGACCGGGTCACCGTGCCCGGCCCCGGCGAGCCCCCGCGGAACGTGCTGCCGGGCTCGCCGCTCCCCGAGGACCCCGCCAAGAAGCGGCGGGAGAAGCGGTCGCAGAGCCCCTCGGCCTCCGCCGGGTCCGAGTCGCCGACGCAGGGAAGCGGCTCCGCGAGCCCCTCGCAGGGCGCCACGGCGCCGGGCGCGGTCCCCGAGACCGGTGCGGCCGGGGCGGGGCAGCCGAGCCAGACGCAGGGCAGCAGCACGGGCCAGGCCCCGCCGCAGCAGTCGGCGCGCAGCAGCAACAGCAACAGCAGTTGCGCCGGCGGCCTCGACCGCGGGGCCGTCGTCCAGCGGTGGTGGCACCGGGGGCGGCACGGGCGGCTCCGGCGGCTCGGGCGGCTCCGGCGGGGCCGAGGAGCCGGGCGGACTGCTGGGCGGTGTCCTCGGCAACTGAGTCCGGGTGGTACGTACGTCACAGCACGCGACCTGGTGGGTGGCCGGGGGCCCCCCTTCCGGAACCGT
>RBWT01000119.1 GCA_004010275.1 Streptomyces huasconensis
CCGCGCAGCATGTTGCGGAGCTGGCTCATGGTGATCGCGGCGCGGAGGTCATGACCGGTCACATCACCCATGATCATTGTGGTGCTGCCGTTGGGCAGGGCGAAGCTGTCGTACCAGTCGCCGCCGACCTCGGCGGTGCTGGCAGCGGGTGCGTAGCGGGCGGCGAGCCGCAGAGGACCGGTTTGCGGAAGGGTCGGCAGCAGGGAGCGCTGGAGGCGTTCGGCGATGCGTTGGGTCTCGCGGTACAGCCGGGCGTTGTCGACGCCGAGGGCGATGCGGTGGGTGAGGTCTTCCACCATGGCGAGGTCGTCGTAGGTGAGGGAGGCGCGGTCGGCGGAGCGGCCGATGGTCAGGGCCCCCAGTACCTGACGGCGGGCACGGATCGGGGCGACCACAGCGTTGTGGGTTCCGAGCTGCTCGAACATTTGCAGCTGGCGGGCGTGCAACGGGTCGGCGGCCTTGTCCGGGCTGGGCATGTCCGCGGAGGTGAGCAGCAGGGGGCCTGCGCCCAGGAGCACGCGTGACAGCGGTCCGACCGGGGTTTCCGGGACGCCGGGAAGCAGCCCGGTGAGGCCGCCGACCGGCAGCCTTCCCGGGTCACGGTGGACGACGCTGACCCGGTGCGGACGACCGTCATCCTCAAGCAGGTCGACCGCGCACCAGTCGGCCAGTTGCGGCACTAGGATGCGGCATACCCGCCGTACGGCGGCATAGGGATCCAGCGTGCTGGTCATGGCGGTGGTGGTTTCCGCCAGCAGGGTCAGGCGGTCCAGGGCCCGCTGAACCACCTGGTCCACCTCGAAATCGCTCACACCGGCTCCTCCCGGCCGAACCTGGGAGCAGGTCGGCTGAGGTTCCACTTCCCCGTATGCCGCCGGACGTGTCCCGTCATCACCTGAGTGCGTGACTCCGGCGGCTTGAGGCAGGGGGTGTCGGCTGTGGTGGAAACGTACAAAGGCGTGTTAGCTGCACGAGGCGTCCCCCCGTGCCACCCCACCGATGATGCGCGGATACGGCTGGTGTGATGGTGTTCCGTGGTCCAGTGTCACATTGTGGGCGCGGGCACAGAGTGAACGTGTGTTCCGTGCTCTTGGTCTGCGGCTGCGGGTGCGGCGCGCCGCAGACCAGCGACCACTGAACACGGAACGAAGGCGGATGCCCTGCCAGGCCACGTGCTCAGGCCGACACCGGAGAACCACTGCCGCCCTTCGTCAGTTTTCCCGTGTGCCCCGTAGGAGCGGACCTCTTTCCGCCGGGTCTTGACACGCCACTCCAGCCACCTGCCGGATCTCCGGGGTGTCGGCCAGGCCGTGGTGCAGGCCGCTCCGCTCGCCCTGGCCGCCTGGATGCCTGCCGCCGAGTCCTCGAAGACCAGGGCCTGGCGCGGGTCCACACCGAGGCGACGGCACGCGAGCAGGTACCCCTCGGGGTCGGGGTTGCCGTGGGTGACGTCGTCCGCCGTGACGAGAGCCTTGAAATGGCCGGCGACTCCCAGCCGCGTCCGGTGGTGGCGTGCATACTTCGGGCCGCCCGAGGTGACCAGGTCGGTGGGGATGCCTGCGTCCCTGAGCCGGTTCAGCAGGGTGCGGGCGCCGCGCATCAACGGTGCCTCGGGCAGGCCGGTCTCCTCGTCGAGCCGACGCAGGTCACGGCGGAGAGCGCCCGGGGCGAGGCCGGGGCCGAAACGGTGGAGGTGTTTCGGCGAGGTCGGGGCGGACCTGACGGAGCAACGCGTGCAGGGCCGCACGGCCCGCACGGTGTTCCGTCGCATGCACATCCGGTGTCGGGGTGCGGGGGTGCGGTGGTGGCTCCGGCTGCCAGTGCCGTAGGTCGCCGTGGATGATCCAGACGCCCAGCGCGGCCTGCACCGGCAAGGGCGTCATGCGCCGGGTTCCCCTAGCAGGTCAGCCGCGTTGTCTGCCAGTTGGGCCGGCATCAGTTCGGTGGCTCCGCCGCCGAGGGCACAGACGGCCGTCTCGGCCCGGATGTGCTGGGCGCCGCCGTCCGCCATTCCGTCGGCGCCCTGGAGTTGGGCACAACGGGCCAGAACGGTGTCGAGTGTCGTGCCGACGGCCGCCTTGAGCAGGACGGCGGCGTTCAGGTCGCGGCCGTCGGCGATGCGGGGTATCAACGTCGCGACCAGCGAGTCCAGTTGTGCCAGTTCGACCAGGGAGGTGGCGAACGTCTGCCGGACGGCCGCGTTGTTCCAGAGCGGTTCGCCCTGCGAGGCCCGGGCCAGCAGCCGGTGGCGGGTCGCCCGCAGGGTGCGCCGGGCAACTGCGGTCGCCCACTGAGTGCCGGTCAGACGTTCGGTGGCCATGTGCTGGGCGAAAGAGGCCGGCGCGCGGCCGGGGCGGTCCACGAGGTGGGTCCGCGGAGGGGTGACGTCGCGGAGTGTGAGGTGGCCGATGCCCGCACCGCACAGCAGGGTGTTGCCGGCCGATTCACGGTGCACCCCGGCGGCGTTCGGGGGGGGCGCGTACCCAGGTGAAGCTGGTGAAGTGACGGCCTGGGCGGTGCCGGGCGAGGACCAGGATGTGTCGTGCCCCGAGGAGGCCGGTGACCCAGCGTTTGCCTCCTCGCAGGAGGTCCGAGCCGAGGGCGGCGCTGTCGGTGGCGGCCAGCGCGATCTGGGCCATGCCGCGCAGCGCCTCCTCGTGTGCGGCGGCACAGACCGCGCTGCCGCAGGAGCGCAACAGCGGCAGGGCGCTGGCCGTCTGTACCAGCACGCGCAGGGTTGCGCCGTTGTCGGCACGTTCGTCGATGGCACCGAGCAGTGTGCCCAGCCGGTCCGGGCGGGGCGGGCCCGCCCCCGCGTACAGGTCGCGCGGGACATCGGCCCTGCCGAGCGCCGCCCAGAGCTCTGCCCCATCGGTGTCGGCCGGAAGATCCGCCGGCGCCCGCGCGACAGTGTCCGCGATACCGGTTGCCTCACCCTGCGCGTCGTCCCCTCCCCTGGCCTGGCCCGGTGTGGCGTACGGGGAGTACGTCAGACAAAGCGCACCTCCGGGTCGAGGAGGATGAGGTTGCCGTCGACGAGGTGCAGCCGGTCGTTGCTGTAGTTCAGGGCGGCCGACCTCAGGTCGCGCAAGGTCCGCTCCAGGTTCGGTGGGCGAGTTGCGCAGATAGCCGTGGCGCATGCCGACGGCGTCCACGAGTTCGTCGACGGGCCCGGCTTGCGAGCAGGTCCCCCCACGCGCCGGTGCAGGCAGGTGGCAACATGCGGTGCCGTTTTCGGGGTAGGCGGAGCAAACAAGTGACAGCGCTTCGACAGTGAGGCGAACAGATGTACCTGGCTGGGCAAGAGAATGGCCAACCGCGACTCCTGGAGGGTGCACCATCGGTTTCTGCCGCGTTCGGGGGCAGTGGTGAGGACATAGCTGCCGCCCGGGAGCTCAGCAGGGACTTCCTGACGTCATTGCAGGCGGTGTACGGGTTGCCGGTGTCGTCGCGAGCCATGGGCATGGTGCAGCTCGTGGTGAGTGAGCTGGTGACCAACGCCGGCAAATACGCTCCCGGCCCCTGTCTACTGACGCTCACCGTCAGTGAGGGGGCCGTCGAGGTGACGGTGTGGGACAGCAGTACGACACTGCCGGCGATCTTGGCACCGGACCCCAACCGGATCGGCCAGCACGGTCTGGAGATCGTCATGGCCGTGTGCCGGAGCTTTGAGGTACGCCGTGAGCCGGTCGGCAAGCGCATGACCGCAGCGGTCGTCCTGGCCGACGATCCGGGCGACGATGTGGCCGGCCGCCAGGTGATGTGATCGCCGATTCACGTGCCGTCGATCACTGACCGGTCCGCGGTGCGCCCGGCGTCCGGCTTCCCGCTGCTGCCCCCGAAACGGTGACCGACGCCCTCAGGCACTGGCAGCCGCTCCCCTCTTTCCGGCACCCCTGGGAACTCCTCTCTTCCCGGCGTCCCAGGGAATGGGGCTTTCCGGCCTGAGCTTCTGCGACTCCACCGGCATCACCGTGCTCGTCGTCACCTGCACCTGCTACCGCAACCAAGCCACCGGCTCTTGCTTCCTGGATTCACCGACAGCGTCACCCGCGTCATGTCGACAGTGGCTCTCGATCAAGGGTTCAGCCACTACCTGACCGCCGAGGGCGCCCTCACGGCATCGCACCCCTGATCGCGGCCCGGCTCCGCACCCCGCGGGGCAAGCGGCCGTCCGCCAGCTCGCGTTCAGACCCGTACGCAGCTTCGCGAAGATCCAAGTGACCGGCAGACGGACGTGGTCCGTGTATGCGGCGGTGTCGCGGAGGGCGGTGAGCTGGGCCTGGGTGACCAGCCCGGTACTGAAACCGTCCTCGTCGCAGACGAGCAGATGGTCCGTGGGGGAACTGGCCATGACGGCCAGGGCCACTTCGACCGTCATGTCGTCACAGACCTGCGGAGTGGCCGCCTCCATCGCGGTGTCCACCGTGCGGGGCGCGGGATTGGCGTTGGCCGGGCGGGGCTGCATCTGGACCGGCGTCAACACGTGCCTCCTGCAGAGGTGGGTCAGTTTCCGAAGCACTGGGCTCTCAGGCCGTCGCATCGAAGGCCGGCTGTCGCACCGCTACGCGCCGGGCGCCGGAGGCGTGGCTGCGTCGGCCGCGGGAGGCGGTGCTGCGTGCGCCCCGTTCGGCGACCGGTGCGGTGAGCCGACCTGGATGCCGGAGGGAGTCCGGGCGCCGGTGATCCGGTTCAGGGCTTCCTCGCCGGAGCGGACCTGGGTGGTGAGCGCGGTGATGCCCGCGGCCGCCATCAGACGCGTCATCTCTCGACGTTGATTGGGCATGACCAGGGTGACGACGCCGCCGGACTCGCCCGCCCGCCCGGGCGGTGCGGCTGCCGCGGTGCAGGTAGTCCTTGTGGTCGGTCGTCGGGTCGACGTTGCCGATGAGGTCGAGGTCGTCGACGTGGATGCCGCGCGCGGCGACGTCGGTGGCGACCAGCACGGTGACGTGGCCGGTCTTGAACTGCGTCAGGGTGCGGGTCCGCTGGGGCTGAGACTTGCCTCCGTGCAGCGCGGCGGCCCGTACGCCGTTGCTGAGCAGGTGTTCTGTCAGGCGGTCGACTGCGTGCTTGGTGTCGAGAAACATGATCACGCGGCCGTCACGCGCCGCGATCTCCTCGTCATCCGCTGCTTGTCGGCACCGTGGACGTGCAGGACGTGGTGCTCCATCGTCGTGACCGCGCCGGCCGAGGGGTTCGACGGAGTGGACGAAGGGGTCGGTGAGGTAGCGGCGGACCAGCAGGTCCACGTTGTGGTCCAGAGTGGCGGCGAACAGCATCCGCTGCCCCTCGCGGGCCGTACCTGGTCCAGCAAGGCGGTGACCTGCGGCATGAAGCCATGTCGGCCTGCCAGCGGCTGCCCGGGCTCGGCGCGCTGCCCCGCCGTACGGGCCAGCAGGACCAGACCGAAGGCGAGGGTGTTGCCGGCATCGGTGCGGCCACGGCCCGGGACATCACGGCTGGCGAGGGTTTGGGCAGCGTCGCGCCCTGGATCGGGAACGGGACCTTCATCCCTTCGGTGCCCAGAGCGGCCAGCAGCGGGGCAGGCATGTCCAGGTCCGCGAAAGCCTCGACCGCGGGCAGCGCCGGAGTGGATCGCCTTCGGCAGGGCGAACTCACCCTGCACCACAGCGCGACGGCGGCCGCCGTAGCCCGAACGGGCGGAGAAGCTGGAACGGGCAGGAGCCCCGGTACGGCCCGTGCAGGGGGGCACCGCTCTGGCCGCCGGTGCGGGTGCGGGTGCGGGAATAGCGGTCGCTCGTGCGAGTGCTGCGGTCCATGCGGGTCCTTCCTCGATGCGGCACGTATCAGGGAATTCCCATGACGGGTATTCGAGAGCTGAAAAGAAAGACGGGGGCAGAGCCGTGCCGCGTGTAGAGCGGATAGGGCTCGCGGAGATGGTGCCGCGCAGCGCGTCAAGGAGGCCGGGTAGACGGCGGACGCTTACAGGCGGCAGGGGCGGGCACTGAAACGTCGGGGTGCGACGTGGAGTGTGAGGGGGAAAAGCAACGAGCTGGGGCCCGCACCTCAAGGTGCGGGCCCCAGCTACGTATACGCGTCAGCGTCAGGCGGGAACGATGTTCTCTGCCTGCGGGCCCTTCTGGCCCTGCGTGACGTCGAAGTTCACCTTCTGGCCTTCCTGAAGCTCGCGGAAGCCGGAGGAGGCGATGTTCGAGTAGTGAGCGAAGACGTCAGCGCCGCCGCCGTCCTGCTCGATGAAGCCAAAACCCTTTTCCGCGTTGAACCACTTCACGGTGCCAGATGCCATATTGATCTCCTTTGGGGCAGTGCCCGGAATCACACTGTGCGGTTCCGGAGTCGCCGCGATGATTGCCCCGACCGGTAAATCGGCGGAAATGCAAAGCGCTTCCAGCGGGCGTGAAGGCCGGCGAGGGAAGCGCTTGAATTTTTGCGAACCAAGACTGCAACTGAGATCGACAGTAGCACGGCCGGAGCGGCCCCCGCACATAAGGTTATTATACTCAGCCCCAAACGATAAAAACCCTCACCTTTATGCGCCGTAAATTCTCACCTCACGGCCACAGACTTCCCCCGCACGGAACGAATGCACGAGACCGAACCGGCCGAGCTCTCCCGTAGAGGAACGGTTGAGCGGGTCACCGTTCGGGTCTGGTCCCCGTGGTTGAGGGGAGTGAGGCGTCGGTGAGGTTGGCGCCGGTGGCGGCGTCCCGTTGGGTCGGGGCGGTGCCGTGCCAGTCGAGGCACATGACGGTCGCGTCGTCCTCCAGGTGCCCGTCGCCGGCGTCGACGATCGCCCCGATGAGGGTGCGGGCGGCTTCCCGGGGATGCAGGTCGCGAGTGCGCACGATGAGCTTGGACAGGTCCACGGTGTCGGCGTTGCGTTCCAGCATGCCGTCCGTCAGCATCACCAGTCGATCACCGGGCCGCAGGCCCAGTGACTGCACCCGATAGTCACGGGGGCTGAGAATGCGAACGGCAGATCGATCTCCGGAACGATCCGGGTCACTTCGCCGTCACGCATCCGCAGCGGCCAGGGGTGCCCGGCATTGATGAACTCGGTGGATCCGTCGAGCAGGCTGATCCGCAGCAGCTGACCGGTCACGTAGCCTCCGCGTCCGTGCTCGCGCATGGCCTCGTCGGCCTGTCGGGCCTGTTCCCGGAGGCCCTCGCCCGCCCGCCGTGCCCGGCGCAGGGCGCCCACCACGAGGGTGGCCAGCAAGGAGGCGGCGACGTCATGCCCCATGGCGTCGGTGACGGACAGCTGGACGGTGTCCCGGTCGACCACGTAGTCGAAGGTATCCCCGCCCACATGGTCGGCGGGTTCCAGCGCCCCGGCCACCGCGAATTGCGCGGCCTCGCACGCCAGCGACGCAGGGAGCAGCCGGTGCTGGATCTCCGCGGCCAGATTGAGCGGGCGCGTACGCCGGCCCCATTGGTAGACGTCGGTGAAGGAACGGTTCGCGATCACGATGTAGGCCAGCGCATGTGCCGTCTCACCGATCTCCCGCATCACCTGCGCGTCCGGCGGCGCAGGCAGGAACAGTTCCAGGAGCCCGATGGCGTCCCCGCGGTTGGTCACCGGAGCGACCACCCGCGCGAGGACACCGGGGCCTTCGTCCTGCACACTCGGGCGCTGGCTGCGGATCACGTCGTCGTACAGCGTGCCCCGCAGCGTGATGCGCCGGGCGCGCTCACCCGTCTCGATGCTGCCCGCGGCACCCAGCCGTACGACCGAGCCACCCGTGAAGTCGGTGATCAGGAAGGACACCGACACCGCCCCGAGGCGCTCCTTGAGCATGCGCGCGACCACGTCAAGGGCTTCCACGGGCGGCGCGGCCTCCGCCGCCTCCAGTATCCCCGCGAGCGTCATCCCCTCGCGCACAGGATCACCCTTCACGCGGAGGCCAGAACCGGGCCCACCGCGCCCACCGCGCCCGCCGTTCCCGCCCGGCTCTCCTGCGATCACAGACCCTCCACCTGCAGCGACAGTGCGCTCACCAGTCAGCAGCCCTTGCGACACCCGGCGCCCGGACCGCTCACATTGCACCACGGGAGGACGGATCGGCGGGCACCAGTCCCCCGGACACCCAAGACATGCACGGCCAGGGCAACCCCGCCCGCCCTTCAACTGCACCGTCGCCTGCACCTGGAAAAGCCGCCCTTCAGGCGATGGCCCGGCCGCGCACCTCGCCACCGCCCTGTTCCGCATTGAAGTTCCGGGCTTCCTCGGGTGGGTCTACGAGGATGACGATCCGGCAGGCAGCCTCGATCGGGGCGCCCTGGTCGGCGAGTTCGCGGGCGCGGGCGGCGAGAACTGCGGCTGGAGGACCAGGCGCGTACGATCCAGGCGATGCCGGAAGGTGCAAGCCGCCCTGCTCGCGGACGCGGGTCGTGGACGGTCGAAGAACGCGTCAGCTGACCCGAAGGCCGACCGCGAGCGTCAGTTCGAGGACCCGGTGCGGCGATGCGAGGTCCGGAAACAGCTCCCGCAGCTGCGACATCCGGTACCGGACGGTCTGGGGATGGACGAAAAGCGCCGCCGCTATCTCGTTCCGCCTGCCATGGTGCAGCAGCCACGCCCGCAACGTCTCCTCCAGCCGCCGCGCGGTCGCCACGGGCAGAGTCTGCAACGGTGCGAGGGCTCGGGCACGCAGGTCTGCGAACGCGTCCACGTCGGCGCTCAGCACCAGCTCGGGCAGGTGGTCCTCGGTGTCGCGGATATCAGAGGAGAGGGAGCGCGCGCGTACGGCTCGCGCGTACGAGGCGGACGCGCGAGTCCATGGCTGGGCCGGGCCCACCACGGCGGTGCGGTCGGTCAGCTTCCTCAAGAGATGTGACCGGTCGGCATCGGGCACGAGCAGCACGCCGGAGGCGTCCGGCAGATCGTCGAGGACGAGCGTGCTCGGGTCGAGCACGCGGTAGGCGGGCCGGGCCTGGGCGGCGGGCAGCAGGACCGCGGTCAGCGAAACAGGAGGCTGCCAGCCGGCCCGTTGAGCAGAGGCCCGCAGCACGTCCGGGCCCGCGCCGGCGAGGAGGTCGCGGACCAGTTGTTCCAGGTGACGCTCATGAGCACGGCCCTGGGCGGCCAGTTCGTCGGCGTGGCCCGCGGCGCTCGCGGCGGAGAGCTCGTCGATGTAGCCGAAGGTCAGCTCGGCGAACTTGGCGACCTCGGCGGCGGGCAGACCTGCGGGTACGGCACCCGCGGCCAGGCATCGCCAAGCCACGCGGGCGCCGACGCGGTAGGCGCTGAGGAGGGCGTCCATCGAACGGCCGTCGCGCACCTCGCCGCGGCCCAACTCGTAGGCGGCGTCACCGGCGTCACCGCGCGTGGCGTTGCCGCTCGCGAGATCCAGGTAGTGCCCCAGGGCGGTGCGGACGGCTCGGCGGATGGTGCCGCCCATGCGGCCCGAAAGGGCGCCTGCGTAGGGAGGTACCTCGTCGATGATCGCCTGGACGACCTCGTCGGCGGTGGTCTTCAGCGCGGCCCGAAGTGCGGTGACCGTCATCTCGTCCAGGGCCAGTTCGGTGGCCCTCCGGACTGCATGGCTCATCTTTTGTTCCCTGCGAACAATCCAGGCGATCAGTTTCACGTCTTGCGGACAGGACTTTACGCCTTGTGGCGCAGCAAGCTGGAGTCATGACGAGTGCGGCCCTGCGCAGCAGGGCGTGGAAACTGCTGGAGACGGTCACGACACCACTGCTGCCGTCGGACTACCTCGACCTGGTCAGCCCGCTGCGCGCGGGCGCTGACCTGCGTGGGCGCATCGAGGCCGTGCACACCGAGACGGGTGACGCCGCGACCATCGTGATCAGGCCGGGACGTGGCTGGCGTGGCCACACAGCCGGTCAGTACGTGCGGATCGGGGTCGACGTCGAGGGGGTGCGCCTGTGGCGCGCCTATTCCCTCACCTCGCCGGCAAACCGCCGGGACGGCCGCGTCACGATCACCGTGAAGGCGATCCCGGACGGCAAGGTCAGCAACCACCTGGTCCGCAGGGCGAAACCGGGCACGCTGGTCCAGCTCGACCAGGCGACCGGTGACTTCGTGCTGCCGCAGACCAAGCCCGCCAAAGTGCTCTACCTGACGGCCGGCAGCGGCATCACTCCGGTCATGGGCATGCTGCGCGACATCGCGCTCGACGACGTCGTCATGGTCCACTCCGCACCACGGCCGCAAGACGTGATCTTCCGCAACGAACTGCACGACCTGGTCGCGGCCGGGAAGCTGCGTCTCACCGAGCTGCACACCGACACCGACGGCCCGCTCGACATCACCCGTCTCGACGAACTCGTGCCCGACTGGGCCGAGCGCGAGACCTGGGCGTGCGGGCCCGCGGGCCTGCTCGACGCCGCCGAAGAGCACTGGACCGAGCACGGCGTCCAAGAACGCCTGCACACCGAACGCTTCCGCCCCGGCATCGTCGTCGCCGGTGACGGCGGCGAGGTCACGTTCAGCGCCACCGGCAAGACCGTCGACGCGGACGGCGCCACGCCGTTGCTGGACATCGGCGAGGAGGCCGGCGTGCTCATGCCCTCCGGGTGCCGCATGGGCATCTGCTTCGGCTGCGTCACGCAGCTCAAGGCGGGCGCCGTCCGCGACCTGCGCACCGGTGAGATCACCGAAGCCGAGCCGGGCGTCCTCATCCAGACCTGCGTGTCCGCCGCCGCGGGCCCCTGCGACATCGAACAGTAGGAGCACCTTGACCGCCATAGACCCCACCGCCCACCTGACCGCGGAGCAGATCGAGGAGCTAGGCCGCGAGTTGGACGCGATTCGCGAGGAAGTGATCGCCGGCCGCGGCGAGAACGACGCCGCCTACATCCGCAAGGTCATCGCGGCGCAACGCAAGCTGGAGCTGGTCAGCAGGGGCGTGCTGCTGTTCTCGGTCTTCCCGCCCGCGTGGCTGATCGGCACCGCCGGTCTGTCCGTGGCGAAGATCATGGACAACATGGAGATCGGCCACAACATCCTGCACGGCCAGTGGGACTGGATGCGGGACCCGAAGATCCACTCCACCACCTGGGACTGGGACCACGTCTCGCCGGCCGACCAGTGGAAGCACTCGCACAACGAGCTGCACCACACGTACACCAACGTGATCGGCAAGGACAACGACCTCGGCTACGGCATCATGCGCGTCGACGAGGACCAGAAATGGCACCCGCTCCACCTCGGCCAGCCGCTGTGGAACTTCCTCAACGCCTGCTTCTTCGAGTACGGCATCGCAGCGTACGACCTGGAGCTCGGCAAGAACCTGCACAAGCACCGCCGCAAGAACCCGGAGTTCCGCGCGCGGGCCAGGGCCGTGGGCCGCAAGATCCGCAAGCAGGTGCTCAGGGACTACGTGATCCACCCGCTCCTTTCGGGCCCGTCGTTCCTCCCCACGCTCGCCGCCACGTTCACCGCGAACCTGGTGCGCAACATCTGGACCCACTCGGTGATCATGTGTGGACACTTTCCCGAGGGCGTACAGGTCTTCGAGCGCCGGTCGATCAACGGCGAGACGCGCGGCCAGTGGTACCTGCGCCAGATGATGGGCTCGGCGAACATCAGCGGCAGCAAGGCCATGCACTTCATGACCGGCAACCTGTCGCACCAGATCGAGCACCACCTGTTCCCGGACCTGCCGAGCAACCGGTACGCCGAGGTCGCGGTGAAGGTGCGCGCTCTGTTCGAGAAGTACGAGCTGGAGTACGTCACCGGGCCGCTGCCCAAGCAGGTGCTCTCCGCGTGGCACAAGGTCTTCCGGCTCTCGCTGCCGAACAAGAAGCCCAAGGTCGACACAGCGGACCGCGTGCGGGAGCTCGTCGCGGCCTGATTCTGGTATTGGTTCAGGTCTTTCCGCCGTACCGGCTGCGCCATCGGTTCTGTGAGATCCGCTGCGGGCGGCGGACGACCGCGACGGCATAAGACCGATGACGGAGAAGCTTCAGTTCCGTTGATGAGGTGGACTGACGTGCGGGTTCGGACGTCGCCGCTCAGCTGGAACGGGCAGCTGTCTCACGCTCACGCCTTCAGGTGAACTTCCGTCGCGTAAACGTTCATTCACCCGATGCCGAAGGTGTGGTGGGGAATTCTGGCAGCCCTCCAACGGAAGGCTTGCTCATGCGGCGTCGTACGGCTATTGCTCTGGCCTCCCTGTCCGCCGTCGGCGTGTCTGCGGCAGTGGCTGCGGGACCCGTGATGCCTGTCGCGGGGACCGTCAGGTGGTGCTTGTCCTCAGCGGCGGCCGATCATCTGACGGCTGACGGAGTGGTGATGGCGGCTGGTGCGCCGGCTGTGCTGGACTCTTCAGGGCCGACCCCGTGCGTGCAGTGGCCGATGGAGGGCAAGATCAGTCTCGACCTGACCGAGGGGTCCTGGACGGTGGGGGGCGGGTTGACCTTCACCAGGGCCTCGGACGGTCGCAGTCTGCGCTTCACCGGGGCGCACGGTGACTTGGCCCAGCGGTCGATGCTGGTGGATGCGACGGTCGGAGACGAAGCGGCGCAGCCGGTTGCTCTCTCCACGTACAAGCTCGACATGACGAAGGTCACGGTCAGTATGCCCTCCGCGAACTCGCCGGGCTGGGTCGAGAGCAAGCCGTTCGATACGACGCTCGAGCCGGACGGTGCGGCGGTGTTCTCTCGAGCGTTCGGCGCGTCGCCGGTTCCCACAGGGAGCAGCCTGGCCACGCTGGCGGGCCGTGTCGATGTGGTACCGGCGCTGGGCTGAGTCGCATGGGGCAGGAGACTGGTGCCGGCCTTGTCAGTCCCGGTCTGCTGGGGGAGGTCAGGGCTGAGAAGACCGGTGCTGCGGTACTGGCATGGGCGCGGGACTTGGGTCTGGTGGTTGACGCCTTCGAAGAGAGGCGTCTGCTTGCTATGCGGCTCGGGAGACTCGCTGAGCTGACCGCGCCGGAGGCGAGCGACGGCGATCTGGAACTGACGGCCCAGTGGGCGGCATTCATCTGCCTGGTCGACGACCGGTTCGACCGCAGCCGGGTCGATGTCCGGCCGGAGGAGGTCTCGTCGCTGTTCACCCGGCTGCTGGACGTGATCACCGGCGGCCTTGCGGGATCTGGCAGTGGGATTGAGCAGGCCCTGGACGATCTGTGGCGGCGTACGGCTCCGCGGATGTCCGCTCAGTGGCAGGAGCGGTTCGTCGCCGACTACCGCGACTTCGCCCTGGCCATGCGGGAAGAGGCCGCCGATCGCACCGAACAGGTCCGGATGGGCCTCAGCGACTACGTGCTGCGGCGTCGCAGGACCATTACGGCCCTGCCCATGGCAGACATCCTGGAGTGCACCGCGGGCGCGCCCTGGCCCGGCCTGCCCATGGGGGAAGACCTCATGAGAGCCCTGCGGCGGGCCGCGGCTGATGTGGCCGGCTGGAGCAACGACCTGGTCTCGACCGAGGACGACCTGCGCGAGGAGCGCGACAACCTGGTGGTCGTGCTGAGCCGTGAGCGCGGCTGCTCCCTGAGCTCGGCACGCGGGCAGGTCACGGTAATGCGCGATGACCGTGTCAGGGATTTCCATGCGCTGGCCGCTTCCCTCACGGCGATGGCCGTTCCCGGAACCGAGCGGGAGGGAGTACGGCGCTACGTGGCGGCACTCACTGCCTTTGTGGCCGCGACACTGCACTGGCTTGGCGCCACCCATCGCTTCGATGCCCGTTGGGCGCCCCGGCCGGTGTGACTGACCTCGTTCGCCCACCCCTGCCGATTCACGCACGCCCGTCTTCCTCGCGCCCTCCAAGGACTGTCCTACCGATGAGACCTCCTGCCGCCGAGCAGCTCCCCCCGGCCTGGCTGTCGTCGCACTTCCCAGCAGCGCTGCCGGCCGGACGCAGACGCCTTCTGGCGTACGTGCTGAACCGGGTGGGCGCGGACGGTGCCGTGCGCGACGCCTGTCGAAGCCGGGTCCTCGAATCCGCGCTCGCCCTGGCGCTGGTGGAGCGGTGCGGAACCGGCCACCACGACGCGCGTACTCGCATCGTCCGCTACCTGGAGCGCCATGAGAACAGCGAAGACCTCATGGACGCGACCGTAGCCGCCGCTGCTCTGGGCCGGAGCGCCAGGCAGCCTGCGCGTCGCCAGGCCGTCGAGGACATCATCAGCCGGGTACCGGACTTCACCGGACCACGCAAACGCGCCTTGGTGCACGCCATCTTCACCATGCTGGGCGCGGCTACCGACCATGCCGACGTCACTGCCCATGCCGTCGACGTGAGCGCACTGCATCCCTGGGCTGTGGTGCAGACCGTTGCCGTAAACGCGATCTTGGGCCGGGCGGTAGGCAGAGATCGCGCCGGCGGGGACGATGTCGCTCTGCTGGCATCCACCCAATGCCCGGGAGCGGTGTGGGAGGGAAACCTCTTCATTCACCTGTCAGTCCTGCATGCCCTGGCGGACGTCCCCAGTATGGAGAGCGTCGTCGATGCCGGCCTGAGTACCGCCCTCAGGCACCAGCGGGCGGACGGCGGCCTGCCTTTCGTCACGGGCACCGACACATGGAGCACCGTCGTCGCGGGCCTGGCCCTGGGCAGCGTCGGCACACCGCGTGAGGTGCTGCACCGCATCGCCGGGCATCTTGTGCATGTTCAGCTTGCGAACGGTGGCTGGTCCTACACCGACCACGCTGAGCTCTCCGACACGGACTGCACCACCGGCGCAGTCGAATTCCTGCATCAGCTGGCCCCGGTCACCTACCGCGGCCCGATTGACCGTGCCGTGGATGCGCTGGTCGCGGTCCGCGGCGACGACGGCGGATTCCCCACCTACGGAGCGGGCACCCCCTCCGAGGCATGCATGACCGCCGCCGCGATCAACGCGCTCAGCATCCAAGGCCGTCACCATCACCTCCTCCAGCCCGCTCTGCGCTTTCTCGCGGACTGCCAGATGCCTGACGGCTCTTTTCCCCCCGGCTGGAGCAGCAGTCGCCTGCACACCCTCTTCAGGGCCTACCTCGCCACTCGCCCCTACCACCGGCAGTCCTTACTGGCCGTCCAAGACATGAGCGGTCGGATCGCCCGCCTCGTGCAGAGCGCTCAGAACGCGGACGGCGGCTTCGGACAGAGGGACGGCGCCTCAAGCGACGCGATCAGCACCGCCTACGCCCTGATCATCCTGGCCGGGCAGCGTGACCCTGCTCCTGCTGCGCGGGCCACTGGCTATCTGCTCACTCAGCAGCGTCCCGACGGCAGCATCAACTCTGTTCCCGACATGCTCGGTCCGCGTCCTTTCCCCTATCACGTGCCCGTGCTGACCGACGCGTTCACTCTGCTCGCCCTGGGCCACCTCACCCCTCGTATCCGGCCATCGCGCATCGCCGGGCCGGGCCGCCAACGCAGGAGTGCACACCTCGCCGAGAGGACAGTTCCATGAGACCGCGCTGCGCACCGGCCTCCCCTCCCCTGCCCGGGTACGTACGCCTGGTCACCGGAGGTGCGACGGACATCGACTGATCCCTGGTGGCCGAGACCCACGTGCGCGGATGAGACAACTCCCCGACCCACTGCGGCCGAACCGCTGCCGACTGCCCGGAAGAGGCCGAGCGGACCGCCGCCTGTGACCACCTCGTCGAAGCCGGCCCACCGACGTCTCCTTCGCCCGACGCTCGGGACGCCTCCTGCCGGTCTTCCGGCTCACACCGGCCGGCCTGACTTCTGTCCCCCATCGAACCACCACCGCGGAGAATCCCGTGACCATGCCTCTGCGTCCCACCTCCATGGATTTGACCATGCACGACATGGCCCAGGTCCATCCCTCGATCTCCCAGACCATCGGAGTGATCCTCCACCTGGAAGGAACCGCTCCAAGCCTCGGCGAACTCCGCGCCCATGTCGGCTCCCACCTGGCATCCCAACCGCGCCTGACCCACTACCTCCACGGCCCCGGACTCAAAGCCCGCTGGCACCACGACCCAGCCCCCGACCTGGACCACCGCGTCCGCGAACAGCACCTGCCAACAGGCGACCAGCACCTCGATACAGCCCTGTCCAGCCTCATCGCGCACCCCTTGCCCGACGCGGGCCCGCTGTGGGACATCTGGCTGCTGGCCGGGTACGCCCCGGGGCGTTATGCCATCTGCCTGCGAGCGCACCACAGCACCCAGGACGGCATGGGCCTGATCGGTACCCTGATCGCTCTGTTCGGCACCGGCACCGCATCAGCGCCGACGACGCACCCGGCGCCCCGGGCAGGCGCCGGAGCCCACCTGAGCGCCATGCGCGGCATGCTGGCCGCAAGTGCTGCCAACGACGCCTGGAACGACGCCGGGCTGCCCCTCACCGGCCACCGCGACATCGGCTGGGCGGATGTCCCCACGCAGCGGCTGAGGCAAGCCGCCACCGCCCGCGGCGGCGACACGAATGACGGCTTCCTGGCCGCCCTCAGCGGAGCCCTGCGCACGTGGGCGGCACAATCCTGGCCCCGCGGCGCCGACAGGCCGCTCCCAGCGATCAAGATGGTCAACTTGCGCCGTGCCGAGGAACACGACCGACCGGGGAACTTCTTCACCTTCGCACCGGCGCCCCTGCCCTGCCACGAACCGACAGCTGAAGGCCGCCTCGATCACGTCATCGCCGCCACCCGCGCCACGAAAGACCCGGCCCGCCGCAAGGCCATGCGTTCCGTGATGGACGTCGTCCCCGCACGTGCCTTCCACGCTCTGGCGACCCGGCTCACCACACCCGACCGGGCCACCATCAGCACCTCCTACCTCGCCATCCACCGGCCGTTGCGCTACCAACAGGACCCCGTCACCCGGCTCCAGCCCTTCACCTGGCTTCCCCGGCACCAGCCGGCGTCGATCGTGGCCTGCAGCCACAACGGAACAACCAACGTCTGCTTCGTCACCGACGCCGCTCTCCCCGGTCTGAACGAGCTCGCCCTTCTGTTCCACGACGCCGTGGGCGACCTTCCGCGCTCGGACGACGACCCGCACGCGGGCAGCCGACCGAAGCCGCCTCTCCCCGCCGAAGCGGCGCTCCCCGCACCCGCCGCTGCGAGTGACACCGCAGTCGTCATCGATTTCGACTTCATCAAGGGCATCCTGGTCCACCAGGGCAACCTGCCGGCCGAATCGATCACGCGTCAGGCGACGCAGGAAGAAGCCGGCATCGACTCCCTGGCCGTGACCGAGCTGTCCATGATTCTCGAAGAGCGCCTCGGCGTCGTGATCACCGAGGACGAGTTGGCGAAGCCGACCACCATGGACGAACTGGTCAGCCTCGTAGCTCAACGGGCAGCAGCATCCCCCGACCGCGAGAGTCCGCAAGAGCGGAGTTCCCGCCCCCAGTAAGACCGGTCCCACCCGGGGCCCGAGGCGTAGTCGCGCCTCGGCCCCCAGTCAACGGCGTCGGCCAGCACCGCCGGAGGGCACTCCAGGGACAGCGGGATCACAACGACCAGGCGGTCGGTCCACCCTCCCGAAGAAAGCCTCCGCTGACGGTGACGCCACCAAGCAAGCACAGAGAAGACAAACCGTTGATCTTTGCACGTAAAGCCGTGCCCCCGTCGCCGGCGCCCGCCGCGCGGCTGATCGGCCTGGGGTCCTACCTGCCCCCACAGAAGGTGGACAACGCCGACCTTGCGGCACGCCTGGACACGACAGATGAATGGATCCGCACCCGTATCGGTATCGCCGAGCGACACATCGCCGATCCGGCGACTGCCACCAGTGACCTGGCCGTGGAGGCAGGACTCCGGGCGATGAGATCGGCGGAGGTCGAGCACGTCGACGCCGTCATCCTGGCCACCGCCACTCCGGACCATCACGTGCCGGGCACCGCACCGGTGGTGGCCCACCGACTCGGCCTGCGCCAAGTGCCCGCCTTCGACCTCGGTGCAGGATGTTCGGGATTCGTGTACGCAACGACTGTCGCAGCGGGGCTCATCCACGCGGGAACCGCCGACACCGTACTGGTCATCGGGGCGGAGAAGATGTCGGCCGTCATCGATCCCGCCGAGCGCTCCACCGCGCCGATCTTCGGCGACGGGGCGGGCGCAGTGGTGCTCGCAGCCGGACACTCCGGCGAATCCGGAGCCCTCGGAGCGTCCGCATGGGGGAGCGACGGCGAGCACGCGGACGCCATCTGCATCCCCGGCGGCGGTTCCCGCAGCCCCGCGCGTACCGCCGCCGACCTGGAGAACCTCTACGTACAGATGGATGGGGGCAACGTGCTCCGTCACGCGGTGCGCCGCATTACGCACGTGACTCGAGATACAGCCGCCGCAGCAGGTTGGGCCGCCCAGGACATTGACAGGCTGATCGTCCACCAAGCAAACGCACGCATCAGCGCAGCAGTGGCCGACGCCCTAGAAATTTCGGCCGAGCGTGTACCGTCAAACCTCGCCCGCGTCGGCAATACTTCTGCGGCTTCCATCCCCCTGCTGTTGAGCCACGCCGCGATCGACGGGCA
Organism: Streptomyces huasconensis; assembly: GCA_004010275.1. Taxonomy (GTDB): domain Bacteria; phylum Actinomycetota; class Actinomycetes; order Streptomycetales; family Streptomycetaceae; genus Streptomyces; species Streptomyces huasconensis. The sequence continues at coordinate 18,392 of RBWT01000119.1, forward strand.
GCTGAAAGCCAGGCAACGAGTCGTCGTGACTTCCTTCGGTGCAGGCTTCACCTGGGCGGCCACCACGCTGCTGTGGCCCATCGGCCTCCAGGCCCTTGCCTGAGCACCTGTCACATCTCCCGGCCTCGTCTGTGCAAGGCCGCCGCGTCCTTCATTCCTCGCTGCCACCACGGGTGACCGCATCACGGTCGCCGAGGACGGGGAACTCGCCGAACCAGCAGCAGAGCATGTTCGGAGTGGGCAAGCCAGAGGGCGAGTCAGACTCGGGTTCGACCAATTGGTAGCCCACAACACCAACTGGGCCTGGCTCCGCATCTCGTAGCCGGCCATCTCGATGGGGAGGGCGCTGCCGGCATCGCAGTCGTCGCAGCTGCCCACTTCCGACCCCAAGACACAGGTCGTCGGAGAGCTGTGGCTCCGGGATCTCGAGCTCCCCGCTTGGCGCGTCCTGCATGCGGATCGCGGGTCGGGCGATCCGGGCGGCGCAAAGCCTTCCTCGACGCCTGGACGAGCGAACGTCTGAACACCTGCTCGTCCAGGCTGCACGACAGCCGCGCAGGGCTTGCGGCGCCCGAGCCGCACGTTCCCAGCCTCGTATCCCGCATCATCCGGCTCGGTGCTCCTGCACTTTCGGAAACCCCCGGTCGCCGACGACCTACGCGCCCCACGCCACGTCACGACATGAACGATCACGCCGCACTTAGGGGTGTGCGTGCGCTGCCCGCCAAAGCCGGTGGGCACGCACATCTCACGCCGCGGCCGGTGGACTGGTTGCTTCGGCGGCGCGGCGGTATTCGGCGTTGATGCGCCGGGCTTCCTCGAGCTGGTCCTCGAGGATGATGATGCGGCAGGCGGCCTCGATGGGGGTGCCCTGGTCGACGAGTTCGCGGGCGCGGGCGGCGATGCGCAGCTGGTAGCGGGAGTAGCGGCGGTGGCCGCCGGCGGAGCGGAGCGGGGTGATCAGGCGGTGCTCGCCGATGGCGCGGAGGAAGCCCTGGGTGGTGCCGAGCATTTCGGCGGCCCGGCCCATGGTGTAGGCGGGGTAGTCGTCGTCATCGAGACGGCCGTACGTGTTGTCTGCGGTCATCGCACCTCTCTGCGAAACATGTGGAGGGGCCCGGGTGCTGTACCGGCACCCGGGCCCCGAAGGAACTGCTACACCATCTGCCGACCCTCATACCGCGTCGGCCTTCTGTTTCCGCAGGCCCGACCGAAATGCTGCCGGGGGTGCGGGGATCGCGGATGTGTGACCGGAGACCACCTCACTATCGATGTCCTGCGGTACCCGGGCTCAAGACGTCCGCCCGGGCGATCCTGATGGCGCTCGGTTCCTCCGTTCTTCCCTCTGAACAATCACTTACCAAACGGGAACCGCGTACTGCTGTCACTGCGAACTGCACTTACTGGGTACTGCCACTGCGGTACTGCTCTCGGCGCCCCCTGATCACTGCGGGCCACCCGGTCCGGTCACCAGTCCCGTCGCCGTCACCAACAACCCTGGCTTCGAAACTCCGTCACCGAACCGTCTTGCGCACTGCAACTACTGTCACTGCCCCGGCAGTTCGTGTCTGCCGGGCCCTGCTGTCTCTCTGAGCTACGACAGAAACCATAACCACGACTCCACCCAATGTCTACTCTGGTCAACATAGATTTTTGTGTGTCCGGCGGTGAGGTAGCCGACCTCGAACAGTGACGGGCAGGGTGCGACCCCGGGGAGCGGTGCGGCAAGTCAGGGGTCGCGGCAGCCCCACACCGAGCGTGCGAGTGGCGAGCCTGTGCGTTTTACGGAACCTTTGCCTGGGGGTAGCCGTTGGTCCGGTGAACGCGCGAGAGGGATCGCGACCGGATGACTCAGCGGAATACCGAGGTGACGTCGATGGCTATGTGGGACCGGCTCAAGGACCAGGCCAAGAATCTGCAGCAGGCCCAGCGCGGGGGCGGTGCAACCCAGGAACCGAGCCGCGGCGCACGGTCCGGCGGCGGTTCGCGCGCCCAGTTGGTGAGCGCGTTGAAGACGCAGCTCGGCTCTTTCAAGACCGAGCTGAAGAGCGGTGCGTATCGGGACGCGAGCATGGCGATGTGCGCATTGGTCGCGGCCGCGGACGGGCATGTGGACCCGGCCGAGCGGCAGCACGTCGAGTCGACGATCCTCAGCAATGAGGTGCTGCAGAACTTCCCGCCGGAACAGTTGCGCCAGCGCTTCAACAAGCATGTGGACCAGCTGGCTTACAACTTCCAGGAGGGCAAGGCCGAGGCGATGCAGGACATCGCCAAGGCCGCCAAGAAGCCGACCGAGGCGAGGGCGGTGATCCAGACCGGCATCGTCATCGCCGGAGCCGACGGCGACTTTTCCCAGGCCGAGCACATGATCCTCCGGGAAGCCTGCACAGTGCTGGGAGTGTCTCCCGCCGAATTCCAGCTCTGATCTGCCCGCGATCCGGATCCCAGGCCGACGCAGGGGCACATCCGGGGAGCCGGACGGCCGCCAGGAGATCACGGCCATCGCGGAGCAACTGCCTGCAACGCGGTCCTGTTGCTCGGCCACGACCTTGACCGGCTGACGGAGGCCGCGTCGATCGCGGCCGCGCACGGCCTGTTCGTCTGGTTCGAACCGCGGCAGTTCGACAAGGACCCGGAGCAGACCCTCGCCTTCCTCGGCTCGGTGGCGCATGCCGCCGAGCGGCTGCGCGCCCGCTACCCCGGCGTAGGCATCACGGTCGGCACCGAGCTGACCATCTTCATGTCCGGCCTGGTACCGGGCAACGACTACACCGAGCGCATCCAGGCACTGGCGCTCCCCGAGTCGGCCGGCTACCAGGAGCGGCTCAACGCCTTCCTGGACCGGGCCCTGAAAACCGTACAACCGCTGTTCAAGGGGCAGATCACCTACTGCTCCGGGAGCTGGGAGGAGGTCGACTGGCACGGTTTTATGGGTCTTGCAGTAGGGTGCGCAGCGGATGAGCGGCTGCGTGCGCGAGGGGACGTGACAGGTGCAGGACCGTGTGGAAGTGGCCGTCGGTCTCCTTGCCGCGGGGGTCGTCGCCGGCCGCGGTCACCGCGGCGATGGCGTAGCGCTGTTCGTCGGCGTCGGTGAAGCGCCTCTGCGGGTACGTGCGGGACGTGTCCTGCTGCGTGGTCAGGCCGAACTCGGCCAATCCTTCGGAGATGTCCTTGTAGGGAACGGTCCGCAGGACGAGGGCGGCCACCCAGGGTGGCTCCTGCCTGCCCTCCAGGAGCGCCCGGAAGGTGCGGGCGGACAGGAAGGTCACCCCACCGGTCACGGTGATCAGGCGGGTGTCGCGAGTGGCCTGGTGCAGCGCCGGACTGGGCGGGGCGGTCTCCAGGTTTTCGGCGAATCCGTCGTCGAGCAGGCCGACTGCACGGGCGTAGGCGATGGCCGGCGCGGAGATGTCGAGGCCGATGACGGGTACGGCGTCGGTGCGGCGACGTGCCGCGTAGTACCTGCGGTCCTCCTTGATCAGTTCGGCGGTCGTCAGTGTGGCGACCTGCGGTGAGGTGTAGTGGTCGTACAGCTCCCGAAGCGTCACGTGGTGGTTGAGCAAGGCCGCGTTGATGCCGTACGAGCAGCAGATGTCCAACAGCGTGGCCTGCGGCACGCCGTCCTGGCCGGCCCGGCGAGCGTGGTCCTCGGCAAAGCCTGCGAAAGGCAGAAGGCGGCGGAAGAGACGCTGGGCGTGATGAGGTGCCTGATAGTCCAGTGGCCCCAGGGCCGCGAAGTACGAGCGTGGGTCCGGTCGGCTGTAGATGTCGTCGAAGCGGGTCATCTGCGCGGGTGTACCCGCTGCGTGAGGGTTCCGAGCCGTGGTCACCAGGGCCTCCTTAGGCGGTCAGGCAGGCATAGCGGATCGCGCCGTCGCCAGGGAAGAGCGCCGGGCCCCGGCCGCTCGGCTTCAGCCACATGGGGTCTGAGAAACCAGTTGCAGCGGGTCATCCGTAAGCCGTGACTGGCTCATGACCGAAAGCGCTGCGGCGGAACAGGCGTTTGGGATCGAATGCAGGTATGCCTCCTGCACCTGCCCGCCGTCCCCGGTATCGCCAACGTCCTTGCCACCTGTGTCCGCACCCACGCCGCGAAACCCCCGGCAGAGGACAACGATATCCCGGCCGATGTTCACGCTGCCCTCACGGTGCTCGTCGCCCGTGACACAACCCGTGATGGTGCCTTACGCCTTGACCTCCAGGCTGCCAGGCTCCCCGGGCTCGACTTCGGGACCAGGACCTCATCGGCGACGTCTTTACGCCACGCCAACTTGAGTTTCACAGACTTACGCGAAGCTGATCTGCGCAGCACGGACTTGCGCGGCACCTACCTGGACCTTAAGCGGCGTGGACCTACTCGGCGCGGACCTGCGTAATGCGCGCCTGGATGACGTGGATCTACGCGGGTCCGATCTACGCGACGCGCGTCTACGCAACGCGAACCTGCGCGACGCGCACATGAGAGAGACGGACCTCAGAGAGGCGGACCTGCGCGACGCGAACCTGAGCGGCGTAGACCTGACCGATGTGAAAAACCTGACCAGGAAGCAGGTTGCCGCAGCCTACATCGACACCCATACGCAACTTCCACCCTCGCTCTCGTAGCTCGCAACGGCTATTGCTCGAATTCGCTACACCTTTGCAGCCCTCACCAGGCAACTTAAAGTCTGTCCCGTAAGTGATCTCGGAGACGGTGCGGATTTGTGCGGCCGGAGGGTTCCCCGCTCGGTTATCCGTGAGGGCGAATGGGACAGGCGGGCAATGCCGAGCATGGCGTGATGGACACCGTCACCTTTCAGGCGGCAGTCGCGCCGGACCTTCCAGCTCTTCATTCGGGTGAAGGTGTGCTCGACTCGGGGCTCGGGATCGTTTGTGGGCCGCAGCCGATTCGAGGATGGCGACGCACTCCGCATGGTGGCCATAGGAAACAGGTGTACTTCCCATCTCTCTTTTCTCCCGCCCGGGCAACTATCACCGTTCATCACCTTGCTGGGCACTACCGGCTCCGCCACGGCATTGCACTTCAGGGCCGCCGAGGAGGCAGTTGATGGAGCTCGGAGCAACACAGCTCGGTATTGCCGGTTAGCCAAACCGGACATAGCGCGGAGTATTGACGGTCACCCGTTCACCAGGCCCGCACCTTCCATAGGTCCCGGCACGGGGTCGCACCTGCCGTCGAGACGGAAGAACCCAGAATGCACAAAAGGGGTCGACGAAACCCTGGACCCTCCTTACAGCCCTGCTCACATCCCGCCACCTGGGATGGGACAAGAAGCGTGGAGGACGCCTCAAGGGCGCTTGGATTCTCCCGAGCAAAGGGGTACGCCCTGATACGCAGCGGACAGTTCCCTGCCGTGTGCTACGCATCGGCCGCAAGACGCGCGTCATCACGGCGTCCCTGCTCCGCGTACTCGAGGGCGGAGATCCGGAATGCAACGAGGCCCGCATCGGACGCCATCCGACGGCCTAGGCCGTCTAGACGAGGCCCCGCCGGACTCCCGGCGGGGCCTCGTCATCACACGGCGCTGTCACAAGCCCTGTCACACGCCTGTCACCAACTGCGTCGACTTCCCTGGACCGAGGGCTCTGACCTGGCACTATGCACTCGTCCTGGACTGGCGTGGACGCCCACGGACGGTCTCTACAACCTGTGCCAGGTGGTACCCAGTGAGGCACCCAGGATCAGGACGGGGGCCTCTTCTGGCCCGTCAAAGCGGTATTGCAGGGTGTTCGACGGCGTCTCACTCACGCCCCAGACCTTCTCACGTCTCACGCAAACTCACACAGTCGGCCTAATCGATCGAGTCAGCCCTGCCCGGTCCGCAAGGTGTGCGGGACGTCAGGCGCCGTTCTGGGTGTGTGCGGGTGTTCGTACGGCGAGCAGGGCGATGTCGTCGGCATGGTCGGTGGCCATGCCGATCAGCAATTCGTCGCAGAAGGTGTCGAGCTCCTCGCGGGTGAGTGCCGCCGTGTGCTGGCGTAGGCGGGTCATGCCGTGGGTGAGGTCTTCGCCGCGGCGTTCGATGAGGCCGTCGGTGTACATGAGCAGCGTGGCGCCGGCGGGCAGCGGTTCGGTGGCGTGGCTGCGTGGGAAGCCGGGGTCGACGCCGAGGAGAAGGCCGTGGCCACCGTGCAGGTAGTGGGTGTCGCCCTCAGCGGTCACCAGGAGGGGCGGCGGGTGTCCGGCGCTGGAGTAGGTGAGGCTCCACCTTCCGTGCTCGTCCTGGTCGAGGAGGGAGTAGAGGCAGGTGGCGGTCGCGTGGGGATAGAGGGCGTGGTGAGCGACGTCGAGGCGGCGCAGGATCTCTCCGGGCGGTTCTTGCCGGTCACAGGCGATGCCGCGCAGCATGTTGCGGAGCTGGCTCATGGTGATCGCGGCGCGGAGGTCATGACCGGTCACATCACCCATGATCATTGTGGTGCTGCCGTTGGGCAGGGCGAAGCTGTCGTACCAGTCGCCGCCGACCTCGGCGGTGCTGGCAGCGGGTGCGTAGCGGGCGGCGAGCCGCAGAGGACCGGTTTGCGGAAGGGTCGGCAGCAGGGAGCGCTGGAGGCGTTCGGCGATGCGTTGGGTCTCGCGGTACAGCCGGGCGTTGTCGACGCCGAGGGCGATGCGGTGGGTGAGGTCTTCCACCATGGCGAGGTCGTCGTAGGTGAGGGAGGCGCGGTCGGCGGAGCGGCCGATGGTCAGGGCCCCCAGTACCTG
>RBWT01000011.1 GCA_004010275.1 Streptomyces huasconensis
CCCCCAAGGACCACCCCGCCCCCGACCCCCGCACCGGCGCCTTCGACTGGCGGGCCGCCGCCGACCAAGTGGGCGACGTGATCCCGCCCCGCTTCGTCGAGGCGCCCCTGACCACCGAAGGCAGCGGTGACCCCGGTGACGCCGCCGCCTGGGACGTGGACACCCCGGGCACGATCCGGCTGGCGGACGTCGGCGGCATGCGGGAGGTCAAGGAGCGGCTGGAGGCGGCGTTCCTCGCCCCCATGCGCAACCCCGAACTGCGCAAGCTGTACGGCAAGAGCCTGCGCGGCGGCCTCCTCCTGTACGGGCCGCCCGGCTGCGGCAAGACCTTCATCGCCCGGGCCATCGCCGGCGAACTCGGGGCGGGTTTCCTCTCCGTGTCGGTCAACGACGTCCTCGACATGTGGATCGGCAACTCCGAGCGCAACATGCACGAGATCTTCCAGACCGCCCGCCGCCAGGCACCCTGCGTCGTCTTCCTCGACGAACTCGACGCGCTCGGCGCCAAGCGCAGCCGCTCCCAGCACAGCGGAATGCGCAACACCGTCAACCAGCTCCTGACCGAGCTGGACGGCATCGACTCCGCGGCCAACGACGGTGTGTTCGTGCTCGCCGCCACCAACGCCCCCTGGGACGTGGACATCGCCCTGCGCCGCCCCGGACGCCTGGACCGCACGCTGCTCGTCCTGCCGCCCGACGCGTCCGCGCGCGAGAGCATCCTCCGCTACCACCTGAAGGAACGCCCCGTCGAGAACGTCGACCTGGGCAAGCTCGTCAAGGCCACCGACGGCCTGTCCGGTGCCGACCTGGCCCACCTGTGCGAGTCCGCGGCCGAGAGAGCCCTGCTCGACTCGGCGCGCACCGGCACGGTCCGCATGATCGGCATGCGGGACCTGCTCGCCGCCGCGCGTCAGACCGTGCCCTCGACGGAGCCGTGGTTCGCCTCCGCGCGGAACGTCGCCATGTACGCCAACGAGGGCGGCACGTACGACGACCTGGTCGCCTACCTGAAGAAGAAGCGGAAGCTGTGAGCACGCCTAACCCCACCCTCGAACAGGCCCAGGCCCTGATCGAACTCAAGCGCTACGACCAGGCCCGGACCCTCCTGGCCCGCCGCCTCGCGGAGGACCCCGGTGACGTACGCGCCTGGGTCAAGATCGGCTACTGCCACCTCAACACCGAACAGCCGAAACAGGCGTTGGCGGCGGCCGATGCGGCCCTCGAACTGGCACCCGAGGACTACGGCGCCCTGCGGCTGCGCGCCCAGGCGATGACGCACGACAACGGCTGGCTGAAGGTCCAGCCCGTGCTGCGCGAGCTGATCCGCGTCGCGCCCGACGACTCGTTCGCGCACGCCATGCTCGCCGACGCCGTGTGGCGCGAGGCGCTGGCCCGGTACGTCCGCGAGAGCGGCCCCGGGCAGCTCACCCACGAGGCCGCCGACCGCGTCACCCGCGAAGCCGCCGACCTGGTGATGGAGGCCCTCCGGCTCGGCCCCGAGGACGTCTACGCCCACGAGATCGCGCGCCACATCGCCTCCACGGCCGGAAACGGCACGGTCTCCGACATGCTCGACGAGGCCATCCTCCGCATCCACACCATGCCGAGGCCCTCGCCCGCCAGACGAGGAAGGCGGCGCGGGCACCGGGCGTCGGGGCCGCGCGGGCCACCGAGTTGTACGCGGACGCCCTCGCCGCGGACCCCGACTCCTCGTCCATGCGCCGGGAACTGGACCACGCCACCTACCGCCTGCTCCGCGGCACGCGCTGGCTCGCGGTGCTCTGCGTCGTCCTGGCGGGCGCCTTGGTCGACGTCTTCCCCGCCGACGACCGGCCCGCCCCGGAACTGCCCATCCCCGTCGGCCAGCGCCTGTGGTTCCTGTTCGTCATGGCCGTGATCTGGGCCTTCGGGGCGTGGCGCCGCTACCGCAGGCTGCGCGCGGGCGTCCAGCTCAACGTCCGCTCCCTGGTGCGCCGCGGCCGCTGGGCCCGCGTCGTCCTGGCCCAGGCGGGCTGGGCCATGGTGTGCGCCCTGCTGATCGCCGAGATCCCATGGACGGACCGGGCCGTGCCGCAACTCCTGTTCTGGGCCGGACTCGTGCCCACGGCGGCGACCATCTGGTTCGACAAGAAGAAGACCCGCTAGCCGAACGGGCGGCCCGGCTTCCCTCCTCAGGACTCCGCGAGCCCCGTGAGGAGTTCGGCGGCCGGCCGCGGATGGACGAGCCAGCGCAGGTGGCCGCTCTCCAGGGTGCGGACGTCGAAGGGGTTGTCGGGGGTGAGCGCGTCGGCTTCGCGGATCATCCGGTCCTGGATGGCCGGCGGCACGCTGGCGTCCTCGGCCAGCCGCACGTACGTCCTCGGGATGCGCCCCCAGGTCGCGGCCCGCGCCCGGTCGGCCGAGGTGCCGACGTCGAGGTTCTCGTCGGGCTGGAAGGTGTTGAGGAACGCGCGGAACTCGTCGTCGGTGAGGTCGCGCCGAGGGCCTCCTTGAAGGCGGCCAGCGTCGCCGGGTCGGCGGTACGGAAGTTGGTGCGCACCAGGCCCAGTTCGGCCGGGTTCCCGAGGAGCGCCGAGGCGAGGGCCGCCGGGTCGGCGTCCGCCATCTCGGGTTCGCCGTAATAGGCCGCCTACCGTCAGCTCGACGGGGCACCAGGCGGAGACGTAGACGAGGCGGTCGACCAGGTCGGGCCGGGCGTTGCCGACCGCGGTGATCGTGATGCCGCCCCTGCTGTGGCCGACGAGGATGGTCGGACCGTTCCGCTTCGCCCGCTCCAGGACCTCTATGACGCGGGCGACGCCGTCGGCGAGGGTGACGCGGCTGAGGCCGCCCGGTGCGGTGGCGAGCGCTGCGAAGTCCTGAGGCGCCTGGTAGGCCGCCGGGAAGGTCGCCTCGAACCCGTGCCCGGGCAGATCGACCGCCAACGAGCGGTGCCCCAGCAGGGCCAGTTCGGCCTGGAGCGGAGCGAACGAGAATGAGTTGGCGAACGCACCGTGCACGAGCACGAAAGTCGGTGGTCTCTGCATGGCCGTAGCCTCCACCGAAACGATCTTCACGACAAGCCCCGGGGCGACGGCCGCTCAACGGCCGCCACGGAAGTCCACCCGCCGCAGCGCCCGTCGGACCACAGGTCGATGAAGGAACTCGGCACCACCCCGAAGCAGACCGCGCGGAGCATGGGCACCGCGCACGGCTGTTGCCGTTACTGAGGTTTTCGGAAGAGTGGTGCTTTTGCAGAAAGATCACTCGATAGTGCATATGGGCCGCATGGGGGGTGCTCGGCGCTCACACTCGAAGCGCACCGTGCCGAACACCGCCTGAACCCTGCTGTGCGCCAACTGGCCGGAGCGGGGCGGGCATTGCATGCAGGGGGACGCGCTGTGACACATCAAGACGGCCGCAAGCCGGGCCTGACCGAAGACGCGGCGGCTCTGGTGGCCGGCCTCGCCGATCTGGCGGTCTGCGGACTGAGCACCGCCCTCGGCGGCGTCAGCGGCTTGCTGCGCCGAGCCGACCTGGGGGATCTGCTGGCCGACGGTCAGGAGGAGACCAAGGCGCGCGGCGCCTGGTCCTGGCCCGGTACGCGGCCCCGCCGCCCGCCCACCTGGAGGTCCTCGCCCGTACCGTCACCGCTCGCACCCGGGCGGAGAGCGGCCGTGAGTGAACTGGACGAGCACGCCTTACTGAAGAAGCGCATCGACCAGGTCCTCGACGAGTTCGTCAGCGCGGAGGCACAGGCGCTGGCCGACATCGACGCCTCCCTGGCGCCGGTCGCCGAGCAGCTGCGGGCGGCGACGGAGCACGGCAAACGGTTCCGGGCGGTGTTCTGCTACTGGGGCTGGCTCGGGACCGGCCAGCCCGACAGCGAGGCTCTGGTACGCGCCGCCGCCGCGGTCGAGCTGGTGCACGCGGCCGCCGTCGTCCATGACGACCTGATCGACCGCAGCCGTACCCGGCACGGCCGCCCCACCGCGCACATCGCCCTGCGCCGGGCGCTGACCGACCGTGCGCGGCCGAAAGCCGGTGCCCGGGCCCTGGCCATGCTGACGGGCAACCTGCTGATGGCGCTGGCCGGGCAGCTCTTCACCACCTGCGGCCTTCCCGGGGCCTACCTGAACCGAGCCCGGCCGCTGTGGGCGGTGCTTGGCCGGGAGTTGGTGGCGGGGGAGTGTCTGGAGATCCTTGGCACCGGCGGCGAGCCGGACCCAGAGGCCTCGGTGAAAATCATCCGCTACAAGACCGCCAAGTACACCGTCGAACACCCTCTGCACATGGGCGGCCTCCTGGCCGGCGCCCCACCGCGGCTGCTGGAGGCCTACAGCGGCTACGGCCTGCCGCTGGGCGAGGCGTTCCAACTGCGCGACGACCTGCTGGGCCTGTTCGGCGACCCGGTACGCACCGGAAAGGACCCCGCCGACGACCTGGCCGGCAACCGGCCCACCGCCCTGATGGCCCACACCCTGCGGTCCGCTGCCCCGGGTGAGCGCCGCGAACTGCGCCGTCTGCTGGGGCAGGGACAGCTGAGCGAGACGCAGGTGGAGCGGGTCCGGGAGATCGCTCGCCGCACCGGAGCCGTCGCCCGTGTCGAAGACATGATCACCGCCCGGCTGCGCGAAGCGCACGAGCTACTGGCCGAGGCCGACCTGCCCGCGCAAGCGCACCACGCCCTGTCCGGCCTGGCGACCTTCGCCACCGCCCGCCACCACTGACCGCCGCACCCCGGGAGCAGCACCGATGACGTACACCCAAGCATCCATGGAAGCGCTGCGGTCGGCCGGCGACGAACTGGCCGACGCGACCGTGTCGACGCTGTTCGAGCGCGGCGAGGTCGGCACATTCAACACCCTCATGCGGTACGTCTCCACCGTCGGCCAGGAGCTGCCCGAGGGCCTGCCGGCCGTGGCCCGCGAGTACCTGCACGAGACCAGCACGCCGCCGAGCTGGGTGGACTGGGGTGAGATGGAGAGGGCCCGGCTGTTCTTCATCGACAACAACGTGCACATCTCCACCGCCCTGTCCTTCGCCTCCATGCCCGCCTGCTACGTCCTGCCGCACGTCGCGAAACTCCTGTCGCCACCCACTCGCTGAAGTACCCGTCCAAGCGGATGGCCGAGACGGGCCAGTTCACCGTCTACCTCATGCAGCCCGACGCCTTCGAGGCCGCAGCCGCTTCATCCCGGCCGCCCAGAAGGTCCGCCTGCTGCACGCCTCCATCCGCCACCACCTCGCGCGCGAGGGCCGCTGGGACGTCGCCGGCCTCGGCACACCGATCTGTCAGGAGGACATGATCGGAGGCCAGATGATGTTCTCCATCCAGGTCCTCGACGCCCTGCATCGCCTCGGCATCCACATGAGCAACGAAGGCGCCGACGCCTACTACTACGCCTGGCGGGTCGTCGGCGCCATGCTCGGCGTCGACCAGGACCACGTACCCAAGGATCTGCGGACAGCCAGGGAGTTCTCCGATCTGTACATGACCCGGCACATGGGCCCGTCCGAGGAAGGCGCCCAGCTCACACGCCAACTCATCGACCTCTACGAAGAAGTCGTCCCCGGCACCTTCTTCGACCCCGTCGTCGGCGCTCTCATCCGCTACCTCATCGGCGACACCTGCGCCGACTGGCTCCAGGTGCCCCGCACCCCGTGGGACACGGCGGTCAAGGCCGCGCCCGCCCTGCTCAATGTCCTCGAGACGATCGAGGACAGCTCCCCCTTCGGAGCCTGGGCCCTGGACCGTCTCGGCCACTTCACCACCCTCTTCGAACTCAGCGCGCTGACCCGCGGCCGCGTCATGCACTACGCCATCCCCGAACAGCTCAAGAAGGACTTCGGCGTCAGCAGTACCGTGCCGCCCACCAGCCGCTGGACCCCGCCCCCGGCCACCATCAGCGGATAGCGGCAGCGTGCGGGTGACACCGTCGGTATGTCAGGCGACGCTGCGCCGCACGAACACGTCGTATGTGGCGTTGGTGTCGCCGGGTACGAGGTCCGAGGCGGCGGAGGAGAAGACGGTGAGGCGGCCGTCGGCGCTGAGGACGCCTCCGACGAGTAGTGGTCGCCGTCCCCGCCGTCGGCGTAAGCGGTGCTGACGCGCTGCGTCTTCCCGGTCTGACGGTCGTGGACGAAGACGTCACCCACGGCGTTGGCGTCCCGGGCGATGAGGTTGGTGGCGCTGGAGGAGAACGCGACGTGCCGTCCGTCGGCACTGACCGACGCTCCCCCCGAGTGCCCGTCGCCCTGCGTGCCGTTGTCGGCGACGCGCAGGCCGCTGCGTGGTCCCCGCCTGGCGGTCCCGTACGTACACGTCGATGCGCCCGTTGGTGTCGCCGGACACCAGGTTGGTGGCGCCGGAGGAGAACGCGACATGGCGGCCGTCGGCGCTGAGCGAGGGCCACGACGAGCCGCGGTCGCCCTGCGCCCCGGCGCCCGTCACGCTGACGCGCTGGGTGGTGCCGGACCCCAGGTCGCGTACGAAGACGTCCTCCGCCCCGTTGGTGTCCCCGGCCACGAGGTTGGACGCCGCCGAGGTGAAGGCCACGCGCCGCCCGTCGGCGCTCAGGGACGGCGTCGTCGACTCGGCGTTGCCCTGCGCGCCGCCGCGCGACGCTGACGCGCTGCGTGGTCCTGGTCTGCCGGTCATGGACGAAGACGTCGTCGGCCCCGTTGGTGTCCCCGGCCACGAGGTTGGACGCGCCCGAGGTGAACGCCACGTACCGGCCGTCGGCGCTGACAGACGGGGCGAACGACCAGCTGTTGCCCTGGGTACCGTTGGTCGCGACGCTGACGCGCTGCGTGGTGGCGGCGACGCGGTCCCGCACGAAGACGTCCCGCTGGTTGTTGGTGTCACCGTTCACCAGGGCGCGCGCCACGGACTCGAAGGCGACGTACCGCCCGTCGCCGCTGATCGACGGCTCGTCGGACCACTCGGCCGGGTTGCTCTCGGCGTCCCCGTCGGTCAGACTGACCCGCTCGGTGGTGCCCGCCGACCGGTCGCGCACGAAGACGTCCGGCGCGAGGTTCTTGTCGCCGGGTACGAGAGAGGCCGCGTCGGAGGTGAAGGCCGCGTACCGCCCGTCCCCGCTGAGGACCGGCGCGCTGTCCATCGACTGCATGGACGTCTGAGCACCGCCGGAGGCGACATTGACCCGCTCGGCCACGGTGGCGGGAGGCAGCACGGGCGGGGCGTCGAGGGCGGTCTCGTTCCCCGCCCGGGGTGCCCGTTGGACGAAGCCGCTGCCGGACTGGCCGTAGCACTGGGCGAGTTGGACAGGTGTGCCGGACGCGTGGGAGCCCGAGGTGACGTCGAGGCACAGGGCGGGGGAGGGGGCGGCGGCCTGGAGCCCGACGTGCTCGGCTCCGCTGTCGACGAGACGGAAGTCGGCGCCGGCCGTGGCAGTGCACGCGCCCTGACGCGTCTGCGTGCCGACACGGGCGGCACCCGGGTCGGGGACGACCAGACAGTGGTTGCTCCCGGCGTTGACGACGTGGAGGGTGCCGCCGCCCGTGGGGGACTCGCGCAGATACCATTCCGCGCCGGGCTGCCCGGTGCAGTCCGCCTGGACGACCGGTGCGTCGAGGGACTGCGAGGAGTCCTCGGTCTCCACGCACTTGCCGCTGTGCACGGCGACGATGTTCACCGCCGAGGCCGCGTGAGCCCGCGGAGCACTCAGGCCCACCGAGGCCATCGCCACCACCGCCGTCCACGGGACGACCAGTAACCGTATCCGACGCGACCACACGAGCTGACGCACGATCAGACTCCTTTTACCGTAACGACTCTGCGAGGCGGACGACGACGGGCGAAGAGGCGGCGCCGGGAGCGGTGCTAGGGAGCGATGCGACGGACGAAGACGTCGGGGCGGCCGTTGGTGTCCCCGCCGACCAGGTTGGCCGCGGCGGAGGCGAAGGCGACGGAGCGCCCGTCACCGCTCATCGACGGCGAGCTGCACAGGCCGTCCGCCTCGATCCCGCTGCCGGAAGTGCTGACGCGATGGGTGGCGCCCGTCTCGCGGTCCCGTACGAAGACGTCCGCCACGGCGTTGGTGTCGCGCAGGATCAGATTGGTCGCGCCGGACGTGAAGGCGACGTACCGGCCGTCGCCGCCGACCACGGGAGAGGTCGCGTAGCCGTTGCCCTGGCCGCCACCGCCGGAGAGGCTGAGGCGTTCGGTCGTGCCCGTGCGCCGGTCCCGCAGGAAGACGTCCTGCTTGCCGTTGGTGTCACCCGTCACCAGATTCGACGCGTGGGAGGCGAAGGAGACGTGACGGCCGTCCGAGCTGATCGACGGGTCGGAGGCGTATCCGTTGCCCTCGCTGCCGTTGCCGGCGACGCTGACGCGTTCGGTGGTGCCGGACTGCCTGGTCCAGACGAAGACGTCGTGCTGGTTGTTGGTGTCGCCCGGGACGAGGCGTGCCGAGTTGGAGAGGTAGGCGATGTGGCCGCCGTCCGAACTGATCGCGGGCGCGGTCGAGTTGTCGTAGCCGTCGTTCCCTTCTCCGGTCTCGCTGACGCGCTGGGTGGTGCCGGACTGCCGGTCCCGTACGAAGACGTCCCACTCGTTGTTGACGTCGCCCGGCACCAGGGTGGTGGAGAAGGACTCGAAGGCGTCATGGCGTCCGTCGGCGCTGATGGACGGCTCGGACGACCCGGAGTTGCCCTGGCCGCCGCTGTCCGTGACGCTGACGCGCTGGGTGGTGCCGGTCTGGAGGTCGCGGACGAACACGTCGCTGTAGCCATTGGTGTCGCCCGGCACCAGGTCGGCCGCGTGGGAGACGAAGGCGACGCGGCGTCCGTCCGCGCTGACGGCCGAAGCGCCGTGGGCGTCGGAGGCGGGCTTCGTCTGGGCGCCGCCCGAGGCGACGCTGACCCGCTCGGGAGGCGCCGTCGGAGTGCCCGGCGGCAGCGGGTCCAGTGGCGTGTCGTTGCCGACGCGCGGGGCTCGTTGCGCGAAGCCGGTGCCGGACTGCCCGTCGCAGGTGCCGAGTTGCAGGGGTACGCCGGACGCGTGTGACCCCGAGGCGACGTCGAGGCAGAGGGCCGGGGCGGGCGCGGCGGCCTGTATCCGGATGTACGCGGTGCCGGTGTCCACGAGGCGGAAATCGGCGCCCGCGGTGACGGAACACGCCCCTTGACGGGTCTGGGTGCCCACGCGCGCGGAGGCCGGGCCGGGCACGGTCAGGCAGTGGCCGCTGTGCGCGTTGACGATGTGGATCGTGTGGCCGCCGGTCGAGGACTCGCGTACGTACCACTCGGCGCCGGGCTGCCCCGCGCAGTCGGCCTGGAGGACCGGCGCGTCGGGGGACTGCGAGGAGTCCTTGGCCTCCAGGCACTTGCCGCTGTGCACGGCGACTCACGTTCACCGCCGAGCGGCGTGGGCGGCGTGGGCGGCGTGGGCTGCCGGGGCGCCCGGGCCGACCGAGCCGCCGCGACGCCCCACACCTGCGACCAGTGCTGCGACACCCGGTACCGCCACCGCTGCTGGCGCATGGACCTCGTCCTTCCCGCTGGTGCGCGGCAGCCTGCCGGGCGGCGCTGACATGTCGCTGACACGTCGGGCCCGAGCCGTGCCGCCCCGAGCGGCGGCACGGCCTGCGGCGGCAGGTCAACGGGTGTTCTGCGAGGGGACGGAGGGGCCGGCCCTGTCGGGCACGGGCGCGCGCGGGCCGAGTGGGTTTGCTGATGGCGTCCACGAGCTGCCGGTGGACGCCCTCCGGCAGGGTGCTCCCCTGAACGGTGCCGACCAGGTCGCCGGCCAGGCGGTGCAGCTTCGTGTTGGTGTTCTGCGAGGCCGTGACCAGCACCTCCCAGGCCGCCTCGGGGCTCAGGCTGAAGGAGGACATCAGGATGCCCCGGGCCAGGTCGATGGTGGGCCGCGTCTGCATGGCCCTGCGCAGCTGGGCGACGACGGTCCGCAGATCCTGGCCGGACTCCTCGTCCCGGTCCGGGTCGCCGGCCGCCGTCGGCGCGGGCCCGTCCTTCTGGCCCTCGGGTGTGAAGAGGTACCGGGTGCCGGTCAGGTCCAGGATGCGGTCGACGCCGGGCTCCCGGCGGCGATGCGGACGGCCTTGCCCAGGAGCAGGGCCCGCTGCCGCAGGCCGAGCAGGAGGTTCAGGCCGGAGCAGTCGCAGAACCCCACCCCGCTCAGATCCAGCTCGACGGCGCGGGCCGGACTGCCGAGGGCCTGGTTCAGGCCGGGCCGCAGCGTGCGACCGGCCTCCAGGTCGAGATCCCCGCGCAGCGCCAGCGTGATCCGGTCGTCACCCTCCGCCACCGTCTCGAAGGACGATGGGGACGACATCGGTGGCGGCGGCACCTGTGTCCCGCCGCCCCGGCCCTGCCCGGCGCCCCGCCCCATGAGGGAACGCTCAGACTGTGCAGGCTCCGGCATGGCCTCTCCCTCTCGTCAACGCCTACCGCCGCCCCCAGGCTGCCGGGAGCGGCGTACACACGTCAATTAATACCGGAAATGTAGTACGTGTTTTTGAAAACGCGTATGGCGAGTCGCTAGAGTTGAGGCATGGATGGAGTGCCCGAGCCACACACCGGATGGACGTTTATCACTAACCACGCGCGGGTGCTGGCAGCGATCGCGGACGATCACAACGCCCGCATCCGCGACATTGCCGCACACTGCCGACTCACCGAACGCGCGGTGCAGAAGATCATCGCGGACCTGGAGCAGGACGGTTATCTCTCCCACACGAGGGAGGGACGCACCAACACCTACCGGATCGACCCCAGCAAGGTGCTGCGTCACCCGGCGGAGTCCGGGCTGGCCGTGGCCTCCCTGCTCTCGCTCCTGGCCCGTGACGAGGCCGACCGCGCCGACGCGAGCAGCCGTCCGCACGCCACGGCCTGACAGGGCCCGCCAGACGCGGCCGCACGTGATGGACGGCTGGGAGTGGGACGCCACGCTGTTCGCGGGCGCCGCCCCGTACTACGGACGGGGCAGGCTTCCCTACGCCCCCGGCCTCGCGCAGACTCTCGCAGGCGTTCTCGCACCCGGCGGGCGAGGACGCCTCCTCGATGTGGGCTGCGGGCCGGGAACGCTCGCCCTGCTGCTGGCCCCCTTGTTCGGCGAGGTCGTGGGCGTGGACCCCGACCCGGAGATGATCGCCGAAGCGCAACGGCAGGCCGCCGAGCGCAAAGTGGCCCACAGGACACGGTGGTTGCGGGCCCGGGCCGAGGAACTGCCGCAAGGGCTTGGCCTGTTCGACGTGGCGGTCTTCGCCCAGTCCTTCCACTGGATGGACCGCGAACTGGTGCGCGGCGACCACCCGGGACCTGCTCCGGCCGGGCGGGGCGCTCGTGCACGTATCCGATGTGAAGACCGGGTCGCGCGGCGTCGACGGGCTCCCGCATCCGGCGGTGCCGTACGCGGCGATCGACGAACTGGTGCGACATTACCTCGGACCGGTGAGGCGGGCCGGTCAAGGGGTGTTGACGCGGGGCACGCCGAGCGGTGAGAGGGAGATCCTCACCAGGGCGGGGTTCTCCGGTCCGCGGCGCCATGTCGTGCCGGGCGGTCAGGCGTTGGTGCGTACGGAGGATGACGTCGTCGCGTGGGTGTTCTCGATGTCGTTCTCGGCCCCGCACCTCTTCGGCCCGCGCCGCGAGGAGTTCGAGGCGGCCCTGCGGGAGCTGCTGCGGCAGGCCTCCCCGCGGGGCCGGTTCTCCGAACGGGGGCCGAGCACGGACGTCTTCGTCTGGCGGACCGGCCCCGGCCCTCGGATGTGAGGCGGCCGCTCAGAGCTTCTCCGCCTCGCGGACGCGGTGCAGGTGGATCAGGACGTCGTAGGCCCGGCCCAGGGCGAGCGTGGGCAGCGGGTCGGACTCGAACACCGAGCCGGCGTCATAGGTGGGGCGGGCCGTGTTCAGCCAGGCGCGTGCCGTGGGCGGGGCGGTGCGCAGGTCCACGTAGTAGTCGCGGTGGCGCACTTGGTCGAGGGTGTGTTCGTTCATCCCGCGCGTGGCGGGCGGCACGGTGATCTTCGTCCAGTCGCCGCCGAGGGAGGTGTCCTTGGTGAGGAAAGAGCCACCGGCGAAGGTGAAGCCGATGGCCAGGTACTTCCTGCCGAGGGCGTCACGCAGAGAGGACCCCTGCGTCTTGGGGTACATCCGCGGGTGCGTGGAGAGAAAGCCGACGTGGCCGTTGTGCGCGGACAACAGCACCTTGCCGCCTGTCCGGCGGTGCCACCAGGCGACGTTGTGGGCCATCGCCCGGTCACGGAGGTGCTCCGCCGCCGTCACCGAGGCCGGGTCGGCGACATCGACGGCGGCGAACGCGAAGGTCTGCGCGATGTTCCGGGCATGCTGCACCGCCCACGCGTACGCCTCGCCGTCCGCGCCCCTCGCCGCGGTCACCAGTTCCAGCGCCCGCTGCGCCGCGACGGCGTTCCGCCGCCGTTCGGCGAGCGGCTTCCCCAGGTAGGCGAAGATGTCGTCCAAGGGGCGCAGATCCCTGTACGACGCGACCAGCCGGGGCAGCGCACTCGGCCGGGCCTCGCGTACGTAGGAGGTCACCCGGTCGAAGATCCGGTCGCCGAGCTTCGGGGCGCCGATGTCGTCGCCCATGAAGCGGACCCTGCGGCGCGGATGGCGGCGGTTGTGCTCCCGCATCCAGGCGATCAGGCTCACGAACTCCTCGCGCTCCCAGGGCGATCCGGCGAGCGTCTCCTCGGCGACCTGCCGGGCCGTGCCCTCGCCGCCCTGGAGGTACTCGTCGATCCGGAGCCCGGCCGTCCAGCTCATCTCCAGGGCGAAGGTGGTGAACCCCTTCTCCTCGACCAGGTGGCGGAAGACCCGCTCCTTCATGGCGAAGAACTCGTGCGAGCCGTGGGTGGCCTCGCCGAGCCCGGCCACCTCGGCATCGCCGACCATCTCGCCCAGCGCACGCAGGTCGGTGGTGCGGCCACCGGGGTCCGTGGAGCGCAGCGGGTGGGCGGCGTGCTCAAGTGCCCGTACGACCGGAGCCCGTTGGTCTCCCCTTGCCGTGGCCGCACCCGCCTTCGGCGCCGCCCACACGGTCGCTCCCGCCGCTCCCGCCGCCGAGACCAGCAGCAGCTCCCGTCGGCCGAACAGCTTCTCGTGCGCCGCCATCGTGATCGCTCCTCAACTCGGTACCTGGGCCGGGGAAACGATCATGCTGCGCGGGGGCACCGCGGCGCGCTGCGGTGCGCCTCCGAGTTCACCCGGGGGATAACCCCCGGCCCATCGCGTGCCGTGCCGGTGGCCTCCGGGTCAGCGACCTGGGGAGCAGGGCACGGGCCGGTTCGTCATGGCCGGGCCTGGGCGCCTGTGACCACCAGGTGTTCCAGCGCGGTGATCCCGAAGTGGGACCGCGTCCTCGGCGGCTCCAGGAACCGGAGGGTCTCCCACTTGTCGCGCAGGCCTTCCAGGGCGATCCGGGCCTCCAGGCGGGCCAGGCCCGCGCCCAGGCAGTAGTGGGCGCCGAACCCGAAACCGAGATGACGCCTGATCCGGCGGTCGTGGTCGAGGTGGTCGGGCCGGTCGAAGACCTCCCCGTCGCGGTTGGCGGTGCCGAGCATGATGAGGACCAGGTCACCGGCGGCGATCTTCTGGCCGCCGACCTCGAATGTCTCCGTCGCGAGCCTCGCCACCTGCTGGACGGAGGTGTCGAAGCGCAGCAACTCCTCCACGGCGAGACCCATGTCGGCCTCGCGCAGCCGCTCCCAGGAGTTCGTGTGCAGGATCGACCGCACCGCCTTGCCGATGAAGGTGGACGTCGTCTCGAACCCGGCGTAGATGAGGAACGTCGCCGTCGCCCAGACGTCCTGGAGCTCGATCTCGCCGTCGCGGTGGGCCTGCCGGAGGAGATGGAGCGCCGATCCCTCGGGCAGTTCCCCTTCGAGTGCCCGGTCGATGAGCGCGGTCATGTCCTGCAGGGCGGCGTGTCCTCGGCTCACCACCTCGGGCAGGTAGTCCGCCACCAGCAGGGCCGCGACATCCAGGGCCCACGGTTCGAGGTGGGGCGCGAGGGCCGCGTCCAGGCCGAGGATGCGGCAGATGACCCGGCCCGAGAGCGGGATGGCGAGGCCCTCCATGATCTCCAGGGAGTCGCCGCCTGCGGCCAGCAGCTCCGCGACCAGCCCTTCGATGAAGGGCTGGTGCGCGGCGACGCGTTCGGCCGAGAAGAGCGGGGCGACCAGTTTCCGGGCACGGTGGTGGGCCGGGTTGTCGTTGAACATGAACCACTTGCGCACGAGCCCCGAGGTGCGCGCCCCGTCGCCGCCCGCACCGCCGGCCGCCGCGTGCAGAGGCGTGCTTCCCCGCTCCGGCCACGCGGAGGACAGCGCGGGGTGGCGCAGGAGTTCGGTGGCCGCGCCGAACCCGGTGACGAACCACAGTTCGAGGTCCTCGTCCCAGCGGACGGGCTCCTCCTCCCGCAGGCCCAGATAGTCGCGGCACGGGTCGGTCGTCGTCCCGGAACCGCTCTGGTAGGGGCACCCGGAGGCGGGCGCGGAAGGGCCGGTCGGGTGGGGGTCGATCGTGGCCGCTGCGTGGCTCACATGACTCGCTTGACTCACTGGGACTACCTCTGCTCGGGATTTCGTGCCGGCGCCGGGGCCGGTTCAGTCGTACGGCTTCAGTCGTACGGTTCGATGCGGTGGAACGCGCGGCGGTACCAGGCCAGCGGGCTCGCCTCCGGGCGGAGCCGGGTGTCCGTCAGCTCGCCGATCAGCAGGTCGTGGTCGCCCACCGCGACGACGTCCTGCCGGGTGCACAGATAGTGCGCGCTCGCGTCGGTGAGCACCGGGAGTTCCGTGCCCGGCAGGACGGAGATCTCTCCGCCCGCGAACCGGTCGATGTCCCGGGTGGAGAAGCGGGTGGCGAGCCGGCGCTGATGGTCGCCGAGGACGTTGACCACGAACTCCGGGGCCCGGGAGAGCGCTCCGTGGCAGCTGGCCGACCGTGCCACGGAGACCGAGACGAGCGGCGGATCGAGCGAGACGCCCGTCACGGTGCTCGTGGTCAGGCCCCAGTCCTGCCCGTCATGGCGCGTGGTGACGACGCAGACCGGGGCCGCGAGCAGCGACATGGCCTCCCGGTAGTCCTGCGCGCTCACGGGTGTGCGTCGCTGTGCGGGCACCGTCACGAGACAGCCTCCGACTCGGTCGCGTGGGGGTCCGGGACGGGCGTGGGGAGCCCACCCCGCCGGTCAGACACCGAGCCGCTGCTTGATCTCGGCGAAGTACGGGATGTGCTGGTAGTCGCGTACCTCGGGGTCGAAGACCGTGTAGGCGTTGGTGAATTCGAGCAGCTGCTTCTTGACCGCCTCCACGGGTTCCGTGTGGATTCGGCTCTCGATGGTCTGGATCTCCTGGAGGAAGGCCGCGAGGACGGCCGGCAGGTCGGCGGAGAGCCTGATCCGCCCGCCGTCGAGACGGATGCCCTTGTGCTCCGTGAGGTAATTGAAGAGCAGTTGGGAGGCCACCGCGTCGTAGTTGGGGCGGGGGATGCCTTCCACGGCGTAGCGCAGCAGCCGCTCGGCGAGGATGAACTCGTAGGCCGCCATGGCCTCGTCCCGCGGCAGGTCCTCGTCCTGGAGGCAGGCCAGCATGCCCGACACGTCGACCCGCAGCTCCTCCAGGCCCGCCAGGGGCTTCATCTTCTTCGAGGAGAGGAAGTCGGGAATGGGCATGTCGCCCTGCTGGTGGTGGTATTCATGCAGCCGTACCCACCATGAGGCGGCCTGCTCGACCTTCTTGTCAGGGGCGCCCTGAATTCTCGGGAAACTGCCCGGCTCCATGACCGCGTCGATCATTTTCCGGGTTATTCGGTTGTGCCGCTCGACGAATTTGTCCACGAAATAGAAGATGAGGTCTTCGGGCTTCTGGATGCCGTCTATGTGATTCTCCGGGAAGAGTGCCACGACGACCCGCGAGTGGAATCCCTGGGTCGCCCCGACAATGTTCACCGGCATGGTGTTGCTCGCGTACCTGTCGGCGAGATGCGGGTCCGTGGGAAGCGTCTCGTAGGTGAGGTAGTCCAGGCTCAGCTTCGGGAAGTACGAGGCGTCGAAGAGCGAGAAGATGTGATTGTCCCTGCGGGTGTTGATGTGCTCCTTCACGGCTTCGAGGCGATTGCCCTCCTTGAAGGAGCGTATGTCTTCCAGAAGAGCCTGGACGGCCGGCAGTCCCCGCATCGAACTGCTGCTCTCGAGCTTCGTGGACAGGTCCTTGAGGGTCGTCTCGTCCCGGAACGGCGCTCGCTCCGGAAGGGTCTGCCGGATCTCGTGGACCTCCGCGAATACCTCGTCCATTTCGTGCATCCCTTCACGCGTTGGTGATGCGGCGAGCGGAATCAGCCCATGAATGAGGCATTCCGCTTGCCGTCGATCTCATCCCGTCGCCAAGTCGGCGGCGACGGGGTGGAACAGCGGTGCAAGTCTAAAGTTTCAGGTGCGCGATCTCAATGAAACCAGGGACGGGATTTACCTGCGCCGGCACATTCGTTCCGACTGTCCGTGGAGCCTTGCCGTCCGGGGATCGCGCTGTTAGCTTCTAGGTCAAGATCGGCTGTCCGCGACGGCTGTATTCATGTGCCATCTGGAGGTTCGTGTGAGCGAGCAAGGTCTCTTTTCCGTGGTCCTCAACGAAGAGGAGCAGTACTCGATCTGGCCGCAGGGCAAGGATATACCGGACGGCTGGCGTGCGGACGGGGTAACCGGCACAAAGGAAGAGTGCCTCGGTCATATCGCCGAGGTGTGGACCGATATGCGGCCGCTGAGCCTGCGCCGCGAGATGGAGACGCAGGGCTAGCGAGATGACCGGCACCGCGAAAGACAAGAAAGACAAGTGGATCGCCTACCGGCGGCCCCGGGACGAGGCGGCCACCCGGCTGTTCTTCCTCCCCTACGCCGGCAAGGGAGCCTCCGGCTACCGGGAACTCGCCGACAGCTTCGGTCCCGAGGTCGAACCCGTCCTGGTGCAGACCCCGGGGCGGGAGGGCCGGCTCGCCGAACCGGCGGTGCGCGACATCGACGAACTGGTGCAGCAGCTGGCCACCGCGCTGCGGGGCCACCTGGACGTGCCGTTCGCCTTCTTCGGCCACAGCATGGGATCGCTGATCGCTTTTGAGTTGGCGGCCCACCTGGAGCGGACCGAACCCGGACTGCCCGGCCCGGTCGGCGTGTTCGTCTCGGCGGAGAGTGCCCCGCATCTGCTCGTCCCTCCCGAGGTGACCGATGAACAGCTCACCGACGAGCAGTTCCTCGCCGATCCGACCCGGGTGCGGGACAACAGCCCGCTCAAGTCCGACCCGCTGTTCATGGAATTGATGCTGCCGAGCTACCGGGCGGACTGCCGGCTCGTCGAGCGCTACGCGGCCAAGGACAGTCACTCCTCGGTGCGTTGCCCGATCTCCGCGTTCACCGGCGAGTACGACGAGGTCGTCCCGCCGGAGTCCGTGGCCGCCTGGAAGCAGCACACCGAGGACCGGTTCCGGCTTCGGATGCTGCCGAGCGGCGAGGAGGCGTTCTTCGAGCCGGAGTCCTTCCCGCTGATCACGGCGGCCGTCGAGAGCGACCTGCGGGCCGCCCGGCAGTCCTGACACGTCCACCGGGGCCGGTGGGAGAGGCGAGGTGCCTCTCCCACCGGCTTCGGCCGTGCCGGGGCTAGCCGAGGAGATCGCCGACCTTGCGGTCCACGCCCGCCGTCAGTTGCTCCAGCACCTCGGACAGTTCGGCCGCCAGCTCCCGCACCACCGGCTCCTCGGCCCTGGCCTCGTCATGGATCATGGCGAGCCGCAGCGGCTTGACGTCCACCGAGACGATCAGCGCGGCGCCGACCCGGGAGAAGCCCGCGGTCTCCACCACCCTGAGCCCGCCGGCCGGCACGTCCTGGAAGTTGTGCGGGTAGTTGTGGATGATCAACAGGGTGTCCCACAGGGCCCCGGACGTGCCCGCCCGTTCCTGAAGAACCCCGAAGTCGGCCGTGGACAGCTCCTTGAGCCGGGCCCCGCGCCGGTGGAGCCCCTCCAGCCAGCCGGCCACCGTCTCCCCGGCGTCGATCCGCAGCCCGGACGGCAGCGTGTTGATCATCAGGCCCAGCATCCGCTCCACGTCGTGGACCTCGGCCTCACGGGCGGAGAAGACCAGGCCGTACCGGAC
Organism: Streptomyces huasconensis; assembly: GCA_004010275.1. GTDB lineage: Bacteria > Actinomycetota > Actinomycetes > Streptomycetales > Streptomycetaceae > Streptomyces > Streptomyces huasconensis. The sequence continues at coordinate 18,131 of RBWT01000011.1, forward strand.
GTCAGGAGTGCCCGTGCGCCGGGCCAGCACGATCGCCCAGGCCGCCTCCAGCAGCGTACTGATCGTCAGCCCGTGCTCCCGCGCGAACGTCTCCGCCCGCTGGGGGAGCGGGAAGCGGAGTTCCCCGTACGGCAGCGGGGAGGGCCTCACCTCCGGGGAGAAGACCGTGCGCGGGGCGAGACCGCGCAGATGCTCCTCCCAGAGCCGTTCCGCCGACTCCCGCTGCCGTGCGCCGAGCCACTCCACGTAGCTGCTGAAGCACTCGCGCGGTTCCGCGGGCGGCTCGGGACCGTCGGCGCGCACCGCCGCGTGCAGTTCCAGCAGTTCGTCGTAGAGCTGGGCGAAGCTCCAGCCGTCCAGGCAGCGCGTTGTGCCGGGTCCACACCATGGCCCAGCGGCGCTCACCGAGCCGCAGCAGGACCATACGGCTGAGCTGGGTGGCTCCTGCGGGGAACCCGGCGCGCCACTCCTCCTCCAGCAGTTCGCGGCGCCTGCGCTCCTGTTCCTCGGGCGGGTACGCGCTCCAGTCCTCGTGGCGGAAGGACGGCTCCGTCGCCGGATGCACCGTCTGCTCGCTCAGCTCCCGCCGCTCGTGCAACGTCACCGACGTGCGCAGCACCGGGTTGCGCTCGACCAGGCGGCGGAAAGCGGTCCGCATCGCCTCCGGGTCGATCTCGCCCTCCAGCAGCAGCTCGGCGGGACGATGTACGTCCCGCGGCCGGGAGCCGTCGCGGCCTCCCGCAGCATCTCCCGCTGCAGCGGCGTCAGCGGGAAGCGGGTACGGCTCCCCGCCGGGACCCTGGCCACGCCGCCGCCCTGCTCGCCGCCCGTCCCCCTTCTCGGGCGGCCGCGGCGGAGCGCGGCCAGGGTCGGATGCCTGAAGAGCACGGGAACCGTCACCTCGATACCCGCTCTGCGCGCCCTCGCGACCATCTGAATGCCCAGGATGGAGTCACCGCCCAGCTGGAAGAAGCTGTCCTCCCGGCTGATCCGGTCCACCCCGAGCACCTCGGCCCACAGCGCCGCGAGCATCAGCTCGCGCGCGCGAGCGGCGGCGTCGCACCGGTGGCCTCGACCGCGGCGGGCCCCGGCCGCTCCGGCGCGGGCAGAGCGCCGCGGTCCAGCTTGCCGCTGGAGAGCTTCGGCAGCCCGTCGGGCAGCTCCACGAAGACCGCGGGCAGGGCGAACTCGGGCAGCCGCGCCGCGAGATGCTCCCGCAGCTCCCGCTCGCCGCCCGCCGGGGCCCCGCAGTGGTAGGCGACGAGCCGGAGCCCGCCGTTGCCCGCCACCGCCACGACCGCCGCCTCACGGACCGCGGGGTGGGCGAGCAGGGCGGCCTCGGCCTCACCCGGCTCCACCCGCACGCCGCGGATCTTGACCTGCCGGTCCGACGCGGTCCACGTACTCCAGCACCCCGTCGGCACGCCAGCGCACCCGGTCCCCGGTGCGGTAGAGCCGCCCGCCGGGCGGGCCGGAAGGGGTCGGGGACGAACCGCTCGGCGGTCGTGCCCGGCCGCCCGCGGTAGCCGCGGGGCCAGCTGGACCCCGCCGAGATACAGCTCGCCGGGACACCGATCGGCTGCGGCCGCATCCGCTCGTCCAGCACGTAGCAGGTCGTGTTGGCCACGGGCCCGCCGATGGCCACCGAGCCGGGCCGCCGCGGCACCTCCCAGCAGGTGACGTCCACGGTGGCCTCCGTCGGACCGTACGCGTTGAACAGACGCGCGCCCGGCAGCACCTCCTGCGCCCTGGCCGCCAGCGCCGGGTCCAGCGGCTCGCCACCGCTGAACAGCACCCGCAGCCCCGTGCACCGCGCGGCTTGCGGCTCCTCGACGAAGTGCCGCAGCAGTGACGGGACGAAGTGCGCCACGGTGACCCCGTGTTCGACGATCAGCCCGGTCAGCTCGGTGAAGTCACGGTGGCCCGCCGCGCTGGGCAGCACCACCGTCGCGCCCATGTGCAGCGGCCCGAACAGCTCCCACACCGCGTAGTCGAAGGTGGGGACCGCGTTCTGGAGCACCACGTCCCGCGGGCCGAGCCCGCAGTCCCTGCGCATCCAGCGGAGCCGGTTCACGACGGCGCGGTGCGCGACCATGACGCCCTTGGGCGCGCCGGTGGAGCCCGAGGTGTAGATCACGTAGGACGAGGTCGCCGGGCCGGGCGCGGCCGTCGGACCGGGCGGCTGCCGTGGCCGGCGCTCGGCGCGGCGCCGGACGCCCGCGGCGTCCACCAGCAGCTCGGCGCCCGCGTCGGACATCATCAGCTCCCGGCGCGCGGCGGGCCAGTCGGGGCCGAGCGGCAGATACGCGCCGCCCGCCTTCAGCACGGCGAGGAGCGTGACCAGCAGCCCCACCGACCGCTCCAGGCAGACCGCGACCACCGTCTCCGGCCCGGCGCCCAGCTCGCGCAGCCGGGCCGCCAACCGGTCGGCCTCGGCGTCCAGTTCGGCGTAGCTGAGGCTGCGCTCCGCGCTGATCACGGCGGTGCGGTCCGGCGTGGCCCGCGCCTGCTCCTCGAACAGTTCGTGGACGCAGGCCTCGGGGCCGAGCTCCGCCCCCGTGTCGTTCCACGCGTGCAGCACCTGCCGCAGCTCCGCCTCGGGGACGGTCTCCAGCGCGGACAGCGGCCGGTCGGGCGCGGCCGTCACGGCCTCCAGGAGCGCGCCGAACCGGTCGGCGAAGCGGCGTACCGTCGCCTCGTCGAAGAGCGCCGTGGCGTACTCGACGTCGACGAGCAACTCCCGTGGCGCCTCCCAGACGTACAGGCTGAAGTCGTACGTCGCGTGCCGCGGCACCGGGAAGAAGACAGCCGAGACCTCGCCCAGGTCGGCGCGGATGGCGGGCGGGGTCGGCTGGGAGACCAGGGTGGTGGAGAACAGCGGGGGCCGCGCGCTGTCCCGCTCCAGCTCCAGTTCGGACAGCACGCGGCCGAACGGCACGTCGCTGTGGGCCATCGCGCCGAAGCCCGCCTGCCGGGTGCGGTCGAGCAGCTCGCGGAAGGTGGGGTCCCCGCTCAGGTCGCCGCGGAAGGAGACCATGTTGACCAGGGCGCCCACCATCCGCTCCAGGCCGGGCCGCGACCGCGAGGTCACCGGGGAGCCGACCACCACGTCCTCGCTGCCGGCCCAGCGGCCCAGCAGCACCTGGAACGCGGCGAGCAGCACCGTGAAGCGCGTCGCCCGCTGCTCCCGCGCCAGCGCGTCAAGGCCGTCCCTGACCGCGCCCGGCACGGCGAAGCGGAACCGGCGGCCCGCCGTGTCGCGCACCGCGGGCCGGGGCCGGTCCAGCGGCAACTCCAGCTCGCCGGCGCCGTTCGCCTCGCGCCAGTAGGCGAGTTGTACGTCGAGGTCCTTGGCGTGCTGCTGACGGGTGTACTGCGCGTACGAGGGCGCGGGACCGGGCAGTTCGCGGCCCGCGTAGAGAGCGGCCAGCTCCGCGCAGAGCACCTCCATCGTCGGCCCGTCGGCGACGATGTGGTGGGAGTACAGCAGGAAGACGTGGTCGGTGGCGGAGAGCCGCACGAGATGCGGCCGCAGCAGCGGACCGGCGCCCAGGTCGAAGGGCTCGGCCAGCTGGTCCAGGGCGTAGGCACGGGCCTCGTCCTCGTCCGCGGCGTCCCGCAGCACCAGCGGCGGCCGCGGCGCGGTGTCCGCGGGCAGGATCTCCTGCACCGGCCGTCCGTCGGGGCCGGCCGGGAAGCGGTGCGCAGCGCCTCGTGGTACGACGAGCGCGTCGACGGCCGAGCGCAGCCGCTCTGGGTCCAGCGCGCCGCGCAGGCGCAGCGAGAGCAGCTCGGTGTAGGCGAGGTTGCCGGGGGTGACCTGCTCGGCGACCCACTGGGCCTCCTGCTCCGGGGAGAGCGGCAGTTCGTCCGGCACCGGCTCCGCGTGCTCTTCGGCCGCGGCGGGTTCCTGCGGCGGCGGCAGCTTCTCGACGGCCTCCACCAGGGCCTCGCAGAACTCATCCAGCTGGGGGTGGAAGAAGAGGAGCGTGAGCGGCAGTTCGTCGCCGAACCGACCGCGCAGCGAGGCCATCAGGCGGGCCCCGCCGATCGAGTCGCCGCCCAGCTCGAAGAAGTCCGCGTCGGCGTCGAGATCCGTCCTGCCGAGCGCGGCCTCCCAGGCACCGACGGCGGCCGCCCGGATGTCGTCGGGCCGGCGGCCGAGGTCCGGCGGTGTGGAGTGCGTGTCCATGGTGTCTTTCCTCATCGACGGTCCTGCGGGGGGCCCTCGGAGCCGAGGTGGGCTTCCAACTCGTCGACGTCCACGTGGTAGCGGTGGGCGGACGTGTCCGGCAGGTCCCCGATGCGGGTGTCCGGGTCGGCGACGGCCGCGGAGAGCATCGTCGCGAAGGTCTCGATGGCCTGGACGACCGTGTCGTGGTCGAACAGGTCCAACGCGTACTCGAACCTGCCGAAGGCGCCGAGCCGGCTGTCCCAGAGCGTCAGCGTGCTGTCGTACAGGGACGTCTGCGGGTCGGTGTCGATGGGGTTCAGCTGGAGCCCCGACATCTCGAACGGGTCGTTCCAGGGCAGGAAGAGGTAACGGAGCCGGAACAGCGGCGTCCAGGAGATGTCCCGCTCCGGGGCCAGCCGGTCCACCAGCGACTGGTAGGGCGCCTCCGCGTGGGAGAGCGCGCCCGACACCGTCCGGCGTACGTCGGCGAGGGCGTCGCGGAAGGTCTGCTCGGGGCGCAGCCGGGTGCGCAGCAGCATCGGCCGCAGCAGCAGGCCCAGCAGGTTGTCCGGCGAGCGGTCGCGGTTGGCGGTCGGTGAGCCGAGCACCAGGTCGCCCTCGCCGGTGGTCCGGCCGAGCGAGGCGGCCAGCGCGGTGTAGGCCGTCATGAACGGCGTGACACGCTCGGCCCTGCTCAGCGCGTTCAGCTGGGCGGTGGTCCGGTCGGGGAACAGCATCCAGGCCCGGTGGCCGGCGAAGGACGGCACGGCCGGGCGCTCGCCGCCCAGCGACTCCTTCAGCGGGAAGGTCGCCGGGGCCGGAGCACCCGCCAGCTCCCGCTCCCAGTAGGCCAGTTGGTCGTCCAGTAGGCCGTCGCGCAGCCGGGCGCGCTCCTGCTCCGCGAAGACCCGGTAGGGCACGGACGGCGGCAGGTCGGCGGTACGGCCCTGCAGCAACGCCCCGTAGACGGTGAAGAGTTCCTTGAGGAAGACGGTGAAGGACACCCAGTCGGTGATCATGTGGTTCTTCACGGCCGCGAGCTGGAACTCCTCGGCCCCCAGCGTGATCAGCGCGAGCCGCATCGGCGGCAGGCCGGCGGCAAAGGGCCGCCGGGCCAGCTCCGTACGGACGGCGCGCGCCGCGCGCACCCGCTCGGCAGGGGCGACATCGGTGACGTCGAAGCGCTCCAGGGCCACGGGGAACTCGTCGGGCGCCCCGATCCGCTGGAAGGGCTCACCGCTCGCCGACTCGCCGAACGCGGTGCGCAGCACCTCGTGCCTGCCCACCACCGTCCGCAACGCCTGCTCCAGCAGCTCCGGCCGCAGCGGCCCGCGGATACGCAGTCCGGTGGTGACGTAGTTGGCGGGGCCCGGCGGAAGGGCCTTCTGCACCCGGTACATCCGCTCCTGGTCGATGCCGAGCGGGGCGGTGGTGACGGGCGAGGCGGCGGCGGGCGCGACGAGGGGCGCGCCGCCCGCAGCGGTGGAGTCGGCGGGCTCGCCCCTGTACGACTCCTGCACCCCCGCCAGCAGGTCGATGCTCCGCTGCGCCTGCTCCAGCGTGACGCCGAAGTCCACCAGGCAGGCCGCCTCGTCGACGCCGCCTCAGCGAGCCGGTCCAGCAGGGGGCGCACGGTCTGCGGCGAGCCGATCAGCGCCGTCTGGTGCGCGTAGCGTTCGTAGGCGAAGTCGAGCTGCGCCTCGATGTCGGCGCCCCCGGCGTCCGTACCGGAGCCCTCGACCATGTCGCTCTGCTGCCCGAGGTAGCCGCGCAGGTACTCGCGCAGCGGCTCGCGGCAGCGTTCGCGCGCCGCGGTCGCGTCCTCCTCCAGGTAGGTGTGCAGCATGACGCTGACCGTGCCGGTGGCGGGGTCATGGCCGTTGGCGGCGCGCTCCTTGCGGTAGAGCGCGATGTTGGCGGCGAGCTGCTCCGTCTCCGTGCCGATCAGCCCGGTCAGGATGTTCGCGCCCAGCCGGCCGGCCTGCACATAGGTGTCCGGGTTGCCGGAAGCGGTGACCCAGATGGGCAGTTCGGGGGTGACCGGCCGGGGATAGAGCGTCGGGGTGATCTCCGTGCCCTTCGGACCGGGGAGGGTGACCTCCTCGCCCCGCCACAGCTTCTGCACCACCGGGATGGTGTCCCAGGTGTACTGGCGGCGGTCGTCGTACTTCTCCGGGGCGATGACGAAGTCGGTGCCGTGCCAGCCGGTGGCGAAGGAGATGCCGACCCGGCCGCCGGAGAGGTTGTCGATGACGGACCAGTCCTCCACCACCCGCACCGGGTGGTGCAGCGGCAGCACCAGACTGCCCGCCCGGATCTGGACCCGCTCGGTCACGGCCGCCAGCGCGGAGCCGAGGACCGACGGGTTCGGATAGATGCCGCCGAAGTCGTGGAAGTGCCGCTCGGGCGTCCACACCGCGGCGAACCCGAGCCGGTCGGCCTGCCGGGCCGTCTCCATCAGGAAGCGGTACGGGCGGCCCTTGTCCCCCGCGGTGTTCGCGAAGTAGAAGAGGCTGAACCGCAGCGGTCGCCGGGGCGGCCGGGTGGCCGCGGCGCGCGCACCGAGGCGCTCGGTGAGCGCGCCCGCTGCGCGGGGGAGAGGGCGGCCAGCCGGTCCCGCAGCGCGCCCCTCGCGTCGTCGGCCATCGGCGGGGTCGGGGTCATGCCTGTACTCCTTCTGCTCCGCCGGTGCCGAGCAGCCGGACGAGTTCGTCCTCCGGAAGCTCCGCCAGCTGGGCCATCAGTTCGTCGAGTTCATCGGACTCGGGGGGACCGGCGTGCGCGGCGCCTTCGCCGCCGCCGTCGATCAGCGCGGCCAGCTCGGAGACCTGCGGCGCCTCGAAGAGGTAGCGCACGGGGAAGTCGGTGCCCAGCTGCTTGCGCAGCCGGTGCACCAGCTCGGCCGCGAGCAGCGAGGTGCCGCCGAGCCCGAAGAAGTCGTCCTCCAGGCCGATGTCGTCGATCCCGAAGGCCTCGGCGAAGGCGGCCAGCACGATCGCCTCGGTACGGGTGCCCGCACCGGCCGGAGCGGCGGAGGCGGACTCCTCCCGTACGGCCGTGGTGGTCTCCGCCTCGTCGGTGACGGCCACACCGCTCTGCGTACGGGCCGGCGCGTCGAGCCAGTAGCGGTCCCGGGCGAAGGGGTAACCGGGCAGCTCGGCGTGCGAGCGCCGCTCCTCTCCGTAGTACGCGGCCCAGTCGATCTCGGCCCCCGCCTCCCACGCCTGGCCCAGCGCGGCCAGCAGCTGGGCGTCCGGCGCCTCGGTGCCGGTCAACGGGAGCGAGGCCACGGGCGCGTGCCGCAGCGCACGCAGATGCCTGCGGGCCAGCTCCGACATGCCCTTGCCCGCGCCGACCTCCACGAACAGGGTGTCCTGCCGCGCCGCCAGCAGGTCCACCCCGGCGCCGAGCGGACCGTGCCGCGCGCCAGCGCCGACCAGTACGCCGGGTCGCAGGCCTGCTCCGCGGTGATCGGCTGTCCCGTCAGGCAGGAGATGAACGGCAGCGACGGCTCCCGCAGCGGCACGGCGCGCAACTCCCGCTCGAACGCGGCCAGCATGGGGTCCAGCATCGCCGAGTGGAAGGCGTGCGAGGTGTGCAGCACCCGGCACTGCACGCCCTTCGCGGCCAGACCGGCACGCGTCTCCTCGACCGCCTCCGCGGTCCCGGACAGCACGCACTGACGCGGTCCGTTCACCGCCGCGAGGTCGAGCCCCGCGTCCCGCGCGTGGGCGGCCGCCTCCTCCTCGGGCAGCGCCACGGCGAGCATGCTCCCGTGCGGCAGCGCGGCCATCAGCCGGCCGCGGGCGGCCACCAGGCGCAGCGCGTCCGGCAGTTCGAAGACCCCGGCCAGGCAGGCGGCCACGTACTCGCCGATGCTGTGCCCGGCCATCGCTCGCGGGATCACCCCCCACTCCTGCCACTGCCGGGCCAGCGCGTACGAGAACGCGAACAGCGCGGGCTGCGCCTTGTCGGTGCTGTTGAGCGCCTCGGCGTCGGCGGCGGGGTCGAGCAGCAGGTCCCGCAGCTCCACGCCCTCGCCCCGCAGCAGCTCCAGGCAGGTGTCCAGCTCCTCGCGGAAACGGGGCGCCACCTTGTGCAGTGCGGCGGCCATGCCCGGACGCTGCGCGCCCTGCCCGGGGAAGAGGAACACCGGGGAGGGCGGCTCACCGGCCACCCTGATCCGCCGCGTGTCCACGTCCCGCAGCCGGGCCCTCGCCTCCTGCGCGTCGGCGGCGACCACCGCGAGCCGGTGCGGCAGCATCCGCCGGCCGGTGGCCAGGGTGTGCGCGGCGTCCGCGACCAGGTCCGCGGGCGCGTCCGGCAGGTCGAGCGCGTCGGCGACCCGCAGCCGCCACCGCTCCAGCGCGTCCTCGTCGACGGCCGAGTGCACCAGCAGCTCACGCCCGCGCGGGCTCGGCGTCCCCGCGGCCTCGGCCGGGGCCTGCTCCAGCACCACATGGGCGTTGGTCCCACCGACACCGAACGAGCTGACCGCGGCCCGCCGGGGCGTGTCGCCGGTCGGCCAGACCGTGCTCTTCACGGGGACGTAGAAGGGCGAGTCGTCCAGTTCCAGCAGCGGGTTGGGCTTCTCGAAGTACGGACTGGGCGGGATGACGCCGTCCCGCACGGCCAGCGCCGCACGGATCAGCCCGGCCACGCCGGCCGCGGCGTCCAGGTGCCCGATGCCCGCCTTCGCCGAGCCGAGCGCGACGCGCCTGCCCGCCCAGGCCGTCTCATCGGCCGTCCCGAGGCGCCTGCGCAGCGCCTCGATCTCGATGGGGTCGCCGATCCGCGTGCCGGTGCCGTGCGTCTCGACGTACCCGATGGTGTGCGGGGCCACGTCACCGAGCGACATCGCGTCGCGGACCACGGCGGCCTGCCCCTCGACACTGGGTGCCGTGAAGCCGACCTTGGCCGCGCCGTCGTTGTTGATCGCCGAGCCGCGGATCACGGCGTACACCCTGCGGCCCTCGGCGACGGCGTCGTCGTACCGCTGGAGCAGCACGGCGCCCGCGCCGCTGCCGCCCACGGTGCCCTCCGCGCGGTGGTCGAACGGACGGCAGTGGCCGTCACGGGAGGAGATGCTGCCTTCCTTGTAGAGGTGGCCGACGCGGTGCGGGAGTTCGATGGTGGAGCCGCCCGCCAGCGCGACGTCGCTCTCGTGGGAGAGCAGGCTCTGTACGGCCATGTGCACGGCGACCAGCGACGCGGAGCAGGCGGTCTGCACGCTCACCGCGGGCCCGCGGAGCCCCAGCCGGTAGCTGACCGCCGTGGCGAGGAAGTCCTTGTCGTTGAGGATGCGTCCTTCGAGCATGTTGAGGGAACCGCCCAGGGCGGGCACCGCGTTCAGCCACAGGTAGCGGGTCATCCCGGCCGCGGCGAACACGGCGGCCCGCTCGGCGTAGCGGTCGGGTCGTAGCCGGCGTCCTCCAGCGCCTGCCAGGCGCACTCCAGGAAGATCCGCACCTGCGGGTCCATCAGCCGGGCCTCGCGCGCCGTGTAGCCGAACGCCTTGGCGTCGAACCGGTCGTGGTCCGCGAGGGGCATGCCCGACGCGACGTAGTCCGGGTCGTCGACCAGCGCGGGGTCCTCACCCGCGGCGATCAGCTCGTCGCGGCTGTACCGCACGAGCGCCTCGGTGCCCGCCACCGCGTTCTGCCAGAACGCGGGAACGCTGTCGGCGCCGGGAAAGCGCCCGGCCATCCCCACGATCGCGATGAGATCCTCGGTGTCCGTCCCGTCCGCTGTGTGCACCGTGCCCGCCGTGCCCGCAATGCCCGTCGTATCCGTCATCGTGTCCGTCCGCTCAGCCATGTCTCCCCCGTCAGCCATCCGTCCCCGCCTTCCTGCGGCGGTGGAACCGGCCTCGGGCCTTGCGTCGTTGGTCCTGGTCCGCGCCGTCCGCCGGGGCCGGGCCGCCCGCCTCTGCGGCCGGTCCCGTCTCTCCCATGTGCGCGGCGAGCGCGGCGATGGTCGGGTACGCGAACAGCTCCACCAGGCGGGGCGCGGTGATCCCGGCGCCCAGCTCGGCGAGGCGCGCGTGCACCCTGATGAGCAGCAGGGAGTTGCCTCCCGCGTCGAAGAAGTTCTCGTGGACGCCGATCCGCTCCACCCCGAGCACCGAGCACCACACCGCGGCCAGCCGCTGTTCCAGCTCGTTGCGGGGCGGCACCTGGGCGGTGGCGGGCCCCGGCGTCGCGCTGTCCCGCCGCGCCGGGGCGGCGGCCAGCGCCCTGCGGTCCACCTTGCCGTTGGGCGTCAGCGGGAAGGCGGCGAGCAGGGTGAGGCGGTCCGGGACCATGTAGCCGGGCAGGGCGCGCGCCAGGTGCTCGCGGAGCCGGTCCAGGTCCGGCGGATCGCCGACCGGGGTGGCGGCGGGCAGCTCGGCGTCCGGCAGACCGGGCCTGCGGCCGTAGACGATGCCCACTTCCAGCTCGGCGAGGATCGTGCGGCTGGCGGTCTCGAAGCCGTGCCGCTCCAGCACCGCGAGGACCTCGTCCCGCCGGTCGTCGCCCTCGATCTCGACGGCGACCTGCCGTACGCGCCGCCAGTCGGCCTCGTCGAGCCCCGCGAGCACGTCCAGCTCGGCCCGCTCCACGTCGACCTTCAGCAGGCCGACGTCCGTCAGGGCGTGCTCGGCCATCACCTCGTGCAGCGTGGTGAGCCGGCAGGTGAAGCGTTCGTTGCGGTACTGGTCGGCCAGGAAGTCCTCGACGTCCGCGGCGTCGGCCGCGGGCATGAGCACCGCCGCCCGCCTGCGGTCGGCCTCGGGGTCGGCGTAGCGCCCGGAGAGGCCGGTCAAGGCGGGGTAGTACGTGAACTCCGCCGAGCCCGGGGTGTCCGAGAGCCCCGCGTTGACCAGCACCGCGTCGATGCCGTTGGCCCGCACGGTACGGCGCAGCCGGTCGAACGTCGGCGGGATCGGCTCGACGGAGACGATCCGCGCCGGCCGGCAACTGCGGTGCGCCCACAGCGTGGTGCCGCCGACGTTGGCGCCCGCGTCGAGCACGGTCATGCCGTCCCACAGCCGCAGGAAGCCGTCGCCCAGGTAGTCGCCGTCCTCGAAGATCTCCTTGTGGATCTCGGCCGCCGCCCGGTGGTCACCGGTGGCGACCACACCGCCGGACGGCAGCGGGATCAGCTCGGGATCGTCGCCCTCCACGGCGTCGAGAGCGGCGCCGCGAGGACGTATCCAGGCGGCGAGCGCCGCACGGTCCCCCTCGCCGACCACACCGACGACCGCCCGGTCCACGCCCGGGAAGGCCTCGATGTGCGCCTCGATCTCCCCGAGTTCGATACGCCGTCCGTGCAGCTTGACCTGGTCGTCCAGGCGTCCGCGGTACTCCAGGACCCCGTCGGGCCGCAGCACCGCGAGGTCGCCGGTGCGGTACAGCCGGTCGCCGGGCGGACCGAACGGATCGGGTACGAAGCGCTCCGCGGTCAGGTCCGGGCGCCGCCAGTAGCCGCGCACCACGCTGTCCCCGCCGATGAGCAGTTCGCCCGGGGTGCCCACCGGCACCGGCTCGCCCGCCGGGTCGACCAGGTGGAAGCGGGTGTTGGCGACCGGGCGGCCGATCGGCGGCGGCCCCTCGCCCGTCACCGGGTGCGTACTGGACCAGATGGTGGTCTCGGTCGGGCCGTACATGTTGAGCACCCGGCCGAGGAGCACGTCGGAGAGGCGTGCGGCGAGCGCGGCCGGGAAGGCCTCACCGCCGATCACCAACTGCTCCAGCTTCCCCAGGGTGGCGAGACCGCCGTCCGTCTCGGCCAGCGCGAGCGCCAGCGACGGCGTGCACTGCAGGTGCGTCGCGCCGTGCCGGGTCAGCTGGGCGAGGGCCGACTGGTCCTCCTGCGGCTCCCCGGCGCCGACCGCCGTCGCCCACTGGGCGCGCAGGGCGTCCAGATGGGGCAGCGAGGACAGGACCTGCTCCGGGTCGATGCCGAAGTCGATCAGGCAGGCGATCTCGTCGACTCCGGAGGCCGCGATGCGTTCCACCATCGGCCCGCACGACTGGGGCGAACCGATGAGCCCCGCCTCGTCGGCGAACCGGTCGTAATAGCGCTCCAGGAGCACATCCAGCTCCTCCCGCGCCAGCGCCTCGATGTCCGCCGCGTCCTCGCTGCTCAGGAGCCGCTTCACCAGCCCGAGCGAGCTTGCGCAGATAGTCGAACTAAGGGCTTGCGCGCCCGCTCCCGCACCGCCTGGGCGTCGCTGCCCACCGCCGTGTGCACCATCAGCGCCACCCGGCCGCGGCCGGGGTGCCCCGCCTCGGCCCACGCCGCGCGGTAGCGGGCCACCTTCTCGGCCAGCTCCTCCAGGCTCTGGCCGAGCAGGTGGGTGAGGAGGTTGACGCCCGCGCGGCCCGCCGCCTCGAAGGTGGCCACATCACCGGACGAGGTGAGCCAGGCGGGCAGTTCACCGCGGGCCGGGCGCGGATACGACGCCACCTCGATGGTGGCCCCCGCGCCGTTGACCCGCTCGACCTTCTCGCCGCGCCACAACGCGCGCACGGTGTCCATGCCCTCCATGAGGACCCGCTTGCGGTCGGCGTGCCGCTCCGGAGCCAGGACGAAGTCGTCGGCCAGCCAGCCGGAGGCGAAGGACACCTCGGCCCGGCCGCCCGAGATCCCGTCCACCACCGCCCACTCCTCGGCGACCCGCAGCGGGTCCTGGAGCGGCAGCACCACACTGCCCGCGCGGACGGCGATCCGCCGGGTCACCGCGGCGACGGCGGCGCTGGTCACGGACGGGTTCGGGTACAGCCCGCCGAAGGGGTTGAAGTGCCGCTCCGGCGTCCACACCCCGGCGAAGCCGTGCTCGTCCGCGAACTTCGCGCCCTCCAGGAGCAGCCGGTACGGCTCGGGACCCTGCTCGCCCTCGGCGCTGGCGAAGTAGAACAGGCTGAAGTCCACCGCGGGACGCGGCGCCGCCCGCTGCTCGCCCTGGATGACGACGGTGACACCACGGGCCAGCGTCCACAGCAGTTCGAGACCGGCGATGTCGAACGAGACGCTGGTGGTCGCCAGCCACACCGAGCCCTCGGCCGCGGTGATGTGCTCGTCCATCGCGTGGAGGAAGTTGGTGAGGGCGCGGTGCGGCACCGTGACGCCCTTGGGGGTGCCGGTGGAGCCGGAGGTGTAGATGACGTAGGCCGGGTTCTCCGGCAGCACCGCGGAACGGACGGCTCCGTCCCCGGCGGCGGCGTCCCCGTCGAGCGGCTCCGCGCCGGTCAGCACGATGGCGGCCCCGGAGTCGTCGTGCATCTGCCGCTTGCGCCGCTCGGGGTAGTCGGGGTCCACCGGCACATAGCCGGCCCCCGTCTTGAGCACCGCGAGCAGCGCGACCGGCAGCTCCTCGGTACGGCGCATCGCCACGGCGACCAGCTGCTCTGGGCCGGCGCCCCGGGCGATCAGCGAGCGGGCCAGGCGGTCGGCCGCGCGCGTCGAGTTCGGCGTAGCTGAGCCGGACGTCGCCGTGGACCACGGCGGTCGCCTCGGGGGTGCGCCGGGCCTGCTCGGCGATCCGCTCGTGCACCAGTTCGGTACGGGGGTGGTCCCGCGCGGTGTCGTTGAGCCGGCGCACGGCCTCGGCGTCGGCCTCGGTCGCCAGCGGCAGCCGCGCGATCGGCGTTCCGGGCCGGGCGAGGGCACCGGCCAGCAGGGTCGTCAACTGCTCCGCGTACCGCTCGATGGTGGCCGCGTCGAACAGATCCGTGTTGTACTCCAGCACCCCGGTGGCACCGGAGGCGTGCCGCTCCACCGTCAGGATCAGATCGAGGGGCACCGTCCCGAGGTCCAGCGGCACCTGCTCGGCGTCCAGGTCCGGCAGCCGCAGGGTGCGGCCCTCGCTCTCGTACCACGCGAACATCAGCTGGACGATGGGGGAGTGGCTCAGCTGGCGGGACGGCTGGAGGTCGTCGACCAGCTTCTCGAAGGGCACGTCCGCGTACGGATAACAGGCGAGGGCGTCCGCCCCCACCCGGTCGACCAGCTCACCGAAGGACAGGGCGCCGTCCACCTGGCTGCGGATCGGCAGCGTGTTCGTGAAGGAACCCACCACCCGCTCCAGGGCGGGGTCGGGCCGGTCCGTCACCGGCGTGCCCACGACCAGGTCGCCGCGCCCGGTGCTGCGGTGCACGAACGCCAGGAACCCGGCGAGCATGGTCATGAAGGGGGTGGCCCCGCGCTCCGCGCCGAACCGGACGACCGCCGAGGTCAGCTCCTCGCCCAGCTCGAACCGGTGGGTGCCCCCCGCGTAGCTCTGCACGGCGGGGCGGGTGCGGTCGGCGGGCAGCTCCAGCAGTTCGGGGGCGTCCGCGAGATGCTCGCGCCAGAAGCCGAGCCCCTCCTCCAGGGCGTCCGCCGTCAGCTGCTCGCGCTGCCACGTCGAGTAGTCCGCGTAGTGCAGGGCGGGTTCCTCGGGCGGCTCCTCCCCGCGGTAGTGAGCGCTCAGCTCCTCGGCGATCAGCTCCATCGACGCCCCGTCGGCGACGATGTGGTGCACCGCCAGGAGCAGCGCGTGGTCCTCGGCGCCGAGCCGGACGAGCATCGCGCGCAGCAGCGGGGCACGGCTCAGGTCGAAGGGCTTGGCGGCCGCGGCGCGCAGCAGGGCGGGCAACTCCGCCTCGGTGCCAGCCACCCGCTCAAGCACCACGTCGACGGAGTCCTCCACCACCTGGAAGGCGCTCCCCGACACTTCGGCGAAGCGGGTGCGGAGCGCCTCGTGGCGGGCCACGACGGCGGCGAGGGCCGACATCAGAGCGGCCTCGTCCAGCGCGCCGCGCAGCCGCACGGCACGTGCACCAGGGGGGACGCCTCGTCGGGCGCCATCTGTGCCAGGAACCAGAAGCGTTCCTGGGAGAAGGACATGCGGGCACTGCGTATTTCCTGACATGCGTCAGCTCTCCTCTGCTCTGTCTGTCGAGCAGTTCGGCCAGGGCGCGGCGCGCCGCGGGGCGCAGCGGCGCGGCACCGGAAGATGGTCTGTCCTGTCCCGCGCCGGCCACGGCGGCGGCCAGAGCGGTGTCCACGGCCGCCGCCAGGTCGCCGATCGTCCCCTGCTGGAGGACCAGCGGGAGCAGGGTCGGCACCGGGAGCGAGCGGGCCTTGGAGAGCCTGCGGGCGAGCCGGGCCGCCTTCAGGGAGTCCCCGCCCAGCTCGAAGAACCTGTCGTCCACGGTCAGTTCACGGAGGTCCAGCAGCCTCGCCCAGCAGCTCGGCGACGAGCCGCTCGGTCCCGGTCCGCGGGGCACGTCCGCGCGAGGCGCGCGCCTCCCCGGGCTCCGGCAGCCGGCCGGCGTCGAGCTTGCCGTCGGCGACAGCGGCAGCTCGGGCAGGACCACGAACCGGCCCGGCACCAACGACTGCGGCAGCACCCCGGCAAGGAAGCCGCGCAGCCCGTCGAGGTCGAAGCCGTCCGCGTCGGGCACCGCCACGTACGCGACCAGGCCGCCGTCGTGCACCCGGACATGGGCGGCGCTCACCGCGGGATGCCGCTCGGCCACGGCCTCGATCTCGCCCGGCTCCACCCGCAGCCCGTTCAGCTTGATCTGCTGATCGCCGCGGCCGGCGAAGACCAGTTCTCCGTCGGCACGGCGGTACGCCAGGTCCCCGGTGCGGTACATCCGGCCGCCGGGCGGGCCCAGCGGGTCGGGGCGGAACCGGTCGGCGGTCTGTGCCGGATCGTTGAGATAGCCGCGTGCCAGACCCTCGCCGGCGATCCACAGCTCTCCCGTGACACCCGCCGGGACGGGAGTGCCCGCCGCGTCCAGTACGTGCAGGCGTACGTTCTGTAGCGCCCGGCCGATCGGCAGGCTGCCGGCCTCGGCCAGCTCCTCGGGCAGGGGGACCGGCACGGCGTACATGCTCGCGCTGACGCTCGCCTCGGTCGGGCCGTAGGCGTTGACGACCAGGCAGTCCTCGCGCAGCCGTCCGGCCAGCTGCCGGTAGGCCTCGACGGAGACCGCCTCGGCCCCGACGCTGATGCCGCGCAGCTCCAGCGCGGGCCGCCGGGCCGCCTCCGGCACCATGTACGGCGCCAGGAACGTGCTCTCGATGCGGTGCTCGACCAGCCAGTCCAGATGGTCCTCGGGCGTGGTGCGGGCCCGCTCGGGTGCCAGATGCACCTCGGCGCCGCGCGCGAGGGCGGGGAACATCGGCGTACACCGAGGCGTCGAGCTGAAGCTCGCCCACACCGCGGCCCGGCAGCCCCGGGGCACCAGCGCGTCGTAGTGCGGGTCCGTGATCAGGTTGACGACCCCGGCGTGCGGGATCACGACGCCCTTGGGCCGGCCGGTGGAGCCCGAGGTGTAGATCACGTACGCGGGATGGCGCGGGTCGACCGGCGTGCGCAGGTCGTCGCCGGGCAGCCGGCTGGTGTCCGGCAGCGCTCCGGAGAGCACCACGGCCGCCTTGGAGTGCGACAGCATGAACTCCCGCCGCTCCTGCGGATAGGTGGGGTCCACCGGCAGGTAGGCGCCGCCCGCCTTGAGCGTGGCCAGGATCGCGACCGGCACGTCCAGGCCGCGTTCGAGGGACAGGGCGACGATGCGCTCCGGGCCGACGCCGAGCGTTTTGAGATGGCGGGCGAGCCGGTTGGCGCGCGTGTTCAGCTCGGCGTAGCTCAGCCGGTCGCCCTCGTGGACGAGCGCGGTGGCCTCCGGGGTGCGCCGGGCCTGCTCCTCGACGACCTCGTGCAGCAGCCGCGGGGCGCCGGGCGCCAGCTCCTTCGCGGTGGCGTTGAGCCGCCGCAGCTCCGCGTGCTCCGGTTCGGTGAGCAGCGGCAGCGCGGAGAGCCGGGTGCGCGGCGCCGAGACCGCGCCCCGCACCAGCGTCGTCAGGTGCCCGGTCAGCCGGTCGATGGTCCGCTCGTCGAAGAGGTCCGTGCCGTAGACGACGGCTCCCGCGATGCTGCCGTCGGGCCGTCGCTCCAGCGTGAAGGTCAGGTCGAACTGCGTGGCGTCGAAGCCGGAGGGCAGCGGCTCGCGCTCCACACCCGGCAGGTCGAGGCCCTCGCCGGGCATGGTGTGCAGCGAGAACAGCACCTGGACCAGCGGGCTGTGGCTGAGACCGCGGGAGGGAGCCAGCTCCGCCGTCAGCCGCTCGAACGGCACCTCCTGGTGGGTGAACGCCGACAGCGCGGTCTCCCGCACCCGGCCGAGCAGCTCGGTGAAGGTCGGGTCACCGCCCAGGGACGTGCGCAACGCCAGCGTGTTGACCAGGAAGCCGACCATCCGGTCCAGCTCCGGCCGCAGCCGTCCCGCGACCGGTGAGCCGACGACGAGGTCGTCGATCCCGGTGTACCGGTGCAGTACCGCCTTGACGCCGCTGAGCAGCACCATGAACAGGCTGGCCTCGTGCTCCCTGGCCAGCGCGTCCAGGTCGGTGACCAGCTCGGCGGGGAGCGTGAAGTGGTGCGTGGCGCCGCGGAAGGACTGCACGGCGGGGCGCGGCCGGTCCGTCGGCAGCGGCAGCAGCTCGGGCGCCCCGGCCAACTGCTGGCGCCAGTAGGACAACTGGTCGGCGAGGTCCCCGCCGCCGGCGCCCGCGCCCCGGCCTTCGAGCCCCTCGGCCGCCGTGCCCTCCAGCCGTCCGCGCTGCCACTCGGCGAAGTCCCGGTAGCCGAACGGCGGTTCGGCGGGCAGCGGGCGGCCCGCGTACAGCGCGCTCAGGTCCTCGAAGAGAATCCGCAGCGACCCGGCGTCCGCGATGATCTCGTGCACGGTGAGCTGCAGGACGTGGTCGTCCTCGCCCAACGGCACCAGCAGGGCCCGCAGCAGGGGTGCGCTGCCCAGGTCGAAGGGCCGGTAGGCCTCCTCGTCGAGCGTGCGCCGCAGCCCGGCCTCGTCCTGCGGCCGGTGCGCCTCGGTGATGCGCAGATCCAGCCGGACCTCGTCGGCACGACCGCGAGCCGCGTCTCACCGGAGCTGTCGAAGGAGGTGCGCAGCGCCTCGTGGCGGGCCGCGAGGGCGCTCAGCGCGCGGCGCAGCGCCTCGGTGTCGAGCGGGCCGCGCAACCGGTAGGCGAAGGCGTTGTTGTAGGCGGTGTTGCCCGGCTTCAGCTCGTCCAGGAAGAGGAACTGCTCCTCGCCGAAGGAGGGCAGGCCCCGCGTCGGGTCGTCGCGCCGAGGCACGGCCGCGGCGGTGGCCCCAGGACCGCTTCGCCCCTGTCGGACGGCCTCGGCCAGCTGGGCCACCGTCCGGCCCTCGAACATCAACCGCATCGGGAGTTCGACGCGGTAGGTCTCCCGGATGCGCGCGACCACGCGGGTGGCGATCAGGGAGTGGCCGCCCAGATCGAAGAAGTTGCGGTCGGTGGCCACCTCGTCGACGCCCAGGGCCTCGGCCCACATTCCCGCGATGGCCTCCTCGACGGAGTCCTGCTCCGCCCGCGCGCCGTCCGCCGCGGCGCGCGCCGAGGGCGCGGGCAGCGCGGCACGGTCGGCCTTGCCGTTGGGAGTGAGCGGGATGCGGTCCAGCACGACCAGGGAGCTGGGCACCAGCTGGGCCGGAAGCCTTCCGCGTACGAACTCCCGTACGGCGTCCGGCAGTTCCGTGCCGGTTCCGCCGTCCGCCGGCGCTCGGCCGGTACCACGTAGCCGACCAGCCGTCGGTCGCCCGGCCGGTCCTCGCGCACGGTGGCGACGGCCGCGATCACCGGCGGGGTGCGCCCGCAGTGCCTCCTTCGACCTCGCCCAGTTCGATGCGGAAGCCGCGGATCTTCACCTGGTGTCCAGCCGCCCGCCGAACTCCAGGACGCCGTCGGCCGTCGGGTCGCGCGGTCCCCGCTGCGGTACATCCGCGCCCCGCCCCCCGCGAAGGGGTCCGGCAGGAAGGAGGCGGCGGTGCGGTCGGGCCGGCGCCAGTAGCCGTACGAGACACCGGTGCCGCCGATGTACAGCTCGCCGGGTGTGCCGTCGGGGACCGGCTCCAACCGCTCGTCCAGCACGTACAGCCGCGTCTGGTCGATCTCGGTGCCGATCGGGACGGCGTCCGCGTCGCCGGCAGCGCGGCCGTGTCGTAGACGGCGGAGAAGGTGCTGGCCTCGGTGGGGCCGTAGCCGCTGAGGAGGCGGCCGCCGGGCGGCAGGTGCTCGCGGGCGGCCCGGACGCTGCCGGGGTCGGCCGCCTCGCCGCCGATGACCAGCTGGGGCACGGTGGCGAAGGCGCTCGGCTCGTTCCGGATCACCTCGTTGAAGAGGGAGGTGGTGACGAACACCGTGCTGAGCCGCTGCTCGCGGACGAACTCCTTCAGGTGGCGCGGGGAGATCATCACCTCCCGGTCGATGGCGACCAGAC
This sequence comes from Streptomyces huasconensis, assembly GCA_004010275.1. GTDB lineage: Bacteria > Actinomycetota > Actinomycetes > Streptomycetales > Streptomycetaceae > Streptomyces > Streptomyces huasconensis. The sequence continues at coordinate 37,603 of RBWT01000011.1, forward strand.
AGGCGCCGTTGAGCAGCCCCATCCAGATCTCCAGCACGCTGGCGTCGAAGGAGAGGTTGCCGCCGAAGCCGACCCGGTCCTCGGGCGTCAGCCGCAGGTAGCAGGTGTCCACCACCAGCCTGATGACGGCTTTCTGGGTGGTCAGCACGCCTTTGGGGCGGCCCGTCGAGCCGGAGGTGTACATCATGCAGGCGGGCTGGGCCGCCGACTGCCGACCGGGGCGCTCACCGCTGCACGCCGCGATCAGCTCGGCGTCGCCGTCCAGCCGCACCACGGGGGTGCCGTCCCAGGGCAGCAGCTTGTCGTGCGGCCGACGCGTGACGACGAGGTCGAGCACGGCGTCCTCGGCCATCCAGGCCAGCCGCTCGGCCGGGTACGAGACGTCCAACGGCACACAGACCGCACCGCACTTGAGCGCGGCCAGCGTGGCCAGCACCATGTCGGACCGCCGGTCGGTGCAGACACCGACGAAGGCCCCCGGCCGCACTCCCCGGTCGGTCAGGTGGGCGGCCAGCCGATTCGCGCGGACATCGAGCTCCGCGTAACTCCACTCCCGCGCATCGAAAATGATGGCAGGCCGCTGAGGCGCGGAATCAACGTGTTTCTCGAAAAGCCCCGCGAGAGTGGGCAGGTGAGCCCGAAACATAACATCCGTCCGATCGTGGGGTGTTGAAGCAGTCGGTGTTTGAAGCCAGATGCTTACAGGGGCTGTTCGCCAGATCAAGATCTGGACTTCCTGGCTTGAACACTGCATGATCGCGGTCGAGACGGAGGCGGGGCCACAGCTCCAATGCCGTAGATCCGACCAATGGAGGACGCGTGTGACCAGTGCGGACACTTCCGAGCAGGTCGATGCGCGACTGGACCGGCCACTGCTGGTGCTGGGCGCTCTCATGGCCGCGGGCACGTTCGCGGCGCCCTGGACGCGACCATCGTTTCGCTGGCACTGGACAGTATTCGTTCGGAATTCAACACTCCGATTGAGACGATCCAATGGATTATCACCGGCTATCTCCTGGGAATCGCGACGGTAATCCCGGTGACCGGCTGGGCCGTCGACCGTTTCGGCGCCCGGACCATGTGGCTGACGGCAATGGGCCTTTTTCTCGCCGCCTCGCTCCTTTGCGGAATTGCTTGGTCCGCTCCTTCCCTGATCGCTTCCCGCGTGCTCCAGGGGTTCGGCGGCGGCATGATCGTGCCGATCGCCCAAGCCGTTCTGGCCCGGGCCGCGGGCCCCTCCCGGGTGGGCCGGATCATGGCCCTGGTGACGATCCCCACCCAGTTCGCCTCCGTGATCGGCCCGACCCTCGGCGGTCTGCTGGTGGAGACGACGACCTGGCGCTGGATCTTCTACCTCAACCTGCCCATCTGCCTGATCGCCGGCGTACTGGCGGCCCGGCTCCTCCCGCCCGACGAGCCCCAGCGCGAGGCGCGCCTCGACCTCCGAGGCCTGCTGATGCTCTCCCCGGGGCTCGCCCTGCTGGTCTTCGGCGTCTCCCGGGTGGCCGACGGCACGACAGCGGTACTGGTCCCGGTCGCTGCGGGCGCCGTACTCCTGGCGGGCTACGTGGTGCACGCCCGCACCACCCCCCACCCTCCCGTGATCGACCTGCGGCTCTTCTCCACCCGCTGGTTCCGGACACTGGCCGCGATCATGCTGGTGTACGGCGGCTTCTTCTTCGGCGCGGTCTATCTCTTCCCGCTCTACTTCCAGCAGGCCAGGGGCCATTCGGCGCTCCAGGCAGGCCTTGAGGTGGCGCCCCAGGGCATCGGCCTGCTGCTGATGGTGTTCCTGGGCGGCTCCCTGGCCGACAAGCTGGGCCCCCGGCCGGCCATGCTGGGCGGCCTCGGCCTGCTCGCGCTGGGCACGCTCGTGTACACGCAGCTGCCCGCCGACCCGCCGATGTGGCTCCTGCTGACCGCGCTGGCGGTGCGCGGCGCGGGCGTGGGGCTGTGCGTCGGCCCGCTGATGGCCGCCGTCTTCCAGGGCGGACTGCCGAAGGCGTCGATACCGCGGGCCACCACGGCCGTGAACATCCTGCAACGCGTGGGCGGTTCGTTCGGCACGGCTCTCTTCGCCGTGGTGCTGACGAGCCAGGCGGGGGCGCACGACGACGCCACGCCCGCGGACTTCAGTCACACGTTCTGGTGGGTGGCGGGCCTGATCGTCCTGGCCCTGGTGCTCACGCTGACGCTGCAGCGCGGGCATCCGGCCGCGGCGTCGGCGGACGACTGAGCGAGCAGGCCTTCGGGCGCGGCGCTCGGAGAGGTGCCGCGGTGACAACCTTTCGGCCTCGCCGGTGGTCACATGGGTGTTCTGACATCGGTGAGGTGCGAGGCCCCGTGAAGCAATTGGAGCGACTGGAGCGTCTGGAGCGAGTGCAACGGACGGCGCGGACGCCGCGGCTGGTGGCGGCGTCGCGAACCGACGGGCACGGAGGCGTGACACGCGGGCCGCTCAGCTCCGCACCGGCCGGCGTCGCCGGGCGCCCGCGGGCGTACGCCTCCGCGGCGCTGGCGACCGTACTGCTGGTGTCCGGGTGCGCTCCCGCGGATCGTCCGGCCGGAGGCGACAACGGCGAGGGGCGGCACTCCACCGCCCCGTCGCAGGCGGAGCGGCCGCGGGCTGGGAAGCCCTCGGCGCGCCCCCGGCCCGGGGACTTCAACGGCGACGGCTACGCCGACTTCGCGGCGCTGGTGGGCGGCCGCAGCCTGGTGGTGGTGTACGGCTCGGCGGCCGGACTCGACCCGCGCCGCCGCACCGTCGTCCCGCAGCCGGCCTCGAAGACGGGGCCCGAGGAGGTGCAGCTGCTCCGCGCCGATCTGGACCACGACGGCTACACAGATCTGGTCCAGGCGCGCCACCGCCGACGACCGTGTTCTGGGGCAGTCCGCGCGGCGTGGGCGCTCCGAAACCGCTCGCCGGTGCGCCGCGAAGCCCCACGGCCACCGGCGACTTCGACGGGGACGGCCACGCCGATCTGTTCGTCCCGGGCGGCGCCACGGGCCCGGAGGGCACCGTCTGGTACGGCCCTGCACGGCGCGACGGCGCGCCCGCCCGCCGCCAGGACCTGACCGACGGCCGCCGGCCGGACTCGGTACCGGCCCGCGCCCTGGCCGGGGACTTCGACGGGGACGAGGCGACCGACCTGGCACTGTGGTTCCACGGAACGGACCCGGAGATGGTGGGCGACGGCGAGGTGACGGTCATGGGTCTGCACTATCTGCGCGGCGGCCCCCGAGGGCTGAGCCTGGCCGAGCGCCGCGAGCCGCCGGACCTGGGCATGGAGGGGCAGTCGGGGGACGTGGACGGCGACGGCATCGACGACCTGTACGGGGCGGCCTTCGTCGCGTCACGGAAGGAGTTGAGCGTCGGCTACCGGCTCAGCACCCGCTCCGGGCCCGAGAGCGGCGAACGGGACGGGATGAACGTCGGCCCCGCGCCCGGGCTGACCGCCGCCACGCCGTACGGCGGCATGGGCGGCACCGCGCTCGGCGACGTCACCGGAGACGGCAGGGCCGACCTGGTCACCTCGGCGACCGGCGCCAACGACAACAACGGCGTCATCTGGCTGATCCCCGACCTGCTCGCGGCAGAGGCCGGGGCCGTGCAGGCCGTCAGCCTCGACTCCCCGGGTGTCCCGGGAAGTGACACGCCCCCCGCCGGCCGGGGCCCGACCCGCAACCGCATCACGCTCGTGGGTCCGCTCCTCGACACCGACGGCGACGGACACCTGGACGTGGTGATCGGCGCCCCGGGCTTCCTGGACGCGAAGAGGCGGGACCTGGACGCGTTCTGGGTGCTGCGCGGCACGGGGGACGGGATGCGCCACCAGCGGCACTTCACCGCCCGGGACCTCCGCTGAGGGCCGGAGCGGTCTGCACGCTCCACCGTGGAGGGGGTCACCCGGCGCGGGGGTTCGTCGGCCGGTCGTGCCGTCGGGCAGTTCCCGGAGGATGTCCGCGTGCCCCACGTCGCGCGCGGCCTCCTCGGTTCAGAACGAGCACGTGGTCGACGACGGTCGCGGTGCTGCCCCCGGGGCCCGTGGCCTGCCGTCGAGGGGTGTCGGCACGTTCGACGGACCATTCGGCGGTGTCGAGCGCCAGTTCCTCGGCCACTTCCCGAGGTGACGGGAACCGGACGTCGGGGTCCACTCCACGACCACGGAGCCGTGGAGCCGTGGTCGACGACGACGAGCCGGCCGCCCGGGTTCACCGACTCGGCGGCGGTCCGCAGCGCGCGGGCGCGGTCGAGGCGAACGGTGTGCGCAGGTACTGCGCGGAAACCAGATCGAACACACCGGCGGGGAAGTCGTCGGCGAGGTCGACGCGGGCGGCGCGGTGACCGGCACTCCGGCGAGGTCGGCCTGCTGCTGAAGCGCCCGTACCGCCACGGCGGAGATGTCGACGGCGGTCACCCGCCGGCCGCGGGCGGTGAGCCACAGGGCGTCTCCTCCTGCCCCGCACCCGAGATCCAGCGCGGGACCCGCGGGCAGCGCACCCGCGATCTCCGCCGGCCTCGGGTTCACCTCCGCCGCCGGTGACCCGGCCGTACACCGACTGTGGAGCTCATCCCACCGGCGCGAGCATCCGCGAACCGCACGGCAAATTGCCGTTATGGCAGGATCGGGCGGCGTGGCGGACGAGACGGAACGGGTGCTGGACGCGGTCGGCCCCCGGCTGCGCGCCCTGCGCAAGCAGCGCGGACTGACCCTGGCCGACCTGTCGACGGCGACGGGGACTTCGGAGAGCACCCTGTCCCGGCTGGAGAGCGGCGGACGCCGGCCTACCCTGGAACTGTTGCTGCCGCTGGCCCGGGTGTACGGCGTACCTCTCGACGACCTCGTCGGCGCCCCTCCGACGGGCGACCCGCGCATCCACCTGCGGCCGCTGCACCGCCACGGGATGACGTTCATCCCGCTCACCCGGCGGGCGGGCGGGGTGCAGGCGTTCAAGATGCTGATCCCGAGCCGTCCGGAACCGGCGCACCCGACGCCGCAGACCCACGGCGGCTACGAGTGGGTGTACGTCCTCAACGGACGGCTCCGGCTCCTCGCGGGCGACCGCGACATCGTCCTGTCGCCCGGAGAGGCCGCGGAGTTCGACACGGCGCTGCCGCACTGGCTCGGCTCGGCCGACGGCCACGCGGTCGAGACCCTCGTCCTGTTCGGTCCGCAGGGCGAGCGGGCACACGTGCGCGCACACCCCACGCGCGGCCGGGGGCCGGGGACGCCGCCCCTGGCCGCCATGGGGTATAGTCGATCTTGACCTGGTCGCAGCAAATCACAACGGCCGGCCATGCGTTGGTGGTCCAAGGAAAGACGCCCCGCTCCCCGCGGGGCGGGGAAATGCAGGTGCAAGGCCTGCCCAGCGCTCGACAGGGGCCCGTCCGCGTACAGCGTGGACGGGCCCCTCATGCGTGCGCTCGTCTCACATGGTGTGGTGCAGCCAGCGCCGCAGGGTGGCGTTGATCTCCGCGGGCAGGGCGCTGAGCTGGTCGATGGCGGCGCGGTCCTCGGGGCGCGGTGGGATGCCGGCCGCCGTCAGGGCGGCGAGCAGATCCAGGCGGCGCGCATCACGTCGGGGGGATCGGGGCATGGAGGCGCTCGGCGGCGTTCGGCGGTGGCAGCAGGTAGTCCATGTCCTGCTCGGGCCCGGCCGGGGCGGGCCAGGTGACCTCCGCCGGATGGGCGGCGTAGAGGTCCACGAAAGCCTGGGGCGTGGGGTCTTCGAAGGCGATGGCGGTCACGTCGGTCTCCTCACCGGCAGCGGGTGGATGTGCGGGAGAAGAGCCCGGTTCGCCCCCATGTGGTTGCGATGGTTCGCGGAGACCACGCCGACGGCGTCATAGGCGGCTCATCGTCTTCTCCGACCAATGGGGCTTCCACCACTGCTGGGCGGCCTGGCGCCGCGTCTCACGCCCGACCACCCGGCCACCCGCCCGGGCCCCCGCGCGACCTACGCGTCCCTGCGGCGCAGCGACCACCACCCCGCCAGCACCGCCGCGCCCGTCCACAGCGCCGTCACCCCGAGGCCCGCCCACGGCGCCAGGTCGCTGGGCGGGTCCACGTACAGGACCTGCTGACCGGCGCGGTCGGGGAGGTAGTCGGCGAGGGAACCCGACGTCTCGCCCAAGATCATGGAGACGATGAGGATGAACGGGATCAGGATGCTCAGTACGGCGAGGCCGCTGCGCAGCACCGCCGTGAGGCCGGCCGCGAAGAGGGCCATCAGCGCGAGGTAGACGGCCCCGCCCAGGCAGGCGCGGAGCGCGTCTCCGTCGCCGAGGCTCAGTGCCGCGTCGCCCAGGAAGGCGCTGCCGCCCAGGAATGACACGAACGTCGTCACCAGGCCCATCGCCAGGGCGAGCCCCGCCACGTTCGCGAGCTTCGCCGCGTAGAACAGGCCCCGGTTCGGGACCGCCGTCAGCGACGCGCGGATGGCTCCGCCCTGGTACTCGGACGACATGGCCATCGTGCCGAAGGAGATCGCCGCGATCTGGCCGAGGTTGAGGCCGAGGAAGACGGAGAAGAGGGCGTCGAAGTCGGCGCTGTCCGCCTCGGAGTCGCCGATCGCCGCGTTGGCCGCGATGGCGAAGCCGGCCGTGAGCAGGAAGACGGCGAGCAGCGACCACGCGGTCCCGCGCAGCGTCCTGATCTTGATCCACTCGGAGCGGAGTACGGCTGCGGTGGACATGGTCAGGCCTCCTGCGGGGCGCGTGCGGTGAATTCCGTGGCGGTGGCGGTGAGGTCGAGATAGGCCTGCTCCAACGTGGCCTCCTCGGAGGCAAGTTCGAGCAGAACGATGCCCTCCTGGGCGGCGAGCGGCCCGATCGCCTCGATCCGGGCGTCGTCGATCAGGATGCGTCCGTCGTCCGACTCGACGGGGGTGTGGCCGTGCCGCAGCAGCACCTCGCGCAGCCGTGCGGGCTCCGTCGTACGGACCCGGACGCGCGGCTTGATCCGGGCCGCGATGAAGTCCTTCGTCGGCGTGTCCGCCAGCAGCCTGCCCTTGCCCAGGACGATCAGGTGGTCGGCGAAGGAGGCCGTTTCCCCCATCAGATGGCTGGAGACCAGCACAGTGCGGTTCTCCCGCGCGAGACTACGCATCAGCTCGCGAATCCAGATGATGCCCTCGGGGTCCAGACCGTTCGACGGCTCGTCCAGCAGCAGCACCTGCGGGTCGCCGAGCAGGGCCGCGGCGATGCCGAGGCGCTGGCGCATGCCGAGGGAGAACGTCTTCACCCGTCGGGAGGCCGCGCTCGCGATACCCGTCAGTTCGAGGACCTCGTCCACTCGCCGGTCCGGGATGCGGTTGCTCGCGGCGAGGGCCAGGAGGTGGCTGCGGGCGGTGCGGGAACCGTGCGGCGCCTGGGCGTCGAGCAGGGCTCCCACATGCCGCAGCGGCTCGGCCAGCCGCGTGAACGGCCGGCCGCCGATCGTCGCCGTCCCGGAACTGGGCCGGTCGAGGCCGAGGATGAGACGCATGGTGGTCGACTTGCCCGCGCCGTTGGGGCCGAGGAACCCGGTGACCTGGCCGGGCCGGACGGAGAAGGTGAGGTGGTCGACCGCCCGCACCTGTCCGTAGACCTTGGTCAGGTCCTTCACATCGATGGCTGTCATGCTGATGACACTGCCGTTCACGGCCATGTGCCCGCTTCCCCCGGCGGAGGGAAAGTCCTCCCCCACGCGGGGGAGGCAACTCCCGTGCCCCGCTGGGACCATGGCGTTCATGAGGAGTCTCCGGCGGCTGCTGCGGCCCCTGTCGCGCGCGGTCACCTACACCCGGTGGCTGCACCTGTTCATGGGCGCGGTGGCCGCCGTCGTGCGTGGTGGGGGTCGCCTTCCCGGGGCTCACGGACCCCAGTGCGGGCATGTGGCTGCTGCTGCTCTTCGTGCCGCTCCCGCTGCTCGCGCTCGCCGCGTCCGTCCCCGGCACCCGGGTCGCCGAGGCGATGCAGGCGCGGCTGCTGCTCTACCCCGGACCGCAGGCACCGCACGAGCATCCGGTGCCGGAGATCGCCGGCTCGCCCGCGAAGTCGTGGGGCGACCGGTGGCGGGTGTTCGTCTGGCTGACGCTGCGGCTGTGGCTCGGCTTCGGGGTCACCGTCGTCACGCTCAACGGCCTCGTGCTGACGCTGGGGCTGCTGATGCCCTCCCTGTGGCCGCCGTTCGGTCCGGGGCCCGAGCTGCTGCCCGGGCGCTGGGGCTGGTGGTACCCGCTGATCGCACCCGTGTCCGGCGCCGCGCTGGTCGCCGTCATCTGGGGCGCCGGCACGCTGATGGCCGGCCTCGCGCCCCGGCTCCTGGGCTCCTCCCCGGCGGAACGGCTCGCGGAACTGGAGGCGCGGACCGAGCGGCTGCTGGAGCGCACCCGGCTCGCCCGTGAACTGCACGACACCATCGGCCACGCGCTCACCATCGCCGTGGTGCAGGCGGGCGCGGCCCGCGCGGCCGGTACACCGGAGTTCACCGACCGGGCGCTGGCCGCCATCGAGGACACCGGACGTGAGGCCCTCACCGAACTGGACCACAGCTGCGGCTGTTGCGCGAGGACGCCGACCCGACGGCGCAGCGGCCCACGCTCGCGCACGCCGGACGGCTGGTGGAGTCGGCGCGCGGCGCCGGGGCCGAGGTGAGCGCCCACATCGGTGGGGACCTCGGCGCCGTACCCGGCCCCGTCTCGCGCGAGGGCTACCGCATGCTGCAGGAGTGCCTGACCAACGTACTGCGGCACGCGGGCCCGGTCCCGGTGAGCGTACGCGTCGAAGTCCTCGACAGCTGGCTGGAGTTGGAGGTGCGCAACAAGCAGCCGGCCGAGCCCGCCGCGTCCCCCGGCGGCGGCTCGGGGCTGCGCGGACTGCGCGAGCGGGCCGTCCTGCTCGGTGGTGCGGCCGCGTACGGACCGGACGGCGGAGTGTGGCGGGTGCACGTCAGCCTGCCGTTACAGTGATCCGCATGCCGATCACTGTCCTGCTCGTCGACGACGACGCGCTCGTACGCGCCGGACTGCGCGCCATCCTGGAGGCGCAGCCCGACATCGAGGTCGTCGGCGAGGCGGCGGACGGCGACCGTCATCCCCCTGGTGGGGAAGGTGCGGCCGGACGTCGTCGCCATGGACGTACGCATGCCCCTGATGGACGGCATCGAGGCGACCAAGGCCGTGCTGCGGACGGTCGCGGACCCGCCGAGAATCCTCGTCATCACCACGTTCGAGGAGGACGAGTACGTGTACGGGGCGCTGCGCGCCGCCGCCGACGGGTTCCTCCTCAAGCGCGCCCGGCCCACCGAGATCGTGCACGCCGTGCGGATCGTCGCCGAAGGCGAGTCGCTGCTCTTCCCGCCCGCGCTGCGCTCCCTCGCCGCCGCCCACGGCAACGCGTCCGCGCGCAGCGCACTGGCCAAGGCCGCGCTCACCGAACGCGAGGGCCAGGTGCTGCGAGCCGTCGCGCGCGGCCTGACGAACGCGGAGATCGCCGCCGAACTGCACCTGGGCACCGAGACGGTGAAGACGCACGTGAGCGCGGTGCTGGCGAAGCTCGCGCGCGCGACCGCGTCCAGGCCGTGATCACGGCGTACGAGTCCGGCTTCATCACCGCGGGCGCGGACACGTAGCGGCACCGGCCGCCGCAGCCCCAAGGGGCATGCGGACAGGGGCACTTGCCCGTGTAGTCCGGTGACAGAACCGCGCCCGCCCGCGCCGCTAGCCTCCCAAGTCCATCGAGCCCACGAATGCGACACGTGAGGAAGCGGATGAACGGTGTGCGGGAGCTCCCGGAGGACTGCACCACGGTGGACCTGGCCGATCCCTGGTTCTTCCGGCACCACGACCAGTACGAGCTGTGGCGCAGGCTCCGGGCCGAGCACCCCGTGTTCTGGACGGAGCCGGGGGAGGACCGGCCGGGATTCTGGTCGGTGACGCGCTTCGAGGACGTGCAGCGCGTCTACCGCGACAACCGGCGCTTCACCTCCGAGCGCGGCAACGTGCTGACCACACTGCTCGCGGGCGGCGACTCCGCGGCGGGGATGATGCTCGCGGTCAGCGACGGCGAGCGCCACCGGGAGCTGCGCAACGTCATGCTGAAGGCGTTCTCGCCCCGGTTCCTGCGGTCGGTGGAGCTGCGGGTGCGGGACATGGCCGACCGGCTGATCCGCCAAGTGGTGGACGGGGGAGGCGACTTCGCGGCGGAGGTGGCGGAGAAGATCCCGATGGGGACGATCTGCCACCTGCTGGGAGTCCCGGAGAGCGACCAGGCGTACCTGCTGACCCTCACCAAGTCGGCGCTCAGCTCGGAGCACGAGGACGCCACCGAGGAAGCCGCCGTGCGCGCGCGCAACGAAATCCTCCTCTACTTCCTCGACCTCCTGGACGGCATCAGGAAGACGCCCCGCGAGGGCGCCATCGCCGCGCCTCGCGGACGCGCCGTCGGAGGCCGGCCGCTCACCGAGGAGGAGATCGTCTTCAACTGCTACAGCCTCGTCATCGGCGGCGACGAGACCAGCCGCCTCTCCATGATCGGCGCGGTCCACGCGCTGGCGGAGCACCCGGAGCAGTGGCGGCTGCTGCGCGCGGGGGCGGTCGGGACCGACACCGCCGTGGACGAGGTGCTGCGGTGGACCACTCCGGCCATGCACTTCGGCCGCACCACGCTGGAGGAGGTGACGATCGGCCCCCGCACGATCGGGCCCGGCTCCGTCGTCGTGCTCTGGAACACCTCGGCCAACCGGGACGAGGAGGTGTTCGAGGAGCCCGACCGCTTCCTGCTCTCCCGTGCGGCCAACCGCCACCTCACCTTCGGCTACGGTCCCCACTTCTGCATCGGAGCCCAGCTGGGGCGCGCCGAGGTCGGTGCCGTACTGGACGCCCTGCGCACCCACGCCTCGGCGCTGGAGCTCACGGGAGAGCCGCATCGGGTCCACTCGAACTTCCTCAACGGCTTCAGCACCCTGCCGGTCGCCTTCACCCCGGCCTGAGAGCAGGCCGGGGCGTCGCGCGCGTCAGGCGAACCGCTCGCGGGCGTGCAGCCTGGTGAGCACCGGGAAGGCGTAGCGGCCCGCGGAGTCCGGACCCTCCAGGAGCTGGTGGTCGACGAGGGTCTCCGCGACGTCCTCGGCGGCCACCAGGCTGCAGCCGAGCGAGGAGGCGGCGGCCCGCAGGGTGAAGGAGCCCCCGCAGGCCCGCGCCAGCGCCGCGAGAGCCCGCCGGGAGGCCCCGGCCAGGGACACCAGATGCGCATCGAGGCGGGCGCGGACGTCCAGCTCGCCGTGGGACAGTTCCGAAAGACGCCCCCGCTCGTCGGTGAGCCGGTGGACCATGCGCGACAGGCACCAGTGGGGCCGGGTGACCAGGCGTTGGCCCACGATCCGGATGGCGAGGGGGAGATGGCCGCACAGCTCGGCGATCTCCTCGGCCATCCGACGCTCGTCGAGCACCCGTTCCTCGCCCACGATCCGGGTCAGCAGCCGGAGCGACTGCTCGGCGGTGAAGAGGGAGAGCGGGAAGTGCCGCGCTCCCGGGATCGTGGACAGCGGCGCCCGGCTGGTGAACAGCAGGGCGCTGGTGAACCCGCCGGGCAGCAGCGGCTGTAACTGCTCGTCCCGTACGACGTTGTCCACGACGACGAGGACCCGGCGCTCGGCGAGCAGGCTGCGGTACGCGCCGATCCGCTCGGTGAGCCCGCGCGGTATCTCGCCCTCGCCCATGCCCAGCGCCCGCAGGAAGCGGTGCAGCACGGTGTACGAGGCGTGGCAGTCGGCCCCGGTGTCGCCGCGCAGGTCGGCGTAGAGCACCCCGTCCACGTACCGCAGCCTGCACGAGTTCGCCACGCGGACCGCGAGGACGGATTTGCCGACGCCCGGCGGGCCGTAGATGGAGGCGACCGGCGAGGGGCCGAACAGGCCGCCGGGCGCGTTGCTCTGCGTGAGGTGCTGGAGCACCTGATGGTGTTCGCTGCGGCCCACCAGGTCCGGGGTGTCCGGCGCAGTCCGTACGGCCGCTCGGCCTCCGCCCGGGGCGGGGCGGCCTGCACGGCCTTGTCCTCCGCGGCGCGGTTGACGCCCCGCAGCACGGAGAGCTGGGCGGCGCGCAGTTCGGGTCCGGGGTCGATGCCGAAGTCGATCCGCAGGGTGCGGTCCAACTTGCTGAACAGGCCGAGAGCTTCGACCTGCTGACCGGCTCCGGCCAGCGCGACCATCAGCTGGGCGTGCAGGCCCTCGTGCAGCGGATGGTGCCGTACGAGGGGTTGCAGCTGGTCGACGGCCTTCTCGTACTGGCCGTAGGCGACGGCGAGTTCCGCGAGACGCAGCGCGGCGGTGATCTGCCGCTGGTTGGCGTCCAGGGCGAGGGGGTGCTGCTCCAGGCGCGGCGAGGAGCCGTGCAGCACCGGGCCGGACCACAGGGACAGCAGTTCCGTGAGGAGCCGCACCTCGAGGGTGAGGTCTCCGCCGGCCCGTGCGTTCTCGGCTTCTGTGGCCAGCTCGCGGAAGCGCAGCAGGTCCAACTGGTCGGCGCCGATGCGCAGTTCGTATCCCGAATTCCGGCGCACTATGGCCGACGTGTCCGAGGCCGGGTCGCTGTGCTTCGCCAAGAGGGCGCGCAGCCGCGAGACATACGTATGGACCAGCTGGTTGAAGGAGTTCGGAGGCGCCTCGCCCCACAGGACGTCGACGATCTCCGCCTGCGAGACACTTTCGTTCGCGTGCAGGGCCATCAGACCGAGCAGGCTCTGCTGCATCGGGGTGCCGGCGTTGAGCACGCTCCGGCCGCGGACCGCGCTGAGCGGGCCGAGGACCTGGATCATCAGCAGGTCGTCCTCGCCGTACGCGTCCTCGTCCAGGAGGGACCTGGCGGCGGCCTGGTCGAGCAGGCGGGGTTCCTGGAGGACTTCGGCCAGGCGCTGGATGGAGTGCCGCCGCGGCATGCGGACCCGGCCGTTCTCGATCTCCCGCAGTGTCCTGAGACTGATTCCGGAGCGCTCGGCCACCACCCGCTGACTCAGCCGGGCTCTGTCTCTCGCGTCCCTCACCACCTCCCCGAGATCGTCGGTCTGGTCGTGCAGTGCGCCTTGGACCGCCATCAAATCCCCGTCCGTCGACGAGCAGCCTTTCCTGACACCCATTCCAGCTAGATATTTCACATGCCTGTACGACGCTGCGGAAGAGGCAGATCGTTCATCCAGTGTCTATCCAGCGGGACGCCCGGGCGCCATGGAAATATTTCTGCGCGGACGACGAAGATCCGCTTTGAAATCGATTGTGCTGGATGATCCCTTATAGGCGAAGCGTCAGGGTGGGCGTGCCCGGGTGGGAGTGACTCAGCGGTGCTGATTCGCGAAAGCAGTGCGCGGCCGGCCCTGGTCGAGCTGGACGACCTCGCGCGAAATGATCTTCCTCCGTGGCTCGGGAAGCACGAGGAGTCGCTACGTGAAATAGTCGAGTGGGCGTCCAGCTACCTCGCGCGACCCCACCCCGAAGTGGGGCGAAAGGGGCATGTCTGTCCGTTCGTCAAGACGTCGATGAACAGAGGCCTGTTCTATCTCGCGGTGGAACCAGGGATTCCGAAAAGCTCGGCGGAGACCGCCGAGGTGCTTCGCGTATACCGTGACTGGTTCGTCGAGCTCGCGCGCCAGTATGGGGGCGCCGCGCAGTACACGACGATTCTCGTGCTCTTTCCGGACCTGCCTTCGGACAGGGTGGCCGAAATTATTGAGAATACCCAGGTATTGCTGAAAGCGGACTATGTCTCGCATGGCCTGATGATAGGCGAGTTCCATGACGGCCCACCGGCCAAGGGCGGCTTATGGAACCCGGAATTCCGCCCGTTGAAGAGCCCCGTGCCCTTGCTGGCGATACGTCACATGGTGCCCACAGATCTGCCGTTTCTGCGGGATGACCCGGAACAGCTGGCGGAGTACCGCCGCCGCTACGGCTAGGAGGCGCCGGCGGCCACGGCCGCGCGGCCACCCGGCCCGGGCCCGACGCGGGCCCGTCAGCCGCAGAGTTCCTTGAGCCGTGACAGCAGCCCGGCCTCCGTCTGGCCCTCCTGGGGCACCGGGACCACCTGCAGTTCGGTCACCCCGGCCGCGCGGTACGCCGCCACCCGCTCCTTCACGTAGCCCTCCGGCCCGCACAGCGTGGTGGCCTCCAGGAGTTCCGCCGGGACGAGCCCGGCACCCGGCGCGATCACCGGCCCGGAACAGCCGCGTCACGGCCTCGGCCTGGGCCCGGTAGCCGTACCGGCAGACCAGGTCGTAGTAGTAGTTGTGGCCCACCGCGCCCATCCCTCCGATGAACAGGGCGAGTTGGGCGCGGGCCAGCTCCCGGGCCCGGGCGGCGTCCGGGCCGATCGCCAGCAGTCCGCCCGTGGAGATCCGCAGCAGGCCGAGTTCCGGGTCCCGCCGCGCCGCCCCGGCCCGCAGGTCGTCGCCCCAGACCTCGTCGTACCGTTCGGGGTCGAAGAACATCGGCAGCCAGCCGTCGGCGACCTCGGCGGTCATCCGGACGTTGCGCGGGCCGAGCGCCGCCACCCAGACGGGGACGGCCGGCCGCACCGGCTCGGCCAGCAGCTTCATGGCGGTGCCGAGTCCCGTACCGCCGCCCTCGCCCGGCGGCAGCGGCAGCCGGTGCACCCGGCCCTCGTACGTCACCGGCTTCTCGCGCCGCCAGAAGGCGCGCAGCACCTCGATGGTCTCCCGGGTCCGCGCCACCGGCTCGCGGTACGGGACGCCGTGCAGCCCCTCGACCACGCGCGGTCCGGACGTACCAAGACCCAGATGTGCGCGGCCGCCTGACAGGGCGTCGACTCCGGTGGCCGTCATCGCGAGCAGCGCGGGCGTGCGGGTGTAGACGGAGATGATGCCCGAGCCGATCTCCACCCGCCGGGTGCGCGCCGCGATGAACCCCATGAAGCTCGGGGCGTCGTGGCCGTAGGCCTCGGGCACCCAGATCAGGTCGAGGCCGGCGCGTTCGAGTTCCGCCACCTGTTCGGCGGCGGCCACGATGTCGCCGTCGTACCGCAACTGCATGGAAATCCGCATGGGAGGCTCCGGGTTCAGGGGTCAGGCGGTGGGGGCGCCGCTGTCGAGACGTTCCAGGCGGCCGGCGGCGGCGAGTTCGGCGAGGCGGAACCGCTGGATCTTCCCGGAGGCGGTCAGGGGCAGATCCGCCGCCAGGAACCAGTGGACCGGGATCGTGTACGGCGTGAGCCGCCCCTCGCACTGGGCCAGCAGGGCCGCCAGCCGGAGCCGCGCACCCGGCACGGGCTGGACGACGGCGGCGACCTCCTCGCCCCACACGTCGTCGGGGACCCCCACGACCACGGCCTCCCGCACCCCGGGGACCTCCGCGAGGACCTCCTCGATGGCGGCGGGCGCGATGTTCTCGCCGCCTCGGATGATGAGGTCGTCGATCCGCCCGTCGATCCGCAGGGCCCCCGTGGCATCCATCGACCCGAGGTCGCCGGTGTGCAGCCAGCCCTCCGCGTCCACCTTGCCCGCGGTGGCGGCCGGGTCGCCGTAGTAGCCGATCATCTGCTGGTAGCCGCGGGCGCAGATCTCCCCCTGGACGCCGAGCGGTTGCACGGCGCCCGACTCGGGGTGGACGATCTTGCACTCGGCGTGCGGGAGCGGCCGTCCGACGGTGCTGGTCTTGTCCTCGACGGTGTCCTCGGGCCGGGTGAGCGTGAGGACGGAGGCCAGCTCGGTCTGGCCGTACAGGTTGAACACGGTGGTGGAGAAGAGCCGTTCGGTCTCCGCGATGAGCTGCGGACGGACCGGCGCGGCCCCGGTCAGGACGGACGAGAGAACCGGGCGGTCCGGGACGTCGCGCGCCGCCTCGTTGAGCGTGCTCAGCACCGTGGGAACACTCGTGAGCACCGCGCCGGGTGCCTCGCTCAGCGTGCCGAGCAGCACCTTGGGGTCGAACCGTTCGAGCAGTACGAACGTGCCGCCGCTCCAGAGCGGGCCCAGACAGGAGATGACGCAGCCGGCCGTGTGGAACATGGGGAGCGGGCTGACGACCGTCGCGCCAGGCCGCACCCCGAGGGCCTCGAACGTGAGCCGGGGGACGTTCACCACGGCACGGTGCGAGAGGAGCACGGCCTTCGGGGCGCCCGTGGTCCCCGAGGTGAACTGGATCTGGGCCGGCGCGGCCGGGTCCGGCTCGTGCTCTCCGGGCAGCGGCCCGCCGTCCTTGAGCTGGTCCCAGTCGCCGAGGGAGACGACATGGCGCAGCCGCGGCAGTGTGGCGGCGACCGACGACACCACGGCCGCCATGTCGTACGCGCGGCTGCGGTCGGCGTGGACCAGCATCTGGGCCTCGCTGACACCGAGGGCGTGCGTCAGGTCGGCGGCGCGGAACGCCGGGTTGAGGGTCACCAGGGTCACCCCGGCGAGCGCCGCCGCGTACGCGAACACGGGCCACTCGGGGACGTTGGGCGCCCAGATGGCGACCCGGCTGCGCGCGGGACCCGGGCGAGGATGCCGGACGCGACGCTCCGCGCCTCGGCGAGCAGCTCCGCGTACGTCCACTGGCCGGCCGGGCCGCCGCCGTCCGGGACGCCGCGCAGGGCGACGGCGTCCGGACGGCGGGCCACGGTCTCCCGGAGCAGCGCGCCGATGGTCCGGTCGGCGAGCGGGCCACGCCCGTCCGCGCGCCGGACGAGCCGGCGCGCGGTGGCCGGCTCCCGTTCACTGCCCGTACGGTTCGGCCGGTCACTGTGGCTCCTCATGTCGTCGGTCTGCGGCGTCGATCTCCGCCAGCACCTCGGCGGTGTGCTCGCCGTGCGCGGGAGCGCGCCCCGCAGCGAGTCCAGGCCCGACCCGAAGAGGACGGGGAAGCGGACCTGGGGCCGCGGGTCGCCGCCGGGCGGCCCGGGAACGGTGCCGACGAGGCCGCGGGCCACCACATGTTCGTCGGCGAGGAACTCCTGCGCCGACTCGTGGACCGGGGCCCAGGGCACGTCGAGACCGGAGAGGGCGGCCGACCACCAGGCGAGGTCGTGCCGTGCGAACACGTCCGCGAGCAGTGCCCGGACCTTCTCCTTGGCGCGGGTGCGGTCGGCCCGCCGGTCGTACGCGTCGTCGGCGAGGGCGGGGAACCGGTCGGCGAACCGCTGCCGGAAGGCGATCCAGAACTTGTCCTCGAAGGTGGCCAGGGTGAGCCGCCGGCCGCAGGCCAGGACGAACACGTCGTTGTCGCCGGTGACCAGCGGGTTGCCACCCGGCCCCGCGCGGCCGTGCCGCGACAGGGCGAACGGCGCCGCCCAGGCGGCCGCGGCCTCGGTGCAGGAGACGTCGAGGTGCTGGCCCTCGCCCGTGGCCCGGGCCCCGAAGACCGCCACGGCCGTGGAGAGCGCCGCGTACATCCGCACCCGCCGTGTCGGCGACCCGGACACCGACCCGGTCCACCGGGCCCACCGCGCGGTGCGGCACCGCGAAGAAGCCGGACAGGGCGAGGAAGTTGAGGTCGTGGCCGGGGCGCGATGCGTACGGCCCGCTCTGGCCGAAGCCGCTGATCGAGCAGAGCACGATCCGGCGGTTGGCGGCGCGCAGCCGCGCGTAGCCGAGGCCCAGCTTCTCCAGGACGCCCGGCCGGTGGCTCTCCACGACGGCGTCGCTGCGCGCGACCAGCCGCAGCAGCGTGTCGCGGCCCTCGGGCTGCCGGAGATCGAGGACCACCGACCGCTTGTTGCGGTTGAGCGCGGCGAACGTGTCGGGGTCGACGAGTCTGCCGTAGTCGCCGCCGTCAGGGCTCTCGACCTTGATCACGTCGGCGCCGAGGTCGGCCAGCAGCAGCGTGGCGAATCCGCCGGGCAGGAGGCGGGACAGGTCCAGCACCCGCAGCCCGGCCAGGCCGGGCCACCCCGCTGCCACCGTGGGCCCGGCCGCTCCTGGCGTCGCGTCATCCATGGCTTTCCCCCCGTCCAGTTCAGTGCGGCAGCCGTGTGCCGAGGCCCAGGGCGGCCGCCCTGGCGTGCACGGCGGCGGCCACCGCGATGTCGTGCTCGCCCATGCCGAACGGGTTGATCACCACGCGGTCGCGGGTGCCCACCTGCCGTCGGTAGGCGCCCGCGAGAAGGTCGGGGAGGGCGGCGTCGACGGACCGGCCGCCGTCGGGGGCGCGGGTGCCGGGAGCGGTGACCCGGCCTTCGCCCGCGAGCACGCCCAGGAGGCGGTGGTCGTCCTCGGCGACCAGCCGCCAGTCGTCGACGAAGAGGTGGTCGCAGCCGAGCAGCAGGCTCTCGGCCGCGTCGTCGAGGGAGACGTTGACGAAGGTGGCGCCCTCGGGCACCCAGTCGAGCTCGACGTACGGCTCGGTCGTGGTGGTCACCGCGAACGTCAACTCGGCCCGGGACACCGCCTCTTCGGGACAGTCGGCCACCGCGACCGTCACCCCCGGCCGCGCGGCGGCCCAGATGGCGGCGGCCTGCTCGGCACGGGCGCGTCCCGGTCGTACAGGACCACCTCCCGCAGCCCGGGAGCGCCGGGCGCCAACAGCCCGAGATGGACCTCGGCCTGCCGGCCGCAGCCGAGGAAGGCCACCCGGCCGATCCCCGCGAGGTCACGGACCGCGCCCACCGCGGCGAGCGACACACCGGCCGTCCGCAGGGCGCTGATCAGGGCGCCCTCCATGATGCACAGCGGCCGGGCCGTCTCGGGGTCGTCGAGCACGATCAGCCCCGCGGCCCGCGGCAGCCCGAGCGCCTGGTTGCCCAGCGAGGCGTTGATGATCTTGCAGCCGTAGCTGTCGCCCGCCCAGCCCGGCAGGATCAGGCTCCGGGCAAAGGCACCTGAGGGCGTGGTCCACCGCAGGGCGGCCTCGGGGGTCAGCCCGGCCTTGCCCGCCCGTACGGCGAGCAGCGTCTCGCGCACCAGGTCCACGACGGGCAACTCGGCGCAGACGCGTGCCACATCGGCGCTCGCGAGGTAGGTGATCGGAGGCGGGGGATGCGCGGTCATGGCTTCGCCACTCCTTCGGTGACCGGGGATGTGCCGGGGTGCGCGGCCGCGTCGCGGCGGGTGTGCCCCAGGGCGTCGAGTGCGCCGCGACCTCGGCGGTGGCCCCTGCCGGGTCCCGGGCCACGACACCGGTGAGCTGCGGCGTACTTGTCGCCGCCGTCCGGGCAGACGCAGGCGGCGTCGGCCGTTGCCGGGCGCCCGGCCGCGTCCATGACGGCGGCGAGCACCGAGGCGCCCGCGCTGCCGCCGAGCGACAGGCCGGTCCGGTCCCGGATGCGCGCGCAGGCCGCGATGGCGTCCAGGTCGCGGATGCGCACCCGGCGGTCCCAGTGGTGACGCGCCACGAACCGCGAGGCACGGCCGGAGCCGAACCCGGCGAGCTTGTCCGGGCGGTGGGCCGCCGCCCCGCCCAGCGCCGCCGACCCCACGGCGTCCACCGCGATGATCCGGGTCGTGGGCCGGTGCGCCCGGAAGTAGTCGGCCACCCCGGCCAGCGTCCCGCCCGTGGAGACCGCCACGGCGACCGTGTCGAAGCCCGCGTCAGGGGCGGCGCCGGCCAGCTCCACGGCGGTCCCGGTGGTGTGGACGCGCGGGTTGGCGCTGCTCCCGTACTGATCGGTCCACACGGCGGTGCCGTCCCGGCGCAGGATGTCGTGGACCGCTGCCAGCCGGGCGTCGAGCGTACGTCCGGACGGCTGTTCGGGGACGGTCACCACGTCTGCCCCGTACTCCGTCATCAGCGCGACGCTCGCACGCGGGGTGCTGGGCTCGACGACGAGGGTGCACCGGTAGCCGCGGGAGGCGCACAGCCCGGCGAGCGCGATGCCGAGGTTCCCCGAGGTGGACTCCACCACCCGGTCCCCGGGACGCAGCCGGCCCGCCTCCTCCAGCGTGTCGAGCAGCGCCTCGGCGGTGCGTGCCTTGATGGAACCGTAGGGGCCGAGCGACTCCAGCTTGAGCCACAGCCGCAAGGACCGCCCGGGCAGGGGAACCCGGACGGGCAGCAGGGGAGTCGGGGCGTGGGGCACGGTCTGGTCAGCCCTCATGGTTCTCGGCGGAGGAGGCCGGGCCGAGAGCGAGGGGGCCCTCCTGGTGCGGCCCCCGCGCGTGCTCGGGACCGATGTCGCTGATCCGGTAGCCGCGCGGATAACCCGGGTACGTCCTCGCGGTCGGTCGCGTCATGAGCCGCGCCATCAGCGCGGGCGCCGCCCGTTCGGCCCGCGCGTGGGCGTGCAGCCCGATCCGGTGCAGGGCCCGGGCCGGGCCGGACGCCCGCCGAATGCCCAGCGCATGCCGGGCGGTGGCGTCGAGCCGGCACGGCAGCGTGGCGGCCACCAGGTCGGAGACGGGACGCGGATACCACGAGGAGTACAGCCGCATGACGGCGGCGCCGACGCGCGCGCTGCTCGGGGTCAGCCGGAAGTTCGCCCGCTCGTACTCCACGTTGAACCGCTCGAACTCCGTGTACTCGCTGGGCAGGTCCTGGATGTTCATGCGGGCCCCGACCTCCCGGTAGAAGTAGAAGGCGGACAGCCGCTCCGTCTCGATGGTCCGGCGCCAGGCCCAGCGGTCGATCCACCGGATGGGCTCGAAGACGAACGTGGACAGGACGTACAGCATGTCGTCGTTGGAGATCGAGTAGCGGCGGTGCGCGAGGTTGATCTGGCGCAGGGCCTGCCGGCCCCGCTCCGAGGCGTAGCCGTGGTGCACGATCTCGCCGAGCAGGATGCGTGTGTCGTCGTAGCGCTTCTGCGCCCGCCGAGCGAACTCGCCCGTCCCGTCCAGGAGTTCGGAGATGCTCGGGATGCAGCAGGTCCGCCAGATGGCCACCTCCAGGCCCCGGCCGTAGTCCCAGGGGAACTCCCGGTCGCAGGAGGTGCGGTGGATCGTCTCGTGGTCCGCCTTCGGGTCGAGGGACCGCAGGTACTCAACGGTGGCATACCGGTTCCGCATGACGCTCCTCATCCGGATCGTGTGGTGGGGGCCGTGGACTACAGCGGGGTGGCTCCGGCGGCGCTGGTCACTTCGGGGCGGGTGGGGTCGAAGCGGCGGGTCTCGTAACGCCACTGGAGCTGGCCCGTCAGCCAGCTGCGCAGGCCCGTGACGTGCCGGGCCAGCGGAGCGAGCAGCGAGGGGTCGAGGGAGTCCCGCAGCGCCGCGTCGGGGAACGTACGGCTGAGGCCGGTGAAGGTGGTGACGCGGTCCTGCACCATCTCGCCCACCGCGTCGACGGCAGCCTGCAGGCCGGTGCCGTGGGCGTGCCGGTGGACGGCCACCAGGTTGTGCGGATCGCCCAGCAGGGCTTCCTTCTCGCAGGAGAAGAGGTCGTTCGTCCACAGGTCGGCGTCGGAGAGCGACTGGTTCAACTCGGTGAACACCGGCAGGCGGTAGATCTCCGGCGGGATCTCGAAGTGGGTGGTGACCTCGATGAGGTCCAGGTACGGCATGAGGGCGCGACCGCGCATCGCGATGTACTCGGCCGGCTCCGGCGTGCGTCCCGTGAGCCGGTTCTCGGCCTCCCAGGCGCAGGTGTCGAAGAACGCGCCGATGTGCCCGGCGAACCGGGTCCGCCACGTGTCGGAGACATACGGACGGGTGCGGCGCCACAGGTCGGCGAAGGCGGGACGGAAGGCCGTGATCACCGAGTGCTCCGCGGGGTGTCCTGCCGTGCCGGGCGAGGCGTCGGTGACGGACCCGTCCGGGGTGAGCCAGCCGAGCACTCGCGGCACACCGCGCGCAGCCGCTCGGGGTCCTTGCCGAGGTCCGTCTCGTCGAACTGGTCGTCCAGCACCAGCATGCAGCTGATCCAGTCGGTGACCAGGGCCAGTTCGGTGTGGCCCGCGTGCGGATAGGCGCGCGCCATCAGGGTGCCGAGCAGCGACCGCTCGTGATGCCGGCGGGCCACCTCGTCGGGCACGAGGCCGAACCGCCGGACGAACGCCCGGGTGCTCACCTCCACCTGGTCCCGGAAAGGGCTGATCTCCGTGGCGAAGTCCACCCGGATCTGGGGCATTCGGAGGGTCACGATGACTCCGGCGTCGAAGGAGCGGACAGAGAGGGGAGCGGCGGAACGGGCAGGCACGGGCGGCACCGCGGAGAAGCAATTCCGAAAAGGTGAACCGGCCCGCATCCACGGATGCGCCACCCACCCCCGCAATCGGAATTCCGGCGAGAGATTCCATGCGGGGCGATGACAGCCTACGGGAGCACTGTGCCCGGAACTGGAAGCAATCTGTACGGCCAACTGCCCCTGTCACAAAGGGCAGTGACGCTGCTCGAAGAACAGGCTAGGGTGCCGATTCGGAAGTGAACGACGGTTGTTTGCCGCCCGATGGAGAGGCGACCAGTGTCCTCATCCGCAATTCCCGCTCAGCGTTCCGAAAGCGCCTGGCTCAAGCGGTTCGAGCCGGTACCGGCGCCCCGGGTCCGACTCGTCTGCCTGCCGCACGCGGGGGGCACGGCGGGCGCCTACCACGCCTGGACCGGGGACCTGCCCGCCGACGTGGAGCTGGTCGCCGTGCAGTACCCGGGCCGCCAGGAGCGGTTCGGCGAACCGTGCGTGACGGAGATGGGCACGCTGGCCGACCACATCACGCGGGCACTGCTGCCCCTCGCCGACCGGCCGCTGGCGCTGTTCGGGCACAGCATGGGCGCGAGCGTGGCCTACGAGGTCGCACTGCGCCTGACTTGCCGTCACCAGGTGCGCCCGACGGCGCTGTTCGTGTCCGGACAGGCCTCACCGCTGCGCCGGAGCGAGGGCCAGGACCTGCATCTGCGGGACGACGAGGGCCTGCTGGCGGGGCTGCGCGCCCTCGGAGGCGTGGAGGAGGAGGTGTTCGCCGACCCGGACCTGCGGCAGCTCGTGATCCCCTCACTGCGGTCCGACATGCGGCTCATCCGGAACTACCGGCGCACCCAGGCGCACCGGGTGGACATTCCGGTGACGGCGTACGTGGGCGATGCCGATCCGGAGGTCTCCCTCGGCGACATCCAGGCATGGCGTGACCTCACCACGGCGGAATTCACGGCGCGCTCACTTCCCGGCGGTCATTTCTATCTGCAGGATCGGCAGGCGGAACTCGTCGCCGATATCGCTGCACGGCTGACTTCGGTCCGCGCCCGGTAGTGCGAAGGGAACCCACGATGGAAAGCAATGACCACGAATTGGCGGGCGTCGTACGGAAGCTCATGGTGGACGTGCTCGATCTTCGGCTGAGTCCGGAGGAGATCAAGGACGGAATGTCGCTCTACTCCCCGACCATTCAGCTCGATTCCCTGAATCTGTTGCAACTGCTGCTGGCGGTCGAGGACGAGTTCGGCGGCCAGATCGACGACGAGGACGTCATGGAAGCGGATCTGGAGACCGTCGGCGATCTCATCGGCCTGGTGTCCCGACAGATGCGGGAGAACCGTTCGGAGGCCGGCGCGTGACAGCGGACCGCAACCAGTACCTGCTGGACGAGAGCGACGTACCCACCCACTGGTACAACATCCTGGCCGACCTCGACGTCCCGACCGAGGGTGTGCGCAAGGCGCGTCCCGCCCCGAACGCACCCACGGCCGCCGCCGACCGGCAGGCGCCGAACCTGCCCCTGTCCATGTACCGGGACAGCGTCGGGGGCAGGCGGCACGTCGAGATCCCCGACGAGGTGCGCCGGCAGTACCAGCGCTGGCGCCCGACCCCGCTGGTGCGCGCCCACGCGCTGGAGCGGGCCCTGGACACCCCCGCGCACATCTACTACAAGTACGAGGGCGCCAACGCGGCGGGCAGCCACAAGCTCAACTCCGCGCTTGCGCAGGCGTATTACTACAAGAAGGCGGGCGTACAGGAACTGACCACGGGCACCGGGGCCGGGCAGTGGGGCACCGCCCTGTCGATGGCCTGCCAGGCGATCGGCCTCGGCTGCACGGTCTTCATGGTCCGGTGCAGCTTCGAGCAGAAGCCGTACCGCCGCGTGCTCATGGAACTCAACGGAGCCCGGGTGATCCCGAGCCCGAGCGGCACCACCGAGGCGGGCCGCGCCCTCCTCGCCGCCTCCCCCGACAGCGAGGGGAGCCTCGCCATCGCCAACGCCGAGGCGATCGAGCACGCCCGGTCCGTGCCGGGCGGACGCTTCGCCGTCGGCAGCGGCGAGAACCACGTACTGCTCCACCAGACCGTCATCGGCGAAGAGGCGCTGCGCCAGATGGAGATGGCGGGGGAGTTCCCCGACGTGGTCATCGCCTCGATGGGCGCGGGCAGCAACTTCGCCGGACTGGCCTTCCCCTTCTACCGGGAGAAACTGCGCACCGGGGCGGCCACCCGGCTGGTCGCCGTGGAGCCGGAGGCCTGCCCGAAGATGACCCGAGGGCGCTACGCCTGGGACTACAACGACTACTCCGGCACCACACCGATGACGAAGATGTACACCCTGGGGCACACGTATGTCGCCCCCGGGGTGCACGCCGGCGGGCTGCGCTACCACGGGGCCGCGCCCCTGGTCAGCCTCCTGCACCGGCACGGGCGCATGGAGGCCGTGGCCGTCGGGCAGAACGCCGCGTTCGCGGCGGGCGCCCTCTTCGCCCGCACCGAGAACCTCGTGCCCGCCCCCGAGTCCGCGCACGCCGTCCGCGGCGTGATCGACGAGGCGCTGCGGGCCCGCGAGGAGCGCCGCTCCACCGTCATCCTGTGCAACATCAGCGGCCACGGCATGCTCGACCTGTCCGCCTACGACCAGTACCTCGCCGGCACGCTCAAGGACCACACCGCCACCGACGAGCAGATCGCCGCCTCGCTGGCAGCCCTCCCGGACACCGAGCCCGCCGGCGCGGCCTCATGAACCTCAGCCCCACCGAGGAGCAACTCGCTCTCGCCGGGCGGCTGCGCGACCTGGGCGCCGCACGGCTGGGCGCGGACGTCGAGGCACGGGAGCGCAGCCACCGCCTCCAGCCGGGCGACTGGGAGCGGTGCGCGCGGGCCGGCATCCTCGCCCTGCCCCTGCCGACGGCGTACGGCGGGCTCGGCCTCGACCCGCTGAGCTGCGCCGTCGCCATGGAGGGCCTCGGCCACGGCTGCCGGGACAACGGCCTGCTGCTCTCCCTCGGCGCGCACATCTGGGCGGTCGAGATCCCGGTCCTGGAGTTCGGCACCGAGGAACAGAAGGAGCGCTACCTGCCCGCACTGTGCGACGGCCGGATGGTCGGCGCCCACGCGCTCACCGAGCAGGAGGCCGGCTCCGACGCCATGGCGCTCACGGCCCGGGCCCGCCGCGACGGGGACGGCTATGTGCTCGACGGCACCAAGCGGTTCGTCACCAACGCGCCGATCGCCGACGTCACCCTCGTCTACGCCACCGTCAACCCGGCTCTCGGGTTCACCGGCGTGACCGCGTTCCTCGTCGACCGGGACACCGAGGGGCTGACCGTGGAGAGCCGGTTCGAGAAGACGGGGATGCGCACCTCGCCGTGGGGAGAAATCACCCTCCGCGACTGCCGTGTCCCGGCGGGCGCCCGGCTCGGCGCCGAGAAGCAGGGCTCGCGCATCCTCGCCCGGGCGATGGCCTGGGAGCGCTCGCTCCTCCTGGCCCCGCTGCTCGGCACGATGCGGCGCCAGATCGAGCAGTGCGTGCAGTACGCCAGGAGCCGCAGCCAGTTCGGCAAGAACATCGGCCGCTTCGAGGCGGTCGCGCACCGGATCGTCGACATGCAGCTCAGGCTGGACGCGGCACGGCTGCTGACCCACCAGGCGGCCTGGCAGCTGGGCGGCGCGGACGCGTCGTACGCCCCCGAGGCGGCGAAACTCACCACCAGCGAAGCGGCCGTGGCCACCTTCCTCGACGCCATGCAGGTGTACGGCGGGCTCGGCTACACCACCGGCACGGACATCGAGCGCAATCTCCGTGACGCCCTGGGCACCCGCATCTCCTCGGGCACCTCCGACCTCCAACGGGTGCTGATGGCCGAGAAGATGGGCATCACGGCCAGGGCACGCCGCACGCAGCCGCCGCGGCGGCCGGGCGCCACGGGGGGCCGGGGGTGAGCGGCGTGCGACGCTCGTTGACGCCCTGGCGCGCTCGGTGGCCGAGCACCCCACGGGCGAGGCGGTCAGACTGCGCGGCCGCTCCCTCGACTACGCCGGTCTCGACCGCGCCAGCAGCGCCCTCGCCGCCACCATGCGCGAGGCGGGCGTGGTGCGCGGCGACCGGGTCGGGCTGTGGCTGGGCAAGTCGGTGGAGACCGTCGTGGCCGTCCACGCCGTGCTCAAGTGCGGCGCCGCGTACGTGCCGGTCGATCCGGCGGTGCCGCCGGACCGTGCCGCGTACATCCTCGAGGACTGCGCGGTGGCCTGCCTCATCACGGACCGCGGCCGCCTCGACCTGCTCGCGCCGGACGCACGGGGGCCGGACGGGGACCGGTCGGGCACGGGGGACTGGTCGGCCGCCGTACGGCTCGTCGAAGTCGTCGACGGCGAAGCCGCCGAGGACACCGCGGACACCGTGGACCGGCACGCCGCGGACTCCACCGCGCCGCCCGCCGCCGTCCTCCCGCGCCTCGGCTGGGCCCGGGCGGCCCTGCGGCCCGTTCCCGCAGGGTTCCGGCCCACCCCCGTGACCCCGGGCGACCTGGCCTACGTCATCTACACCTCCGGTTCCACCGGCGTCCCCAAGGGCGTCATGCTCTCCCACCGCAACGCCCGCGCCTTCGTCGACTGGGCTGTCGCGGAGTTCCGCGTTACCTCCGAGGACCGGCTCGCCTCCCACGCACCCGTCCACTTCGACCTGTCGGTCCTCGACCTCTTCGCGGCGGCGGCCACCGGAGCCTGTCTCGTCCTCGTCCCCGAGAACCACAAGGCCCTCGGCATGGCGCTGAACCGGCTCGTGGTGGCCGAGAAGATCAGCGTCTGGTACTCGGTGCCGGGCGCGCTGGTGCGGATGCTCGACGCGCGCAACAGCGGCGAACTCGCCTCCTGCGGGCTGCGGACGGTGCTGTTCGCGGGCGAGCCGTTCCCGCTCAAACACCTCAGGAGACTGCGCGGCGCGCTCCCCGGCGCGGAGCTGTACAACCTCTACGGGCCGACCGAGACCAACGTCTGCACCTTCCACCGGGTCACCGACGCCGACCTGGCACCCGACCGCGTCGCACCGCCCCCCATCGGCACCCCCTGCCCGTACGCGACCACCACCCTGCTCGACGCGGACGGCCGTGTCGTGCCGGACACAGCGGGCGCCGAGGGCGAACTCGCGGTCGGCGGCGACTCGGTGATGCTCGGCTACTGGACTCCCGCGGGCCCGCCCGCCGAACCCGCGCAGGTCCACCGGACCGGAGACATCGTCAGGTCCGACGGAGCGGGCACCTACACGTTCGCCGGACGGCGCGACCACATGGTCAAGGTCCGCGGCTACCGGATCGAGCCGGGGGAGATCGAGGCGACGCTCCTCACCCTGCCCGAGGTCCACGAGGCGGTCTGCGTGGCCGTCGGGGCGGAGGAGGACGACGTACGCCTGGAGGCGTTCGTGGTGCCGCGGTCCGGGGCCTCCGTCGACGAGGCACAGCTGCGCCACCACTGCGCCCTGACCCTGCCGCGCTACATGGTCCCGGCCCGCTTCGCCGTCGTGGACGGTCTGCCCCGTACGTCCACGGGCAAGGCCGACCGCAGGGCGCTCACCGACTCGCCGCCCGGAGCGAGGAGGGGCCGTGCCCACCCGAGTCCTGACCCCGTGCTGGCCGAGCCGGGCCCTCGGCCGGGCCAAGCGCGTGAACGTCGTGCTGCCCGACACCTACACCGAGCACGGCCCCGCCCACCCCGTGCTGTACCTCCTGCACGGCTACGGCGGCGGGCGGGACACCTGGCTGCGCCGTTCCGTGCTGTGCCGGGCCCTGGCGGGCAGCCGGCTGATCGTCGTCCTGCCGGAGAGCGGCCGCCGCTGGTTCATCAACGACCACGCCGGGCAGCGGTACGAGGACTACCTCGTCCAGGACCTGCTGGCCTGCGTCAACGACGAGTTCAACACGGTCGGCCGCCGCGAGGGCCAGGCGGTCGGCGGGTTCTCCATGGGAGGCGCCGCCGCGCTGTTCCTCGCGCTGCGACACCGCGGACTCTTCGGCGCGGCCGCCGCGCACGCCGGTGCCTTCGAGGCGGGCGCGCGCGTGGCGACCCCGTACGCCGCGTTCCGCGGGGACCCCGGCTTCGCCATGCCCACGCGGGAAGTCCACGAGCGGGTCTGGGGCCCGCCGGGCAGCGCCACCCGCCGGTTCTACGACCCGCGCCGGCTGGCCGACGGGCCGCACGACGGCCCCCGCCCGGCCCTCTACCTCGACGTGGGCAGCGGCGACCACGCCCGCGTCCTCGGGATGAACCGCCGCACGCGCGACGCGCTGCGCGAGCGGCCTGGCGGCCGGAGTACCACGAGCGGCGGGGCGGCCACGACTGGGACTTCGTGAACCGCGCGCTGCCCGCGTCGCTGGCCTTCGTGACGCGTCACCTTTCAGGAGCGACTGCTGTGGAACAACTGTGAACGGGGTGTTTGCCGCGTGATCGCCGTCGAAGAAGCCATACACATGGTCGAGCGGTACTACGACCTGGTCGACCGGAATGACATTCCCGGCCTCGTTTCGCTGTTCGCGGCGGATGTGGTGTACGAACGGCCGGGATATCCGCCGCTGCGCGGAATCGGGGAACTGGAGCGGTTCTACCGTAAGGACCGTGTCATCGAATCCGGAAGGCATTCTCTGCGCGATGTCGTGACCGACCGCGAACTGATCGCGGTGCACGGCGATTTCGCGGGTCTGCTGAAGAATGGAAAAGATGTGCGTGTGCGGTTCGCCGACTTCTTCCGGGTCGCAGAGGACGGTCTCATCCGCCGGCGCGACACCTACTTCTTCAGCCCCCAGGTATGAGCGGCGTGACCGAGGGACAGGGCCCGCTCCAGGTGACCCGCCCCTCCCCGGAGATCGTTGTCGCCGCCCTGCACCGGCCACACCGGAAGAACGCCCTGACCGAAGAGATGTTCCAGGCGCTCGCGGAACTGTGCGCCGGGCTGCGGAAGGACACCGGCACGCGCGTGCTCGTCCTGACCGGGACGGGCGCCGACTTCTGCTCCGGATACGACCTCGACGAGGCGGGGCGCATCGCCGCCCTGCCCCCGGCCGAACTGCTCGGCCTGCTCGAACGGCAGGCGGCCGCGGTGACCGGGCTGCGCGACATCCCGCAGCCGGTGATCGCCGCCGTGGACGGCGTCGCGGTCGGGGCGGGGCTCTCCCTCGCGCTCGCCGCCGACCTGCGGGTCGTCACCACCCGCGCCCGGCTGCGCGCCTCCTTCGTGACCATGGGCCTGTCCGGCGGGGACATGGGCGCCTCCTGGCTGCTGCCGCGGCTCACCGGCTCGGCTTCGCCTCGGAGATGATGCTCACCGGCAGGTATGTGGCCGCGGACGAGGCCCTCGGCCACGGCCTGGCGAACACCGTCACGGCCCCCGACGCACTGCACACCACCGCTCTCGGCCTGGCCCGGCGGATCGCGGCGCACAGCCCTGTCGCCGTGGCCTTGACCAAGCGCGTCCTCCAGGCCAACGCCGACGCGCCGTCGCTGGCCGTCGCCCTCGAACGGGAGGCGCCGCTCCAGACCGTGGCCGCGGGTTCCCCCGGACTCCGCCAGGCCGTCGCCGACTTCCGTTCGACGCGGCCCGGCAGACCTGCGGCACCCACGACACCGGCGACATCCACGGCACCGGCGACATCCACGACACCTACGGAGAACTGATGGTCGACACCGCCCAGACTTGGCGGCCCCTGGAGGTGGACCCGGGCAGCGCCGGCGTGCCGTCGAACCCCGAGGGGCTGGCGGAGTTCCTGCGGGGACAGGACGTGACACGGTTGCTGGCCCGGGAGAAAGCCGTGGTCTTCCGGGGGTTCGGGATCGACGCGGAGTCGGCGTCGTACGACATGGCCGCCGATCTGCTGCTGGCGAACCGGCTGGCGTACGTGCACGGCAACTCGCCCCGCACCAAGGTCGGCAGGAACGTCTACACCTCGACCGAGTACCCGGCCGAGTTCCAGATCTCCATGCACAACGAGATGTCGTACAGCCACAGGTGGCCCCGGCGCATCCTGTTCTGCTGTGCCCTGCCCGCCGCGACGGGCGGGGCCACACCCGTCGTGGACGGGGCGCTCTGGCTCGCGGCCCTGGACCCGGAGGTACGCGCGGCCTTCGCCTCCGGCGTGCGCTACACGCAGAACCTGCACGACGGTATGGGGTTCGGCAAGAGCTGGCAGGCGACCTTCGAGACCGAGGAGCGCGCCGAGGTCGAGGCGTTCCTCGACGGCACGGGCGCCCATTGGCAGTGGCGCGCCGACGGATCGCTGCGGATCACCCGGACCGCGCCCGCGACGGTCGAACACCCCGTCACCGGCGCCGAGGTGTGGTTCAACCAGGCCGACCAGTGGCACCCCGCCGGCACCGGCGAGGAAGCGGCGCTGCTGGCGGAGATGCTGCCCGAGGAGGAGCTGCCGCAGAGCGTCGGTTTCGCCGACGGCAGCCCCATCCCCGCCGCGTACATCACCCACGTCCAGGAGAACGGGCTCCGCCTGGCGGTCGACGTGGACTGGCGCCGGGGAGACCTGCTCCTGGTCGACAACGTGGCCGCGGCCCACGGCCGTCGGCCCTACAGCGGGCGCCGCCGTGTGCTGGTGGCCATGTCGGACTAACCGGACGCCCCGGCCCGGCAAACGCCCCGCGGAATTCCCGGCGCGGCAGATATCCGTATAGCGGCTGTCCAGATATACAGGTCACCCCCTGGATAGTGTCACGGCAGTGCGTCATGGGGTGGACGGGCGCCGGTCGGCGCGAGTTCGATCCGAATGACCGGGGCGCGTCATGCGGCACGGTTGATTCCCGCTCCACACCGTGCGCGTGGCCACGGCGGAGAAAGCCCCGTCATCCTTGAGTTGCCCCCTCCATCAGGTGAATGTCGAGGAGCTATGGATCGATCGCGGTCTTTCGCCGATGCCGAGCAGGAACTCACGCCGGCCGATGCGCGGGAACTCCCGCTGACCGGTGCGCAGGCAGGCGTCTGGTTCGCGCAGCGGGTCGATCCGGACCTGGTGATATTCCGGGCCTCCGAATACCTGGACATCCACGGGGCGGTGGACCCCGTGCTCTTCGAACGGGCCCTGCGCCAGGTGGTCGAGGAGACCGACACCCTGCACATCGCGTTCCTGGACACCGCCGACGGACCGCGGCAGCGGATCGG
This sequence comes from Streptomyces huasconensis, assembly GCA_004010275.1. GTDB lineage: Bacteria > Actinomycetota > Actinomycetes > Streptomycetales > Streptomycetaceae > Streptomyces > Streptomyces huasconensis. Next base: position 68,785 of record RBWT01000011.1, read on the forward strand.
CGTACGGCCCGACTGGCGGCTGCACGTCGTCGATGTCTCCGCCGAACCCGACCCGCGGCGCGCGGCCGTGGAGTGGATGGCGCGGGACCTCGCGGCCGATGGAACTCACCGAGCCGCCGCTGTTCACCTACGCGCTCTTCCGGCTCGCCGCGGACCGCTGGTACTGGTACCACGCCTACCACCACATCCTCCTCGACGGAGTGGGCGCCGGGCTGCTCGTCCGCAGGGTCGCGCAGGTCTACACGGCGCTGGCGGAGGGCCGGGACCCGGGGCCCGCGCCCTTCGAGTCCGTCCGTACCCTGCTCACCGAGGACGTCGCCTACCGGCGGTCGCCCGAGTTCGCCGCCGACCGGGAGTTCTGGCTCGGGCAGTACGCCGACCGGCCCGACCCGGTGGCCCTCGCGCCCCGCCCGCTGCGGCCCACCGCCGACTTCGTCCGGCGCAGCGTCCAGCTGCCCGCCGAGGTCCAGGGCGCCCTGACGGAGGCCGCCGAGCGGGCCGGTGTCTCCCGGTCCCGGATCATCGTCGCCGCCACCGCCGCGTTCCTGCACCGGATGACCGGGAACCCGGACGTGATCCTCGGCCTGTCGGTGACCGGCCGGACCAGCGAACGGTCCTTCAAGGCGCCCGGCATGGCGGCGAACGTCCTGCCGCTGCGCGTCCCGGTCGACCCCGCGACGACCGTCCGGGCACTCCTGGACGGCGCCAGGTCCGCCGTACGCGGAGTCATGCGCCACCAGCGCTACCGGGGCGAGGAACTCCGCGCCGACCTGGGCCTGCCCAGGGACCACCGCAGGTACTTCGGACCGCAGCTCAACATCGTGCCGTTCGACTACGACGTGCGCTTCGCCGGCAGCCGGGCGGACGCCCACAACATGTCGCAGCGCCTCATCGAGGACCTGGCCATATCGGTCTACGACAGGGTCGGCGACCACGGCATCCGGGTCGACTTCGACGTCCACCCCGAGCTGTACGACGCCGAAGAACTCGCCGCCCACCAGGACCGCTACGTCGACTTCCTGCGGCGCATGGCGCTCGCGTGCGCCGCACCCGGCACCTACGTGGGGCGCGTCGGCCTCCTCGCCGACGAGGAGCACACGGCCGCGGTGCCGCGCGTCCCCGCCGCCCGGGAGCCGGGCCCCACCCTGCCCGCCTTGTTCGAGCGGCAGGTGCGCCGGGCACCCGCGGCCACCGCCGTCGAGTGCGAGGGCATCGCCCTCCACTACGCGGAACTCAACGCCCGCGCCAACCGGCTCGCCCGCCATGCTGGCCGCCCGGGGCATCGGACCCGAGGACCGGGTCGCCCTGCTCATGCCCCGCTCGGAACTGTCGCCGTCGCCGCGCTCGGCGTGCTCAAGGCGGGCGCCGCATACGTGCCCGTCGACCCCGGCTACCCCGCGCGGCGCATCGGCCACATCCTCGACGACGCCGCGCCCACCTGTGTCGTGGTGGCGGACGGCACCGCTTCCCTGACGCACGGGACGGACGCTCCCGCCCTCGTGCTCGACGCCCCCGACACCAGGGCCTCGCTCGCCGGGTACGCGGCCGACGACCTCACCGACACGGAGCGCACGGCCCCGCTGACCGCCGCCTGTCCCGCGTACGTGATCTACACCTCCGGCTCCACCGGGCGGCCCAAGGGCGTCGTCGTCACCCACGGCGGCATCCCGCACCTGACCCGGGCCGTCGTCGCACACCTCGGGGTGCGGCCAGGCAGCCGGGCGCTGCAGTTCGCGTCCATGGGCTTCGACGCCGTGGTCCTCGAACTGTGCATGAGCCTGCTGACCGGGGCGACGCTCGTGTTCGCCCCGGGGGAGAGGCTGCTGCCAGGCCACCCGCTGGCCGAGTTCACCCGGCAGGCGGGCATCACGCACGCCCTGCTCCCGCCGTCCTCCCTGGCCGTACTGGACCCGGAGAGCGACGACCTGCCGCCGGGCATGGCCTTCTTCGTCGGCGGCGAGGCATGCCCCGCCGAAGTGGCCGCCCGCTGGTCGGCCCGGCACCTGATGGTCAACGCCTACGGCCCGACGGAGATCACCGTGGCCGCCACCATGAGCGGCCCGCTCACCGGTGACGGCGAGCCGCCCATTGGCGGCGCCCTCGACGGCACCGCCTGCACATGCTCGACACGGGGCTCGCCCCGGTGCCCCCCGGCGTGCCGGGTGAGCTGTACGTCGCGGGCCCCGGAGTGGCCCGCGGCTACCTCGGCCGCCCCGCCCTCAGCGGCGAGCGGTTCGTCGCCAACCCCTTCGGCGCCCGGCGAGCGCATGTACCGCACCGGAGACCTGGTGCGCCAACGCCGCGACGGGGCCCTGGAGTTCGTCGGCCGCGCGGACGAACAGGTCAAGATCCGCGGCTACCGCGTCGAGCCCGGCGAGGCCGAGAACGCCCTGCTGCGACTCTCCGGCGTGGCCCAGGCCGCCGTCGTCGTACGCCCGGACGCGACGTGCGCTCGCCGCGTACGTCGTGCCGGACGCCGGCGCCACCCTCGACCCCGGCGCGGCACGGGACACACTCGCCGAGCTGCTCCCCGCCTACCTGGTCCCCGCGACCTGCACGGTCCTCGACGCGATACCGCTGACCCCCAACGGGAAGACCGACCGCAAGGCGCTCCCCGACCCGCTCACCGCGGAGAGCCACTCCGCCACCGAGCCGCGCACCGCACAAGAGAGCGCCCTGTGCGCCCTCTTCGCCCGCGTGCTCAAGACCGACCGGGTCGGCATCGACGACAACTTCTTCGATCTGGGCGGCCACTCCCTCCAAGTGGCCCGCCTGGTCCTGCTGATCCGCTCCGAACTCGGCGTCGACTGCGGCGTCGAAGCGGTCTTCGACGCACCGACCGTACGTCAGCTGACCGCCCGGCTCACGGGAGAGGAGAAGGCGGCGGACGCGCCCACCGGACCGGTGCCCGTACCGCGCGACGGCGACCTCGAACTCTCCTACGCGCAGCGCCGATTGTGGTTCCTCAGCCGCCTCGACGGCCCCAGCGCCGCCTACCACATCCCCCTCGTCCTCACCCTGGACGGCCCCGTGGACACCGGCGCGCTGGAAGCCGCGCTCGGCGACCTCACCGAGCGCCACGAGAGCCTGCGCACCCTCTACCGGGAGCGGGCCGGCGTACCGGTCCAGCACATCCTCGCCGCGGGCCCCGCGTCCCGGCCGCGGCTGCCAGCAGGACGAGGCCGACGACGACCGGCTGTACGACGCGCTCACCGCGGCCGCGGCCCGCCCCTTCGACCTCGCCGCCGAACCCCCGCTGCGTCCCGAGCTCGTTCTCCCTCGCCCCCGAGCGGCATGTGCTGCTCCTGCTGCTGCACCACATCGCGGCCGACGCCGAGTCGTTCGGCCCGCTGCTGCGCGACCTGACCGCCGCCTACACGGCGCGCCGCGACGGCCACGCGCCGGACCTCGCGCCCCTGCCCGTGCAGTACGCCGACCACGCCGTCTGGCAGCGTCGCGTTCTCGGCGACGAGAGGGACCCGAAGAGCGTCGTCGCCCGTCAGGCCGACTTCTGGAAGCGGGCACTGGCCGGGCTGCCGGACCACATCGACCTGCCCTTCGACCGGCCGCACCCCGCGGGCGCGGGCGCCGTGCCCTCGGGGCACCTGCTGCTCCGCCTGGACGCGGAGCCGGACCGCCGCATCGCCGAACTCGCCCGCACCACCGGCACCAGTACGTTCATGGTGCTCCAGGCCGCGCTGGCGGCCACGCTGAGCAGGCACGGCGCGGGCGACGACATCGCGGTCGGCGTCCCGGTGGCCGGCCGCCCCGACGAGACGCTCGCCGAGCTGGTGGGCTTCTTCACCAACACGGTGGTTCTGCGCACCGACACCTCCGGTGACCCCACCTTCCGCGAACTGCTGGCACGGGCGCGGGAGTTCGCGCTCGCCGCCTACGACCACCAGGGGACCTGCCGTTCGAACGGCTCGTCGAGGCCCTCAACCCCCCGCGCTCCATGTCCCGGCACCCGCTCTTCCAGGTGATGCTGGCCATGGACAGCTCCCGGCGCGCACTGCCGTCCGTCGCCGGCCTGGAACTGGGGCTGCTCGACCTGCCCGCGGGCAACGCCAAGTTCGACCTGTCGCTCAACGTCCGCGAACTCACCGCCGACGGCGCCGCGGACGGTCTGCTGATCGCCCTGGAGTACCGCGCCGACGTCTTCGAACAGGACACCGCCGAAGGGATGCTGACCAGGTACGGCCGCCTGCTGCGTGCGGTGGCCGCCGACCCGGACGCCCGGATCGGCCGTGTCCCCCTCCTGGACGCACAGGAACGCCGACGCGTGCTGGGGGAGTGGAACGAGACCGCCGCGGCCGAAACCCTCCAGGACGTGGTCGCCCGCGTCCGCTCGCTGGCCGCCGCACAGCCGACAGCCGTCGCCGTCACCGACGAACAAGGCGACCTCACCTACCGCGAACTCATCGACGAGGTCGACGCCCTGGCCACCCGCCTCCAGGAGTCGGGCGCCGCCCCGGAGTCCCACGTCGCCGTCCTCGCCGAACGCGGCCGCCTCCCCGTCATCGGTCTCCTGGCGGCCCTCGCGGCCTCGGCCGCCTACCTCCCGCTGGACACCGACGCGCCGGCCGAACGCTCGGCGGAGCTGCTGACCGACGCGGACGCGCCCCTGCTGCTGGCCGGTCCGGAGCACACCGGCCTCGCCGTCGCCATCGCGGCCGCCGCCGGGCGCCCGGTGACGGTCCTGCGGCCGGGCGAGGCCGCCACCACCGCCCCGGCGCGGCCGGTGGCGGCCCCGGCCGCCGATCAACTCGCGTACACCCTCTTCACGTCGGGCTCCACGGGCCGCCCCAAGGGCGCCATGGTGCACCACCGCGGCATGAACAACCACCTGCTGGCCAAGGTCGCGGACCTCGGGCTCACCGCGACGGACACCGTCGTGCAGAACGCCCCGCTGACCTTCGACATCTCCATCTGGCAGATGATCTCCCCGCTGCTCGTCGGCGGCCGGACGCTCGCCGTGGGCCGGGCGGTCGCGGCGGACCCCGACGAACTCTTCCGGCGCGTGGTCCGCGAGCGGGCGACCGTCCTGGAAGTGGCGCCTCGCTGCTGCGCGCCGTCGTGGAGGCCTGGGACGAGGACACCCCCGTGCCCGCCCTGCCGGACCTGCGGTGGCTCGTCGTCACCGGCGAGGAACTGCCCGGCGAGCTGTGCCGCCGCTGGTCCGCCCGCTTCCCGGCGATCCCGGTCGTCAACGCTTACGGACCCACCGAGTGCTCCGACGACGTCACCCACGCCGTCATCACCCGCGACCAGGACACAGGGCGCACGACCGCGCCGATCGGCCGGGCGATCCGCAACACCCGCCTGTACGTGCTCAGCGACCGGCTCCAGCCCGTCCCCGTGGGCGTGGTGGGCGACCTGTACGTGGCCGGCGTCGGCGTGGGGCGCGGCTATCTCGGCGACCCGGCCAAGACCGCGTACACCTTCGTGGCCGTCCCGTACGGGGGGCGAGGGCGGCAGGCTCTACCGCACCGGAGACCGCGTGCGGTACCTGCCGGACGGCCGGCTGGAGTTCCTCGGCCGCCGGGACGACCAGGTCAAGATCCGGGGACGGCGCATCGAACTCGGCGAGGTCGAGGCAAGGCTGCGCGAACAGCCCGGCGTGAAGGACGCCGTCGCCACCGTGACGGAGGGCCCCGGCGGTCTCCCGCGGCTCATCGCCCACGTGGTGGGCGACGCGGACCCCCGCGCGCTCCGCGAGGCGATGGCCCGCGCCCTGCCCGACCACCTGGTGCCCTCGGCGGTGCACGCACTGGACACCATACCGCTCACCCCCAACGGGAAGACCGACCGCAAGGCGCTGGTGACGGCCGGCGAACCCACCGCGCCGGCCGCGGCGGGCCGGGCTCCGCGGACCGCGCAGGAGGTGCTGCTGTGCATGCTCTTCGCCGACGTCCTCGGCGTCGGCCGGGTCGGGGCCGACGACAGCTTCTTCGAACTGGGCGGTCATTCGCTGCTCGCCACCCGCCTGGTCTCCCGCATCCGGTCGGCACTCGGCCTGGATCACGCTCGCCGCGGTCTCGAGGCGCCGAC
>RBWT01000120.1 GCA_004010275.1 Streptomyces huasconensis
GGGGGGTAGCCGGTACGCCGGGCTGCGGGGCCTGCGGCGGCTGGCCGTAGGGGCCACCGGGCTGCTGCGGCGGATGGCCGTACGGCCCGGGCTGCTGCGGCGGCTGCCCGCCGTACGGGCCCGGCTGGTGGTAGCTCATGGGTTTCCCCTCCGAAATGCTTATGTGTTCCCGACATCCTGACGCAAGAAGGCCCGGTGGAATCACCGGGCCCTCTCCGCCGGCACGGGGGCCGTGACCGGCCCGCCGAGTGGTGTCAGCGCTTGACGCGGACCTCGCCGCGGAACTTGGCCGTGGTCCTCGCGGCTTCGTCGAGGTCGGCGCTCTGGCCGGACAGGGCGCTCGCCACGTCGGTGGTGACGACGTAGCCGATGGTGCTGTGGTCGCCCCAGATGCAGGTCGCGGCGGACATCTCGCTCGGTCCGGAGGCGCCGGCCGTCGAGCCGGCCGTGCCCGCGCCGCCGCCGAGATCGACCTTCATCTCCTGGCACTTGAGGACGGCGCCGCCGAGTTCGTCCGGCGTGTACTCCTTCGGGCTGCCGATCAGGGTGACCTGCTCGCCGCCGCTGTCCGCGCTGTCCTTCGCCTCCTTCTCGGCGTTCGTGAACATGTGGTCGACGACGCCCTCGGGGTCCTCGATGTCGCCGTAGACGCCGCCGAAGCTCAGGACCTTCTGCGCCATCGGATTGTCCTTGGTGCCCGACTGGTACTGGGCCCGCACGTCCTTGGGGTTCTTCACCCCCGCCGCCTCGGCCTTGTCGAGGTCGACGCTGTTGAGGCCGCTGGAGCGCGCCGGGTCCTTCTTGTAGTCGGTCAGGACGGTCTCCGGCGTCGTCAGCTTGTGCGGGCCGTCGTCCTTCACGCCGGAGTCGCCGCCGCCGTCCGCCACGTTCGACGAACCGCCGTTCTTGCCGCCGCCCTTGTCGTCGTCACCGCCCGTGAGAAGGAAAAAGCCGCCGACCGCCGCGGCGGCCACCACGGCGACCACGCCGATGACCAGGCCGGTCTTCTTCTTGCCGCTGCCGGGGGGCGGGGGCGGGACCTGGCCGTACGGGGCCTGCTGCGGGAACTGCCCGTAGGGGCCGGGCTGCTGGGGCTGGCTGTATCCGCCCTGGTGGGGGGCGTGCGGCGGGGGAGCCTGCGGGGGGTAGCCGGTACGCCGGGCTGCGGGGCCTGCGGCGGCTGGCCGTAGGGGCCGGGCTGCTGCCCGTACGGCCCGGGCTGCTGGGGCTGCTGCCCGCCGTACGGGCCCGGCTGGTGGTAGCTCATTACTGGGGTTCCCTCCCGATGCTTACGCGTTCCGAACATCCTCTCGGACGAGCGGGGGAGGGCGGGGCGGCGGGAGCGGATCGATGCGCAGTTGTTGAACGGCTGTTCCAGAGCGCGGACGCGGTGTCCGCCGTGTGAAGGCCCGAAGCGGGCCCTCACGTCTCGCGGGCCACACCGTCCTCGGTTTCCGCCGGCACCTGGAACCCGCTGGTGTCGAGGTCGCAGTCGAAGGGGGCCGGGATGCGGACCGTCTTGCCGAACGGGACGGTGAGGTGGGACTCGTACCCCTTGGCGGTCGGTGACCAGTAGACGGTGGCGAGTTCCTCCTGCATGTCGAGGAGGAGATAGATCGGTACACCCGCCTTTCCGTACCGCTCGACCTTGTCGGTGAGGTCGTCGTCCCGGGTGGAGGGGGAGGTCAGCTCGGCGACGAAGGAGAGCCCGTCGCCGTCCAGTTGATTGCTCGTGGTCAGGCGGGTCCGCCGGTGGGCCGCGTGAATGTCCGGGCCGTACGCCCGCTCGACCCCGGGGAACACGTACAGCGCGGGGGCCGAGCTGATCCGGTGTTCCTCGGGGAGGTGAGCACTCTTCGAGTGCCTCGCACAGCGCCTGGAAGTGGCGGGGGGGGGCGGGGCCGCTTGTCGTCGGTCGTTCCAGCATCGCTGTCATGATGCGTGTCCCTCGCGTCCGGGACCAGTCAATGGGCCTCGGGTCACGCCTTCACACGCGCCGCCTTGCGGAGATCGGCCGCGAAGGAGGCGACGTCGTCGGTGGCCATGCCGTCGCCGCCCTTCATCATCGCCGCGAGGTCGATGCCGAAGACGATGCCGTACGTGCTGTGATCGGCCCAGATGCAGATCGGCAGCTTCACCGGCTTGCCGTCATCGCTGAAATTGGCGGTCTGGCACTTCATGACGGCGTTGTCGAGGCCGTCGGGTTCAACGGTCTCGGGGCTGCCGACCAGTTCGACCTTCTCGCCGTCGCCCGCGCTGTCGTCCGACTCCTTCTCGGCGTTCTCGCCGGCCTTGGCGAAGCCGTCGTCGACGGCCTGCTCCGGGTCGTCGATCTCGCCGTACATCCCCTGGAAGCTCATCTGCTTCCCCTTGAACGCCTCGCCCGACTCGTACGAGGCCGCCACGTTCTCCGGGTTCTTGATGCCGATCTCCTCGGCGTTCTTCTTGTCGCCGGAGCCGAGCGGGCCGTCGTCGGGCGAGTTGGCGTCGCTCCCCTTCTTGTACGCGCCCACCGAGGCCGGTGGCACCAGCTTGTGCGCCCCGTCGTCCTCGACCGAAGCCGAGCCGCCGCCCCCGCCGAACAGGAAGTACGCGCCGACGCCCAGCGCGGCCACCACCGCGACGGCACCGATGACCAGGCCGGTCTTCTTCTTGCCTCGCCCTGCGGGGGCGGAGGTGGCGGGACCTGCCCGTACGGGCCCTGGGGCTGCTGCCCGTAGGGGCCGGGCTGGCCGAAGCCGCCCTGCTGAGGCGCCTGCTGCGGGGGCTGCGGGTAGCCGTAGCCCGGCTGGGGCTGCTGCGGCGGCTGCCCGTAGGGGCTGGACTGCGGCTGCCCGTAGGGGCCGGGCTGCTGCCCGTACGGGCCCGGCTGCTGATTGTCGTACGGGCCCGGCTGGTTGTGGCTCATCGTGGGGTCCCCCTCGGAACTCTGATGTGTCCCCGACATCCTGGACGACGTACGGCCCCCGTGGAGCCCCGTACCGCAAGCAATATCGAACATTCCGGTTTCGGGACCGCCCCGTCACCCCTCTAAACTGACCGCGTGACCGAGAACGCTCAGCAGCAGCCCCCAGCGACCACTCCCGAACTGCCGACCCAGTACGCGCCGGCCGAGGTAGAGGGGCCGCTGTACGAGCGCTGGGTAGAACGGGGCTACTTCTCCGCGGACGAGAAGAGCGAGAAGCCGCCGTTCACCGTCGTCATCCCCCCGCCGAACGTCACGGGCGCGCTCCACCTGGGCCACGCCTTCGAGCACACGCTGATCGACGCCCTCACCCGCCGCAAGCGCATGCAGGGCTTCGAGACCCTGTGGCAGCCCGGCATGGACCACGCGGGCATCGCCACGCAGAACGTGGTCGAGCGCGAGCTGGCCAAGGAGGGCAAGTCCCGCCACGACCTCGGGCGCGAGGCGTTCATCGAGCGCGTCTGGAAGTGGAAGGGCGAGTCCGGCGGCCAGATCTCCGGCCAGATGCGCCGCCTCGGCGACGGCGTCGACTGGGAGCGCGAGCGCTTCACCATGGACGAGGGCCTCTCGCAGGCCGTCCAGACCATCTTCAAGAAGCTTTACGACGACGAGCTGATCTACCGCGCCGAGCGCATCATCAACTGGTGCCCGCGCTGCCTGACGGCGATCTCCGACATCGAGGTCGAGTACCAGGACGACGACGGCGAGCTGGTGTCGATCACGTACGGCGAGGGGGACGAGACGCTCGTCGTCGCCACCACCCGCGCCGAGACGATGCTCGGTGACACCGCCGTCGCGGTCCACCCCGACGACGAGCGGTACAAGCACCTCGTCGGCAAGCAGATCAAGCTGCCGCTGACCGACCGCACGATCCCGGTCGTCGCGGACGAGCACGTGGACCCCGAGTTCGGCACCGGCGCCGTCAAGGTGACCCCCGCCCACGACCCGAACGACTTCGAGATCGGCCAGCGCCACTCGCTGCCGAACATCGCGGTCATGGACGAGCACGCCGTCATCACCGCGCACGGCCCCTTCCAGGGTTTGGACCGCCTGGAGGCCCGCTCCGCCATCGTCGGCGCGCTGCGCGCCGAGGGCCGCATCGTCGCCGAGAAGCGCCCGTACACGCACTCCGTCGGCCACTGCTCGCGCTGCAAGACCACCATCGAGCCGCGTCTGTCGATGCAGTGGTGGGTCAAGGTCGGCCCGCTCGCGAAGGCCGCGGGCGACGCGGTCCGCGACGGCAAGGTCAAGATCCACCCGCAGGAGATGGAGAAGCGGTACTTCGACTGGGTCGACAACCTCCACGACTGGTGCATCTCGCGCCAGCTCTGGTGGGGCCACCGCATCCCCGTCTGGTACGGGCCCAATGGTGAGGTCGTCTGCGTCGGACCCGACGACGAGGCCCCGACGGGTGAGGGCTGGACGCAGGACAACGACGTGCTCGACACGTGGTTCTCCTCCGGCCTGTGGCCGTTCTCCACGATGGGCTGGCCCGAGCAGACGGAATCGCTCGCGAAGTTCTACCCGAACTCCGTCCTCGTCACCGGCTACGACATCCTCTTCTTCTGGGTCGCCCGGATGATGATGTTCGGCCTGTACGCGATGGACGGCACCCCGCCGTTCCACACGATCGTGCTGCACGGCATGGTCCGCGACCAGTTCGGCAAGAAGATGTCGAAGTCCTTCGGCAACGCGGTCAACCCGCTGGACTGGATGGACAAGTACGGCTCCGACGCCCTGCGCTTCACGCTCGCCCGCGGCGCCAACCCGGGCACCGACGTGCCGATCGGCGAGGACTGGGTCCAGGGCTCGCGCAACTTCGCCAACAAGATCTGGAACGCCACGCGCTTCGCGATGATGAACGGCGCCACGATCGAGGGCGAGCTGCCCCCGGTCGAGCAGCTGTCCGCCACCGACCGCTGGGTGCTCTCCCGCCTGAACGCGACGGTCGCCGAAGTCGACGCGCTCTACGACGACTACCAGTTCGCCAAGCTCTCCGACGCCCTCTTCCACTTCGCGTGGGACGAGGTCTTCGACTGGTACGTCGAGCTGTCCAAGACGACGTTCATGGCGGGCGGCGAGGGCGCGAAGGTCTCGGCCCGCGTCCTCGGCGAGGTCCTCGATGTCACCCTGCGCCTGCTCCACCCGATCGTGCCGTTCGTGACGGAGACCCTCTGGACCGCGCTGACCGGCGGCGAGTCGCTCGTCATCGCCGGCTGGCCCGCCGACAGCGGCTTCCGCGACGCCGCCGCCGAACGGGAGATCGAGACGCTCCAGCAGGTCATCACCGAGGTCCGCCGGTTCCGCGCCGACCAGGGGCTCCAGCCCGGCCAGAAGGTCCCGGCCCGCTTGACCCTGGACGGCACCGCGCTCGCCCCGCACGAGGCCGCCATCCGCCAGCTGCTGCGCCTCCAGCCGGAGGGCGACGCCTTCACGGCGACGGCGACGCTGCCGGTCTCCGGCGCCACGGTCGCGCTCGACCTGTCCGGCACGATCGACGTCGAGGCCGAGCGCAAGCGCCTCGCCAAGGACCTCGCCGCCGCCGAGAAGGAGAAGGCACAGGCCGAGGCGAAGCTGGGCAACGAAGCGTTCCTGGCCAAGGCTCCCGACCAGGTCGTGGACAAGATCCGCGGGCGCCTCGCGAAGGCGGAGGCCGACATCGCCCGCCTGACGGCGCAGCTGGAGGCGCTGCCGGCCGCGTAACTCCGCACGCGTCATCGCGAAGGCCCCCGGGACCGGCTCACGGCCGCCCCGGGGGCCTTCGTCGTACAGGCACGCGACCTGACGGCTGTGACCTCTCAGCCCACCGGACGGGCGTCCGCCGACGGCTCGTCGATTGGGCCCGCGGGTCCGATCAGCTCCACCTGGTGCTCGACGACCTCGGCCGGGCCGTCCTCGCGCGGCGGCGGTTCGAGCCCGAGGCGCTCCAGCTCCGCGCCCGCGAGGGCGTCCAGGATCTCCGGGTCGCCGTGCCGCCAGCCCCAGGCGAGGCTGCCCGGTGTCGCGTCCGGGATCTCCGAGGCGGTGGCGGCCACCTCGTCCAGCGGCCGCAGCAGCGAGCGCAGGGCCAGCAGGTCCCGGCCGTCGTCGGTGGCGGCCAGGTCCCGCGCCGCGCCCGCCTGGCGGACCCAGCGCACCCGGCGCGGCAGCCAGACCACGAGGACCAGGCCGACGGGTACGACGAAGAGGGCGACGGCGCCCACGGCCACCGCGGTGCGCACCGCCACCGGGTCCATGGCGTCGACGGCTGCGCGCCACGCGCCGCACCGCCGTGTCGATGCGCCCGCCGACCAGCGGGATGGGCGCCCCGTGCTCCTGGAGGGCACGGGGGAGGGCGAGCAGACAGGCCAGCCGGTACGCCATGACGGCGGCGGCGGCCCACAGCGCGGTCCACAGCAGGACCCCGGCGTCACCGGCGAGCTGATGGGTCCGACGGGCGGAATTCTGGGCGTACCACATGGTCAGATCTGACCCTCGGGACCGGTCACGGCCCGGCCGCCGCGCCGGGGGATGGTGCCGCACATCACCACATCAGGGCCATAAGTCAGATGAATCGGGTCGAAAGACCTTGGATGATGGAGGGCATGCACGACCGTCCCGCCGTCCAGGCGCTGCGCCGGGCGGCGGCCACCGGCCGTCGCCTCGCCGGGCGCTGGGCCCAGGCGCCCAGGACGGTGGACCTGCTCACGGCGCTGAGCGCGCTGGCGCTGATGAGCCTGGACGTGCCGGGCCTCTCCGCGGCCGACAACCCGCTCAACGGCCCCCTGGCCGCCCTCGTCCTGACGGCGGGCGCCCGCCTCGCTGACGCTGCGCCGCGCGGCGCCCTGGCTGACGTACGCCGTCGCGCTGCCCTCTCGGCTGGCTCTTCGAGCTGACGCTGGTGCAGTTCGCGCTGTACTCCCTGGGCCGTACCGCGGCCGCCGGGCCGGGACGCTCGGCGTCATCGGCTATGTGGCGTTCGCCTACGCGCTGTTCCAGCTGCCCGGCTGGCCGCCGCACCGGGGCGAGACGCTCGGCGACTTCCTGAGCCTCGTCGTGCCGGTCGGGGTGCTCGCGGCGGGCGTCGGCGTGGCCGCGAACCGGCAGGACCTGGTCCGGGCCCTGGAGGCGCAGCGCGCGCAGACGGAGACGCTGCACGCCGTCCAGCAGGAGCGGGCCCGCATCGCGCGCGACGTGCACGACTTCGTCGGCCGCGAGCTGACGCTGCTGAGCGTGCGCTCCCAGGTGCTCGCGCGCCGGGCCGAGGGCGGCCCCTTCGCGGACGGCTTCGAGGAGCTGTCGGAGACGGCGCGCAGCGCGCACCGCATGCTGAACGAGATCATCGTCCAGCGCGGCGTGGACGGCACCCCCACCCCCGGCCTCGACGCCCTCCCGGAACTCGCCGAGCGCAGCGGCCACGCGGGCAGCCCCGTGGAACTCCTGATCGACCCGGTGGCGCACCGCCTCTCCCCGCTGCGGCAGGCGGCGGTCCACCGCGTGGTCCAGGAGTGCCTGACGAACGCGGCGAAGCACGCGCCGGGGGAGCGCGTCACCGTCCGGGTGGACGTGGCGGGCGGCCGCCTCGGCATCACGGTGCGCAACGCCCTGCCCGCCACGCGCCCGGCCACCGCCCCGGTCTCGGCGGCATCCGGCACGACCGGCATGGCGGAGCGGATCAGGGCGGTGGGCGGCGCGTTCTCGGCGGGCCCGGCGGACGGGGCGTACGAGGTCCGTGCGTGCCTTCCGGCGGGCGAACTGACCTGAGCCGCCCCGCGTCGCACGGCGTACGGGCGGGTGCGGGCACGTGTGGGCGGCTTACGCCGCCGACATCATCCGCTCAAGACCGTCGAAGTCCTCCACGCACTTCCCGCAGCCCAGCGCGACACTGTCCAGCGGATCGTCGGCCACGAACACCGGGATGCCGGTGGCCGAGGCGATGCGCAGGTCCAGGCCGGGGAGCAGGGCGCCGCCGCCCGTCAGCACGATGCCGTGCTCCATGATGTCCCCGGACAGCTCGGGCGGGCACTCCTCCAGGGTCGTCTTCACCGCCGCGATGATGTGCTCCACGGGCTCGTCGACAGCGCTCCGCACCTCCCGCACCGTCAGGTCCACGGTCTTGGGCAGCCCGCCCACCTTCTCCCGGCCCCGCACGGTGAACGTCCGCCCCTCGAACTCCTCCTCGCCCGGCACCGGCCACGCGGAGCCGATCGCGACCTTGATGTCCTCGGCGGTGCGCTCGCCCACGAGCAGCGAGTGCTCCTTGCGCACGAAATCAGTGATCGCCTGGTCCAGCCGGTCGCCGCCCACCCGCAGTGACTGCGCCGTCACGACCCCGCCCAGCGAGACGACGGCGACCTCGGTCGTGCCGCCCCCGATGTCGACGACCATCGACCCCTGCGGCTCGGCGACCGGCAGTCCCGCCCCGATCGCGGCGGCCATCGGCTCCTCCACGAGGTACACGGCCCGCGCCCCGGCCCGCTGCGACGCGTGCACGATGGCGCGCCGCTCCACGGGCGTGACCCCGCTCGGCACGCACACCACCATGCGGATACGGGTGCGCCGCCCCGGCACGGCCTTGCGCACGAAGTGCCGGATCATCTCCTCGGCGGCCTCGTAGTCACTGATCACGCCGTCCCGCAGCGGGCGGATGGCGGTGATGGACCCGGGCGTGCGCCCGATCGTCTCCTTGGCTTCCATGCCGACGGCGAGCACCTTGCCCTTGCCGCCCCGGTCCGACCGGACGGCGACCACGGACGGCTCGTTGAGCACGATCCCCTTGCCGCGGACGTAGAGAAGGGTGTTCGCCGTGCCGAGATCGATACCTATGTCCATGATCGCCAGTCTGCCGGGCGGCCCCGCGAAGCGGAGGGGCCAAAGTCCCGAATCGGGCGGGCCTAAAGTCCCGACGAGGCGGACCGGCCCCCTCCGGCCGGTCCGGACGCCGAGTGTCGGTGCCGCTCCGTAGACTGGCGTACGTGAGTGACCTCCCCCCGCACGACGACGGACCGCCCGACCGACCCCGCCGACCCCACCGCCGCCTTCGAGGACATCGTGGGCGCCGAGACGGACCGCGACCCCGACCACGCGGTCATCGAGCGGGGAGCCGCACCCTGCGCGCCCAGGCGGGTCCGCCGCAGGGCGACATCCCGCCCGCCGACCGACCCGGAGGTGGACAAGGCGCTGCGCGAGGTCGAGACGGAGCTGGCGGGCCGCTGGGGCGAGACGAAGCTGGAGCCCTCCGTCCGCCGCATCGCCGCGCTGATGGACGTCCTCGGCGAGCCCCAGCGCGCGTACCCCTCGATCCACATCACGGGGACGAACGGCAAGACGTCCACGGCCCGCATGATCGAGGCCCTGCTCGCCGCCTTCGACCTGCGCACCGGGCGGTACACCTCGCCCCACGTCCAGTCGATCACCGAGCGGATCAGCCTGGACGGCGCCCCCATCGCGGCCGAGCGCTTCGTCGAGACGTACCAGGACATCAAGCCGTACGTGGAGATGGTCGACGCCCGCGAGGAGTACCGCCTCTCCTTCTTCGAGGTCCTCACCGGCATGGCGTACGCCGCCTTCGCGGACGCCCCGGTGGACGTGGCCGTCGTCGAGGTCGGCATGGGCGGCAGCTGGGACGCCACGAACGTGCTCGACGGCTCGGTCGCCGTCCTCACCCCCATCGACCTGGACCACACCGACCGCCTGGGCTCCACGCCCGGCGAGATCGCCACGGAGAAGTCCGGCATCATCAAGCAGGGCGCGACGGTGGTCATGGCCCAGCAGCCGGTGGACGCGGCGCAGGTGATCCTGAAGAAGGCCGTCGAGGTCGACGCCACGGTCGCCCGCGAGGGCCTGGAGTTCGGCGTCGTCGCCCGCCGGGTCGCGGTCGGCGGCCAGTTGCTTACGCTGCGCGGCCTCGGCGGGGAGTACGAAGAGGTCTTCCTCCCCCTGCACGGCGAGCACCAGGCGCACAACGCCTCGGTGGCGCTCGCCGCCGTGGAGGCGTTCTTCGGCATCGGCTCGCAGCACGCCCGCCCGCTGGACATCGACACCATCCGCAAGGCCTTCGCCTCGGTCACCTCGCCGGGCCGCCTGGAGGTCGTCCGCCGTTCGCCCACCGTCGTCCTGGACGCCGCGCACAATCCGGCGGGTGCCCGCGCCGCTCGCCGCGCGGCGATCAGCGAGGCCTTCGACTTCAGCAACCTCGTCGGCGTGGTCGGCGCGAGCGACGGCAAGGACATGCGGGGGCTGCTCGAGGCCTTCGAGCCGATCTTCGCCGAGGTCGTCATCACGCAGAACACCAGCCACCGCGCGATGAGCGCGGACGACCTGGCCGCGATCGCCGTCGAGGTCTTCGGCGACGAGCGCGTCCAGGTCGAGCCGCGCCTGCCGGACGCGCTGGAGGCGGCGATCACCCTCGCCGAGGAAGAGGGCGAGTTCTCGGGCGGCGGCGTCCTCGTCACCGGTTCCGTCATCACGGTCGGCGAGGCCCGACTGCTCCTGGGGAGGGGCTGACTCTCGTGCGTACGCTCTGCGCTTCGACACTGATCGGCGAGTTCTTCGTCATCGGCTTCGCCGGCCTGGTGGCCATGAAGGACCCCGACCTGTCCATGGGCACGGTCTGGACGGTCAGCGGCATCGCCATGCTGCTGTGCGTGCTGCTCTGCGGTGTGATCACCCGGCCGGGCGGGGTGCAGCTGGGCTGGGCCCTGCAGATCGCCCTGATCGTGAGTGGTTTCGTGGTGCCGATGATGTTCATCATGGGCGCGGTCTTCGCCGGTCTGTGGTGGGCGTCGGTCCACTTCGGGCGCCAGGTCGACGAGGCCAAGGCCCGGTTCGCGGCGATGGCGGAGAGCCAGGCGGAGGCCGGAGGTAACACCGCGTAGCCGCCCCCGGTATCGTGCGGCCCAATCCCACGACGCGATCGTGACCGATCGTAAGAACACCTCTGGTGAATATCTTGGAGCCGCACATGAGCCAGCGCACCCTCGTCCTGCTGAAGCCCGACGCCGTCCGTCGTGGCCTGATCGGGGAGATCATCGGCCGCATCGAGCGCAAGGCGGGCTGGACGATCTCCGCGCTGGAGCTGCGTTCGCTGGACCAGGAGACCCTGGAGCAGCACTACGGCGAGCACAAGGGCAAGCCGTTCTACGAGCCGCTGGTCGCGTTCATGTCGTCCGGTCCGGTCGTCGCGCTCGTCGTCGAGGGCGAGCGGGTCATCGAGGGCGTGCGCGCGCTGGCCGGTCCCACCGACCCGATCGCCGCCGCGCCGGGCTCCATCCGCGGCGACTTCGGCACGATCGTCCGGGAGAACCTGATCCACGCCTCGGACTCCGAGGAGTCCGCCGAGCGCGAGCTGAAGATCTTCTTCCCGGGCGTGGCGTAACTTCTCACCCGTCTTGCGGATGCCTCGCTGACGGTGCGTCAGCGACACGCCGTCGCGATGTGGACGGCCGGAGCAATTCGGCCGTCCATTGGCATATGCGCCCCAATTGGGGGAACCCGTGCCCCCGATGGCACGTCTCCAAGAGCGGGGCGGCACATCATCTGCTGACAATGGCGAAGACCCTCGCGCCGTCTTCGCGCGGCCGAGACTACGATGGAAGCCTCCACTGCCACTCAGCACCCACCTCGCCTACCTAAAAAGCCATCACAAGCTCCAATAGGGAAGGCCAGACGCATCCTCATGGGGAACAACATGTCGTTCATCGGCCGTGACATGGCTGTCGACCTCGGGACCGCCAACACGCTGGTGTACGTCAGGGGTCGGGGGATCGTACTCAACGAGCCGTCCGTCGTCGCGATCAACACCAACACCGGTGGCATCCTCGCGGTCGGCGCGGAAGCGAAGAAGATGATCGGGCGCACGCCCGGCAACATCGTGGCGGTCCGCCCGCTGAAGGACGGCGTCATCGCCGACTTCGAGATCACCGAGCGGATGCTCCGGTACTTCATCCTCAAGATCCACAAGCGGCGCTACCTCGCCCGTCCGCGCGTGGTCGTCTGCGTGCCCTCCGGCATCACCGGAGTCGAGCGCCGCGCGGTCATCGAGGCCTCCTCGCAGGCCGGCGCGCGCCAGGTGCACATCATCGAGGAGCCCATGGCGGCCGCCATCGGCTCCGGCCTGCCGGTGCACGAGGCCACGGGCAACATGGTGGTGGACATCGGCGGCGGCACCACCGAGGTCGCCGTCATCTCCCTCGGCGGAATCGTCACGGCACAGTCCATCCGCGTCGCGGGCGACGAGCTGGACAACGCGATCATCCAGCACATCAAGAAGGAGTACTCCCTCCTCCTCGGTGAGCGCACGGCCGAGCAGATCAAGATCACCATCGGCTCGGCGTACGACATGGACGCCGACGAGCACACCGAGATCCGCGGCCGGGACCTGGTCTCCGGGCTGCCCAAGACCGTCGTCATCTCCGCCGCCGAGGTCCGCAAGGCCATCGAGGAGCCGGTCAACGCCATCGTCGACGCGGTCAAGACGACCCTCGACAAGTGCCCGCCCGAGCTGTCCGGCGACGTCATGGACCGCGGCATCGTCCTGACCGGCGGCGGCGCCCTGCTGCGCGGCCTCGACGAGCGGCTGCGCCGCGAGACCGGCATGCCCATCCACATCGCCGAGGACCCGCTGGACAGCGTGGCGCTCGGCTCCGGAAAGTGCGTCGAGGAGTTCGAGGCGTTGCAGCAGGTGCTGGACGCCCAGCCCCGCAGATGATCCGACCGTAAAACATCCGCCGTACGAGTGCCTGCCACCTCGTACGGCGGATCGTTGATATAGAGGCAAGAACAGAATTCAGGCAAGGCAGAACAATTCCCCAGAACCCCGTGGAACCCGCAGTGGCCACGGAATCCGATTGAGGAAGGCACGCCGCCGCACGTGAGGGACACACGAGAGAGCCGGCTGCTCCTGGTGCTGCTGATCGCCATCGCGTTCGCTTTGATCACGGTGGACATCCGCGGCGGTGAGGACTCGCCGGTCGACGGTGCCCGCCGGGCCGCCGCAAGCGTCTTCGGTCCGGTCGAGGAGGGGATGTCCTCCGCCGTCGACCCGATCGGCAACGCCATCGGCGCGGTCCGCGACTCCGGCGAGCGTCACGACCGCATCGCCGAACTGGAGCGCCAGAACGCCGCGTTGAAGGCGAAGCTCGGCAGCGACGACCGCAACCGCAGCCGCCTGCGCCAGCTCGACGGCATGCTGAAGAAGGCCGGCGCCGGACAGTACGGCATCAAGGGCGCCGAGGTCATCGGCATAGGAGCGGCCCAGGGCTTCTCCTGGACCGTCACCATCGACGCGGGGGCCAACGACGGGATCAAGCGCGACATGACCGTCCTGAACGCCGACGGGCTGGTCGGCCGCGTCACCACCGTCGGCCCGGGCACCGCCACTGTCCTGCTCGCCAACGACCCCGACTTCACCGTCGGCACCCGCATGGAGAAGACGGACGAACTCGGCTTCGCCACCGGCCAGGGCGACCGCCCGCTCTCCGTCCAGCTGCTCAACGGCAAGGCCAAGGTCAAGAAGGGCGACCGGCTGGTCACCTTCGGCTCGCAGAAGGACCGGCCGTTCGTGCCCGGCGTACCGGTCGGCGAGGTCGTCCGCGTCGACCCCTCCGGCGGCGACCTCACCCGCAACGTCTACGTGAAGCCGTACGTCGGGTTCACCAAGCTCGACATCGTCGGCGTCGTCGTCGAGGCGCCCCGCGAGGACCCGCGCGACACGGTCCTGCCGAAGAAGCCCGAGAAGCCCAAGCCGATCCCGACGGTGACCGTCACGGCCACCCCGTCGGGCAAGCCGGAGGACGGCGCGGCCGAGGGCACGGCCGATGGTCCGGCGGACGGCGCGGCAGACGGCCCGGCGGATGGCGCGGCCGACGGCACCGGCAATACCGGCAACGCCGACACCGGCAACGACGAGCAGTAGGAGACCGGACCCATGCGCTTCAACCGAATCCTGCTCTCCACCACCCTCGTCGTCGTCGCCCTGGTCATCCAGGTCAGCGTCCTGGCCCGGCTCCAGCTGCCGGGCGCCGTGCCCGACCTCGTCCTGCTCACCGTCCTCGGCCTCGCCCTCGTCTACGGCCACGTCGGCGGCGCCCTCGTCGGCTTCGGCGCGGGCCTCCTGGCCGACCTGGCCCCGCCCGCCGACCACGCCGCCGGGCGGTACGCGCTGGTGCTCTGCGTCGTCGGCTACCTCGCGGGCCTCGCCAAGCCCGAGAGCGGGCGGCTGCGCTCGGCCACCGGCCCGCTCGCCGTGGTCGTCGGGGCCGCCGTCGGATCGACCCTGCTCTACGCGGGCGTGGGCGCCCTCGTCGGGGACACCGCCGCCCGCCACGTGGGCCTGGTCGGGCTGCTCTTCACCGCCGTGCTCTACGACCTGCTGCTCGCGCCGTTCACCGTGCCGCTGATCATCGCGCTCGCCCGGCGCGCCGAGAACGACCCGTTGGGCGAGGGCTCGCACGCCAACACCGCCGCCGACGTCTCCTCCGGCTGGGTCGCCTCCGGCACCGGGCTGAGCATCGGCAACCAGCGCGGCGGCCTGCGGGCGAAGGCGGCCAAGGCCCGCGTCGTGCGCGCCGGACGCATCAAGGGGGTCAAGCGCCTGTGACGGCGAAGCACCGCGCCGACCGCCCCGAAGGACGTGGCGCCGACCGCACCGAAGGACGTACCAGGGGAGGGGAGCAGTGACGAACATCCCGGAGACCGGACGGACCCCCCGCGTCCAGATCCGTCTCATCGTCATCCAGATCCTCGTCGTCTCCCTGCTGCTCACCCTCGGCGGCCGCCTCTGGTACCTCCAGATCCGCAACGGCGAGGAGTACGCCAAGGAGGCCTCCGGCAACCACGTCCAGCAGGTCGTCGAGCCCGCCGTGCGCGGCTCGATCCTGGACGCCCGTGGCGTGCCGATCGCCGACAACCACACCCGCCTCGTCGTCTCGGCGTCCCGCACCGACCTGATGAAGATGAAGGACGACGGCAAGGCGGTCCTCGCCAAGCTCGCCGACGTCCTCGGCATGGACCCCAAGGACGTCGCCGACAAGGTCCGCCTCTGCGACGCCAAGACCCCCCAGCCCTGCTGGAACGGCTCGCCCTACCAGCCCATCCCGATCACCGACGAGGCCACGCCGAAGCAGGCCCTCCAGATCCGCGAGCGCTCCGAGGACTTCCCCGGCATCACCGCCGAGCCCACCGCCGTGCGCCGCTACCCCGCGCCCGGCAAGTCCAACACCGCGCAGGTCCTCGGCTACCTCTCGCCCGTCACCGACGACGAGATCAACAAGGCCAAGGACACCGACTCCCCGTTCCTCCGCTCCGACCAGGTCGGCCGCTCCGGTCTTGAACGCACGTACGACAAGCAGCTGCGCGGCAAGGCGGGCGTCACCCGCTACGAGGTCGACAACCTCGGCCGCGTCATCGGCAAGGCCGAGTCCGACGAGGCGAAGCCGGGGGCGAACGTCGTCACCAGCATCGACGCGCGCGTCCAGGCCGTCTCCGAGTACTGGCTGAACGACGCGATGAAGAAGGCCCGCCAGGAGTTCGACAAGAACACCGGCGAGAACTACAAGGCCGACGCGGGCGCCGTCGTCGTCATGGAGAACAAAACCGGCCGCGTCGTCGCCATGGCCTCCAACCCGACGTACGACCCGAACGCCTGGGTCGGCGGCATCTCCGGCAAGGACTACGCCAAGCTCACCGGCAAGAAGTCCAACTACCCGCTGCTGAACCGCGCCATCCAGGGCCAGGCCGCCCCCGGCTCGATCTTCAAGGTCATCCCGACGGCCGCCGCCGTCAACGCGGGCTACCGGTTCAACGACCGCTACCCCTGCCCGAGTTCGTACTCGATCGGCGGCCAGACCTTCAAGAACTTCGAGTCCAAGGGCCACGGCTCCATCACCCTCGGCCAGGCCCTCGAGGTCTCCTGCGACACCGTCTTCTACAAGCTCGCGCACGACCAGTGGAACAAGGACGGCGGCAACAAGCCACGGCCCGACGCCAAGGACTGGTTCTACAAGACCGCCCACCAGTTCGGCCTCGGCAAGGAGACCGGCATCGACCTGCCCAACGAGGTCACCGGCCGCGTCCCCGACCGCCAGTGGAAGAAGGACTACTGGAAGGCCAACAAGGACGCCTGGTGCAAGCAGGGCAAGAAGAGCGGCGGCGACTACGCCGCGCGCATCGCGTACGAGAACTGCCTCGAAGGCATGAAGATGCGCGCCGGTGACTCCGTCAACTACTCCATCGGCCAGGGCGACACCCTCGTCACGCCGATCCAGATGGCCACGATCTACTCCGCCATCGCCAACGGCGGCACCATGTACGACCCCACCGTCGGCAAGGCGATCATCAGCGCCGACGGCCGGCACATCGAGGAGATCAAGCCCAAGGCCCACGGCAAGCTGCCGATGGACGCCGCGCTGCGCAAGGACATAGACGGTGCCCTCGCGGATGTCGCCACGCGCGGCACCGCCGCGTGGCGGTTCGGCGGCTGGCCGCAGGACAAGATCCCGATGCACGCCAAGACCGGTACCGCCGAGGTCTACGGCAAGCAGACCACCTCGTGGTTCGCGACCTACACCAAGGACTACTCGATCGTCATGACGATCTCCCAGGGCGGTACGGGCTCCGGCGCCTCCGGACCCGCCGTCCGCAAGATCTACGACGCGATCTACGGCCTCGACGACAGCGGCAACCAGGACCTGAAGAAGGCGCTCCTGCCCGAGCCGCAGAAGACCCTGCCGAAGATCCAGCCCGACGGCTCCATCGACGCCCCCAAGGTCAAGCCGTACAAGCCCGAGGCGCCCAAGCCCAAGGACGAGCAGCAGGAACTGGCCGGCGCACCGGCCGGCTGGAGGCGCGACTGATGACCAACAGCGGCTTCTCCGTCTCCGGGTACGGCCCCGAGCGCTCGCACATGTCCCGGCTGCTGGCCCGCGACTCGATAGTGCGCCGGCTCGACTGGCCGATGCTCCTCGCCGCGCTCGCGCTCTCCGCGATCGGCTCGGCGCTCGTCTACTCCGCGACCCGCAACCGCACCGAGCTCGTCGGTGACGACCCGTACGCCTTCCTGATCAAGCACGTCATCAACATCGGCATCGGGCTCGCCCTGATGGCGGGCACGGTCTGGCTCGGCCACCGCACGCTGCGCACCGCCGTGCCGATCCTCTACGGCATCTCGGTCTTCCTGGTGCTGCTGGTCCTGACTCCGCTCGGAGCGACCATCAACGGCGCCCACGCGTGGATCGTCATCGCGGGCCAGTCGCTCCAGCCCTCCGAGTTCTGCAAGGTCACGATCATCCTGGGCATGGCGATGCTCCTCGCCGCCCGGGTCGACGCGGGCGACAAGGAGCACCCCGACCACCGCACGGTCGTCCAGGCCCTCGGCCTCGCCGCCGTACCGGTCATGATCGTCATGCTGATGCCCGACCTCGGCTCGGTCATGGTCATGGTGATGATCGTCCTCGGGGTGCTCCTCGCCTCCGGCGCCTCCAACCGCTGGGTCTTCGGCCTGCTCGGCACGGGCGCGCTGGGCGGCATCGCCATATGGCAGCTCGGCGTCCTCGACGACTACCAGATCGCCCGCTTCGCCGCCTTCGCCAACCCCGCGCTCGACCCCGCGGGCGTCGGCTACAACACCAACCAGGCCCGCATCGCCATCGGCTCCGGCGGCCTCACCGGCACCGGCCTCACCAACGGCTCGCAGACCACCGGACAGTTCGTCCCCGAACAGCAGACCGACTTCGTCTTCACCGTCGCGGGCGAGGAACTGGGCTTCGTCGGCGCGGGCGCCATCCTGCTCCTGCTCGGCGTCGTCCTGTGGCGGGCCTGCGCCATCGCGCGCGAGACCACCGAGCTGTACGGCACGATCGTCGCCGCCGGCATCATCGCCTGGTTCGCCTTCCAGTCCTTCGAGAACATCGGCATGACGCTCGGCATCATGCCGGTCGCGGGCCTCCCGCTGCCCTTCGTCAGCTACGGAGGCTCGTCGATGTTCGCGGTCTGGGTGGCGGTCGGACTGCTCCAGTCGATCAAGGTGCAGCGCCCGATGTCCGCGTGACCCGCCGAAGTCCGCTGCGCCGCATCTCCGCCCGCACGTTTGGTTTCGTCTTTCGGGTCTAGATTCAATACATGGCGGAGACGAAGCGCGAGGTCGAGCGGAAGTACGACATCGGGGCGGACGCGGAGCTGCCCGACCTGACCGGGGTGCCCGGGGTCGGGGAGGTCCTCGACAAGGGCGTCGTCGAGCTGGACGCCGTCTACTGGGACACCCCCGACCAGCGTCTGGCCGCCGCCTCCATCACGCTGCGGCGCCGCACCGGCGGCGCCGACGAGGGCTGGCACCTGAAGCTGCCGGTGTCGCTCGCCGACGGCGTACGGGACGAGATCCACGCGCCGCTCTCCGACGAGGTGCCGCCCGCCCTCCTCGACCTGGTGCGCTCCCGCGTCCGCGAGACCGAACTCGCCCCCCTCGTACGCCTGTTGTCCGCCCGCGACCTGCGCCACCTCGTCGACGCCGACGGTGACCTGCTCGCCGAGGTCAGCATCGACGCCGTGCGCGCCGAGCGGCTCACCAAGGGCGGTGGCACGGCCGCGTGGTCCGAGATCGAGGTGGAGCTCGCGGACGACGGCGACCCCGCGTTCCTCGACAAGATCGAGAAGAAGCTGAAGAAGGCGGGCGTGCGCCGCTCCACCTCGGCCTCGAAGCTCGCCCGGGCCCTGGCGCAGACCGCGCCGAAGGGCCGCAAGGCCGAGAAGGCCGGACTCGCGCCCGCCGAGGGAGCGGTCCGCCTCGGCAGGAAGGCCGGCAAGAGCGAAGCCGTCGCCGAGGCCGTCGGCGTCGGCCGCGGCACCGCCGGGGACCACCTCCTCGCCTACCTCGCGCCCAGCGCGACGCGATCGTCTCCCTCGACCCCGCTGTCCGCCGCGGCCTGCCCGACTCCGTCCACCAGATGCGGGTCGCCACCCGCCGCATGCGCAGCGCCTTCAAGTCGTACCGGAAGATCCTCGACCGCACCGTCACCGACCCCGTCGGCGACGAACTGAAGTGGCTCGCGGCGGAGCTGGGCGTCGACCGCGACCAGGAAGTCCTCGCCGCCCGGTTCACCGACCGCGTCGCCGCGCTGCCGAAGACCCCTCCTCCTCGGCCCGGTCGACGCGCGGCTGCGCATCTGGTCCACCGGGCGGGGCGCCGACGCGCGGCGCGACACCCTCGCCGTCCTGGACAGCGAGCGCTACCTCACGCTCCTGGACACCCTCGACGCCCTGCTCGCCGCACCCCCGCTGCGCCCGGCCGCCTCCGCGCCGCCCCGCAAGGCGCTCCCCAAGGCGCTCCTGAAGGACTACGCCCGCCTTGCCGACCGCGTCGAGCACGCCCTCGGCGCTCGCCCCCGGCCAGGAGCGCGACCGGGCCATGCACGAGGCCCGCAAGGCCGCCAAGCGCGCCCGGTACGCGGGCGAGGCGGCCGTCCCCGCGCTCGGGGCGCCCGCCACCCGCTTCGCGAAGCGGATGAAGGCCGTGCAGAGCCTGCTCGGCGACCACCAGGACAGCGTGGTCGCCCGCGAGGCGGTGCGGACCCTCGGCGCCCAGGCCCACCTGGCGGGGGAGAGCGCCTTCACCTGGGGGCTGCTGTACGGCCAGGAGGAAGCGGTCGCCGCCGAGCGTGAGCGCGAGCTGCCGGCGGTGTGGGCCAAGGCGTCGCGGGCGAAAATCCGGGCGGCTCTGGGCAGCTGAACGCCGGGGTACGCTTGATGGTCACCCCTGCCGGCTCATGAAGGTTCGCGATGTCTGTCGAATCGGTCTTCCCACAGCTCGAAGCTCTGCTCCCGCATGTGCAGAAGCCAATCCAGTACGTCGGCGGTGAGCTGAACTCCACCGTCAAGCCGTGGGACAGCTGCGACGTCCGCTGGGCGCTGATGTACCCCGACGCGTACGAGGTCGGGCTGCCCAACCAGGGCGTCATGATCCTCTACGAGGTGCTGAACGAACGCGAGGGCGTCCTCGCCGAGCGCACGTACAGCGTGTGGCCGGACCTGGAGGCGCTCATGCGCGAGCACCAGGTCCCGCAGTTCACGGTGGACAGCCACCGCCCGGTCAAGGCCTTCGACGTCTTCGGGCTCAGCTTCTCCACCGAGCTGGGGTACACGAACATGCTGGCCGCCCTGGACCTCGCGGGCATCCCGCTGGAGTCCAAGGACCGCACCGTCGAGGACCCGATCGTCCTCGCCGGCGGCCACGCGGCCTTCAACCCCGAGCCGATCGCCGACTTCATCGACGCGGTGATCATCGGCGACGGCGAGCAGGCCGTGCTCGACATGACCGAGATCATCCGCGCCTGGAAGGCCGAGGGCCGCCCCGGCGGCCGCGAGGAGGTCCTCCTCCGCCTCGCCAAGACCGGCAGCGTCTACATCCCGGCGTTCTACGACGTCGAGTACCTCCCGGACGGCCGCATCGCCCGCGTCGTGCCGAACCGCTCGGGTGTGCCGTGGCGCGTGTCCAAGCACACCGTCATGGACCTCGATGAGTGGCCCTACCCCAAGCAGCCCCTCGTCCCGCTCGCGGAGACCGTCCACGAGCGCATGTCCGTCGAGATCTTCCGCGGCTGCACCCGCGGCTGCCGTTTCTGCCAGGCC
This sequence comes from Streptomyces huasconensis, assembly GCA_004010275.1. GTDB lineage: Bacteria > Actinomycetota > Actinomycetes > Streptomycetales > Streptomycetaceae > Streptomyces > Streptomyces huasconensis. Next base: position 20,564 of record RBWT01000120.1, read on the forward strand.
GGCATGATCACGCGCCCCGTGCGGGAGCGAAGCATCACCGGCATCGGCGACATGGTCGAGAAGGGTCTCAAGGCGACCGGCTTCGAAGAGGTCGGCCTGCTCTCGCTCTCCTCCGCGGACCACACCGAGATCGCCGAGGTCGCCAAGGGCCTCGCCGACCGGTACGAGGAGGACAAGATCGGCCTGTCCCTCCCCTCGACCCGCGTCGACGCCTTCAACGTCGACCTCGCCAACGAGCTGACGAGGAACGGCCGCCGTTCGGGCCTGACCTTCGCCCCCGAGGGCGGCTCCGAGCGCATGCGCAAGGTCATCAACAAGATGGTGTCCGAGGAAGACCTCATCCGCACCGTCTCGACCGCGTACGGCAACGGCTGGCGCCAGGTGAAGCTGTACTTCATGTGCGGCCTGCCCACCGAGACCGACGACGACGTCCTGCAGATCGCCGACATGGCGACGAAGGTCATCCAGAAGGGCCGCGAGGTCTCCGGCTCGAACGACATCCGCTGCACGGTCTCGATCGGCGGCTTCGTCCCCAAGCCGCACACCCCCTTCCAGTGGGCCCCGCAGCTCTCCGCCGAGGAGACCGACGCCCGCCTGGAGAAGCTCCGCGACAAGATCCGCGGCGACAAGAAGTACGGCCGCTCCATCGGCTTCCGCTACCACGACGGCAAGCCCGGCATCGTCGAGGGCCTGCTCTCGCGCGGCGACCGCCGCATCGGCGCCGTCATCCGCGCCGTCTACGAGGAGGGCGGCCGCTTCGACGGCTGGCGCGAGTACTTCTCCTACGAGCGCTGGATGCGGTGCGCCGAGAAGACGCTGCCCGAGATGGGCGTCGACGTCGACTGGTACACCACGCGCGAGCGCACGTACGAAGAGGTCCTGCCCTGGGACCACCTGGACTCCGGCCTCGACAAGGACTGGCTCTGGGAGGACTGGCAGGACTCGCTCGACGAGACCGAGGTCGAGGACTGCCGCTGGACGCCGTGCTTCGACTGCGGTGTGTGCCCCGCCATGCAGACCGAAATTCAAATCGGCCCCACAGGCAAGAAGCTGCTGCCGCTCACGGTCGTGAAGTAACGGCGGCTCAGATGCCCGAACTCGCCCCGCCCACCGGCCTGGTGCACCGCTCCTTCATCGCCGCGATGGAGGAGTTCCGGGCCGAGGGGCGCGGCGGGCCCGGCGACGACACGACGCTCGGCGCCACCCTGCGCGAGTACGGCGAGAAGTGGCACGACCCCGCCGTCTTCGAGCGGTACGTCGCCGAGGTGACCTCCGCCGCCGAGCGGCCCGCCGGGCAGCTCGGCGTCCCCGTCACCACCCTCTGGTACACCGACGGCGGCGAGTACCTCGGCCGCATCGCCATCCGGCACACCATCGCCACCCGCTTCCTGCGCGAGTACGGCGGCCACATCGGCTACGACGTCCGCCCCACCGCCCGCCGCCGCGGCCACGCCACCGGCATGCTCCGCGCCTGCCTGCCGTACGCCGCCGAACTCGGCCTGGAATCCGTGCTGGTGACCTGCGATACCGACAACACCGGTTCCCGCAAGGTCATCGAGGCCTCGGGCGGCGTCTTCGAGGACGAGCGGGGCGGAAAACTGCGGTACTGGATACAAACCGAACTCCCACGCGTCTAGGACGACATGGACCTGGAAAAACGACCTGCCCACCGAGCGGAACAGCCGCAGCCGCCGGGGCAGGCCGATCGGCACCCCCCGCAGGCCGAGGGCTGCCTCGCCGTCGCGATCCGACTGCCCGTACGCATCGTCGTGCTCGTACTCGTCGTACCAGTGCGCCTCGTCTGGGACGCCCTCGCGGTGTGCGGCCGCTTCCTGTACTTCAGGGGACTGCGACCGGTCGGGCGTGCCTTCGGCGCCGTTCTGACGTGGCTGTTCAAGGCTGTGTTCGTGTGGCCGTGGGTGGGGCTTTGGCGGTACGTGGTGGTGCCGGTCGGGGTCGCGTTGGCGTGGCTGGGGCGGGTGCTGTTCGTGGTGCCCGCGGTGTGGCTGTACCGATCGGTCCTGACGCCGGTCGGGCACGGCATCGCGTGGCTGGCCCGGGGCATCGGACGAGGCATCGCCGTCACCGCGCTCGGCATCGCCGCGGGCTGCGCCTGGCTGTGGCGGTACCTCGTCGCCATCCCGGCATCCTGGCTCTACGCGCGCGTGCTCACCCCCATCGGCCATGGCATCGCCTGGCTGGCCCGCGTCCTCGGCGCCGGGGCCGCCGCGGCCGGGCGTGGCGTCGGTGCCGTTCTGACGTGGCTGTTCAAGGCTGTGTTCGTGTGGCCGTGGGTGGGGCTTTGGCGGTACGTGGTGGTGCCGGTCGGCGTGGCGCTGGCGTGGCTGGGGCGGGTGCTGTTCGTGGTGCCCGCGGTGTGGCTGTACCGTCGTCCTGACGCCGGTCGGCCATGGCATCGCCTGGCTGGCCCGGGGCATCGGCGCCGGTGCCGCGTGGCTCGGGCGCGGCATCTGGACCGTCGTGGCGACCCTGTGCCGCTGGCTCCTCGTGGCCCCCGTGGTGGCCGTGTGGCGCTGGGTGCTCGCGCCGCTCGGGCGCGCCGTCGCCGTCGTCGCGCGGGAGATCGCAGACGCGCTCGGGCACGCCTGGCGCGTCGCCGGGCACCTCTCCCTGGTCGTCGGCCGCTTCCTCGCCAAACTCCTGCGGTGGATCTTCGTCGAGCCGGTGCGGTGGGCCTACCGCACCATCCTCACCCCCGTCGGCCACGTGGTCCGCGACGCCGTCTGGCGCCCCGCGGCCAAGGCCGTCAAGGAGGTCCGCCGCGCCACCCGCCAGGCCCTGGCCTCCGCACGGGAGAGCGTGCGCCAGGCCCGGGCGGATGTTCGGCGCATGCTGTTCGGGGCACCCGGACAGCCGGTGCCGGTGCCGGTGCCGGTGGCCTGGCGGGAACCGGGGACGCCAGAGCCGCGTAACCTAGAGAAGAACAACGGGAGCGCAGTGTCCCCGCCTGCGCGGGGGTGATCCTGACTGGACGACGCTCGGCAAGCGTCACCCAGACTGCTCCCCGCTGACGCGGGGGTTTCCCGGACCGCACGCAAGGAGAAGTTCCACTGGGCAAGCGACAGCCCGAAGGCCCGCCGCCCGCACCCGCGGTGCAGCGCATCCGCCTGCGCTACACCAAGCGCGGCCGCCTCCGGTTCACCAGCCACCGTGACTTCCAGCGCGCCTTCGAGCGTGCGCTGCGCCGCGCCGAGGTGCCCATGGCGTACTCGGCGGGGTTCACCCCGCACCCGAAGGTGTCGTACGCCAATGCCGCACCCACCGGCACGGGCAGTGAGGCCGAGTACCTGGAGATCGCGCTCACCGCGCCGCGCGACCCCGACCAGCTCCGTGAGCTGCTCGACGAGTCGCTGCCGGACGGTCTGGACATCACCGACGCCGTCGAGTCCCGCACCTCGGGCCTCGCCGACCGGCTGACCGCCTCCGTCTGGGAACTGCGTCTGGACGGCGTGGAGCCCGCACAGGCCGAGCGCGCGGCCGAGCTGTTCCGCGCCGCGGACAAGGTCGAGGTGCAGCGCCGCACGAAGAACGGCATGCGCACCTTCGACGCGCGCGAGGCCGTCGTGAGCCTGGAAGCGATCACCGACGGCGAAGCGGTCACGCACGACACCGATAGGCCGACCGACAAGCCCTGTGCGATACTGCGGCTGGTTGTTCGGCACGTGACACCTGCCGTACGACCTGACGACGTCCTGTCCGGTCTCCGAGCTGTGGCCGACCTGGCGCCGCCGGTCCCCGCAGCGGTGACCAGGCTGGCGCAGGGGCTTTTCGATGAAGAGACCGGCACGGTGACCGACCCGCTCGCGCCCGACCGCGAGGCAGCCACGGCCGCATCACCCACGGCCGCCGTAGCTGCCGCCGCGACGGCACCGGTGCCGGAAGGCCCCCGTTAAGGACGTACGTCAAAGCGCAGCCCTCGTACTCGGGAGCCACCTGGGTCGGGCAGCGCACTGACCGAGACTTTCGCCAGGCCGTCCGCACTTGGGCGTACGGAACCGGCGAGACAAGACATAGAGAGCTCCCGTGCGGCGCCCCCGCCCCCGGATGGCGGCCCCGCGCACCTAGCGCGAGCCGCGTACATCACCGGACAGGCGCGGCGCCCGGGAGCGTGACGGGAGAACCGCCCGCATGCTTGAGCCGAACGACCCCACTGAGGGATCGCAGAACAACAGCCCCAGCGACACCCTGCCGCCGCGCCGTCGCGGCCGCGCCGCGTCGCGCCCCGCGGGACCGCCCGCGGGCACCGCCGAAGCCACGGCCCCGGCCATACCGGCCACCCCCGCCGCCGAAGACGTGCAGGCCGCCGGCCGGCCCGACGCGGCCGACCTGGTCGTCGAGGTCGAGGAGACCGAAGAGGTGGCCGAGACCACCCCGGTCGCCGAGCCCGCGGCCGAGGAGGCCGCTCGGCGCGCGTCGCCGCCGTGCCACCGCCGCGC
>RBWT01000121.1 GCA_004010275.1 Streptomyces huasconensis
GGGTTCACCGACGCGGGGTGGAGCAGCTCGGTAGCTCGCTGGGCTCATAACCCAGAGGTCGCAGGTTCAAATCCTGTCCCCGCTACTGAAGGCCGAAGGCCCGGAGTCCGTGATCGTTCACGGACTCCGGGCCTTCGGTGTTTCCGGGGTCCCGGCGCGGCCCGTCCCGTCACCCGTATGGCCCACACCAGCTCGCACCCGCACCCCGCGCCGGGAAACCTGGGTGCAGCGCGGCGACGGGCGCGGGATCGGCGGGAGACAAGCGGTGGGGCAGCGTGGAGGTACCGGGGGCAGCGGAGCCACCGCGCACGAGCGGACACTCGTACGCGTCCTGCCCGTCCTGCTCCTCGTCGTGGGGGTCGTGTACGACGCCCTGACCCCGCCCGCGTTCACGGCCGCCCCGCTCTTCACGGCGGCCCCGCTGATCGCCGCCCCCTTCTACTCGCTGCTCGGCACCGTCCTGACGGGCGTCGCGCCTCGGCCGCGGTCATCGTGCTGCACTACGGCAACTCCGCCGGCGGCCATGTCGAGGCCTTCACCGAACTGCTCACCGTGGCGACCGTCGCGGCTCTGGCGGTCTTCATCAACCGCGTCGTGCGCCGCGGCAACGACCGGCTCGCCATCGCCCGCTCCATCGCCGAGGCCACCCAGCGCGCCGTCCTGCCGCAGCCCGACCCCCGCATCGGCGGGCTGGACCTGGCGGCGCGGTACGAGGCCGCGCAGGCCGACGCGTTCATCGGCGGCGACCTGTACGCCGTGCAGGACACCCCGCCCACGGCGTACGGCTCATCGTCGGTGACGTCCGGGGCAAGGGCATGGGCGCGGTGGCCGCCGTCGCCGTCGTCATCGGCGCCTTCCGCGAGGCCGCCGAGCAGGAGACCACCCTGGAGGCGGTGGCGCAGCGCCTGGAGCGGGCCCTGGCGCGGGAGGGCACCCGGCGGGACGGACTCGACGCCTTCGAGGGGTTCACCACCGCCGTCCTCGCGGAGATCCGGGTCGGCGAGGGCTGCGTACGGCTGGTGAACCGGGGGCACCCGGAACCGCTGCTGCTGCGGGGCGACGGGCGGCTGTGCGTGCTCACGCCGAGCGAGCCCGCGCTGCCGCTAGGCATGGGGGAACTGGGCGCGTGGCCGGACCGGGCGGACGAGTCGGAGTTCCCGCCGGGCGCGATGCTGCTCTTCTACACGGACGGGCTCTCGGAGGCACGCGACGCGGCCGGGGCCTTCTACGACCCGGCGACCCGGCTCGGCGGGCGGATCTTCCCCGGCCGGGAGGGTCCGCACACGCTGCTCGCCACGCTCACGCAGGAGGTACGGCGGCACACCGGGGGTGCGACGACGGACGACATGGCGCTGCTGGCGGTGCGGCGGCCGGCCACGGGGGACGGGAAGCCCGCGGGGGAGGGGGCATGTCACCAGCCGTGAGCGAAGCGGAGCCGTCCGCATGACAACTGACGTTCTGTCAAGGGAATGTGAAGTTCCGGTGCGCGGCTCCGTGGGTTGATACAGGGTCAACTCGCCCGGGTATGAGTCGCCTTGCCCCGATAAGTACTGGCCGTGAGCGTTAACGATCAATCGGAACAGCTTGGAATACGGCACCGCTGTCTATTAACGTTCGATAACGCAGCGCGGTCGTCCCAGCCGTCACTAGAGGCGGCTCCGTGCGCACACGCCTAATCCCGCAAGGGAGCCGGGGAACCACCAACTTGGGGTGAATCGGGCACCTGTGCATCCGTGCCAGATGTCCGTAGGAGACCTTCCTGCTCCGAACCCGTCAGCTAACCCGGTAGGCGAGAAGGAAGGAAAGGAGTGCGCCCCAGTGGCGTCCAACCGGCCTGCCCCCCAAGCCGCGTACATACCGAATGACGACGACTTCGGTGGATACGACCCGGAGACCTGGGAGGAATGGAACCCCACCGAGGAGTCCGTCCGTCCCGTCCGCGGCAGGCACCGTGTGCACAAGAAGGGCGGCGGCGGGCTCGCCCGCAGCTCCACCGTGCTGGGCGTCGGCGTCATCGCCGCCGTCGGCGCGGGCGGCATGGCCACCGCGCAGGACGGCAAGCCGCCCGTCTCCATCTCGATGCCCGACCTGGGCGCCGTCACCGACTCGCTGCCCGCGGCCGAGTCCCTGCCCGGCGTGGGCGCGTGCTCTCCGACGACGCCGCGGCCCCCGCGGGCGCCGAGACCGTCGCCGCGGCCGCCCCGCTCACCGCGGCCGGTGTCAGCCACACCGACGCCCAGCAGGGCACCACGGACGCGGGCGAGGCCCTGCGCGCCCGCATCATGCAGCAGGCCGAAAACCAGCACGACCAAGCGGACGACGCGATGCGCAGCGCGGCCGAGGAGGCCGCCGTCAAGAAGGCGGCCGAGGAGGCCGCTGCCCAGCAGAGGCAGGCCGAGCGCAAGGCCGACGCCGAGGCCGCCGCCAAGAAGAAGAAGGAGCGGGAGGCCCGCGAGGCCAAGGCCCTGGCCGAGCGCCGGGCCAAGCTCGCCAAGAGCTACGCGCTGCCCACCTCCTCGTACACCATCACGTCCCATTTCGGTGTCGCCGGCTCCATGTGGTCCTCCGGGCACCACACCGGTCTCGACTTCGCCGCTCCGACGGGTACCCCGCTCAAGGCCGTCCACACCGGCACCGTCAAGGAAGCCGGCTGGGCGGGGGCGTACGGCTACCGCACCGTCCTGGAGCTGAGCGACGGCACCGAGGTCTGGTACTGCCACCAGTCCTCGATGAACGTCAGCGCGGGCCAGAAGGTCAGCACCGGCGATGTCATCGGCCGGGTGGGCGCGACCGGCAACGTCACCGGGCCGCACCTGCACATGGAGGTCCACACCGCGGGCGGCTCCACCGTCGACCCGCTCGCCTGGCTGCAGAGCAAGGGCCTCAACCCCTGACCCGGGGCGCGCGGGCTGACGTTCCTTTGCTTGACGTTCCTTTGGGGGAGCGGACGGAATTCCGTTTCCGCCGGGTCCGTTGAGGAACGTATGACTTCTCTTCGCACTCTTGGCTCATCCGACCTCGACGTCTTCCCGCTGGCCCTGGGAGGCAACGTCTTCGGCTGGACGGCCGACCGGGCGGCGTCCTTCGCCGTCCTCGACGCCTACACCGCGGCGGGCGGCAACTTCATCGACACGGCCGACGTGTACTCGGCCTGGGTGGAGGGGAACAAGGGCGGCGAGTCCGAGACCCTCATCGGCGAGTGGCTGGCCGCCCGCGGCAACCGCTCCGACGTCATCGTGGCGACGAAGGCCGGCGCCCACCCCGAGTTCACCGGCCTGGCCCCGGAGACCATCAAGAGCGCCGCCGACGCCTCCCTGCGCCGCCTCGGCACCGACTACATCGACCTCTACTACACGCACTACGACGACCCGTCGGTCCCCGTGGAGGAGATCATCGGGACGCTGGACGAGCTGGTCGCGGCCGGCAAGGTGCGCGCCATCGCCGCCTCCAACATCACGCCCGAGCGGCTCCAGGAGTCCCTCGACTTCTCCGACCGCGAGGGCCTCGCGCGCTTCGTCGCGCTCCAGCCGCACTACAACCTCGTCTCCCGCGACACCTACGAGGGCCGCCTCCAGGAGGTCGCCTCGCGCTCCGGCCTGGCCGCCGTCCCGTACTACGCGCTCGCCTCCGGCTTCCTCACCGGCAAGTACCGCCCCGGCACGCGCGTGGAGAGCGCGCGCAGCGGCCGGGCCGAGGAGTACGCGGGCACCGAGCGGGGCGGCCGGGTCCTCGCCGCGCTCGACGAGATCGCCGAGGCGCATGAGGCGGAGGTCGCGACCGTGGCCCTCGCGTGGCTCGCGGCGCAGCCCACCGTGGCGGCGCCGATCGCTTCCGCCCGCACGGTCGAGCATCTGCCGCGCTGCTCGCGGTGGCGGACCTCGAACTGACGGACGCCGAGCTGGCGGCGCTGACGGCGGCCTCCGCGTAGGCTTCCGGGCTCCCCGGCCTCCGCGCTTCTGGGCTTCCGGGCTTTCGGGTGCCTAGGAGCGGTAGGGGTTGTGGACCGGGTGGCCGTACGCCGGTGCCGGGTAGGGCTGCGGCTGGCCGTATGGAGCGGGGGCGTACGGAGCGGGGTGGTACGCGCCGTGCGGGTGGGCGTACGCCGCGTACGGCAGGGGGCGCATGACCGGGGTGATCGCGCGGGCCGCGTACGCCAGCGCGGGGCGGGCCGGCTCGCGGCGCTCCCAGAGCCGTTCGAGCAGCTCCCGTTCGCGTACGACGAAGTCGGCGCCGGCCCGGCCGCGCCGCCCCCGGTGGCGCAGCAGCGCCAGTGATGTCGCGTACGTCTCGTACTCCAGGACCGCGCGGCCCGCGGCCTTCCCCCAGGTGTACGAGGCGTAGTCGCGGGCCAGCGCCCGGGCCCGCATCGAACCGAGCGCGTACGGCTCGGGCGGGGTGAGCCAGCCCGCCGCCACGTAGGCGGGCAGCTCGGCGCGGATCACGCGCAGTTCGCGCTGCCGCGTCCAGACCGCCAGCCAGGTCAGCAGCCCGAACGAGGGCAGCATGAAGAGCGCGTACACGGCGAGGAAGCCGACCTGGCCGAAGACCGCGGAGCCGTTCCACAGGGCGTGCATGCCCATGGCGAGCAGCAGTCCGGCGAGCGGCAGCAGCACGCGGCGCAGACGCAGGCGCTCCGCGGAGAAGGCGGCGAGGCCGAAGCCGATGCCGGTCAGGACCGTGAACAGCGGGTGCGCGAACGGCGACATGACGACGCGTACGAAGAACGTCGCCGCCGTCACGGAGGCGACACCGCTCTCGCGGCTGAGCTGGTCGGTGACGAAGGCGTTGCCGAGGTAGAGGATGTTCTCGGTGAACGCGAAGCCCGTCGCGGTCACCCCGGCGATGACCATGCCGTCGACGATGCCGGTGAAGTCGCGTCTGCGGAAGAGGAAGACGAGCAGGATGGCGGCGGCCTTCGCCGACTCCTCGACGATCGGCGCGATGACGGTGGCGCCCAGGGTGTCGGCGCTGGTGGGGTCGGCGGTGGCGGTGGCTATCCAGCGGATCGCGAAGCTGTTCGCGACGATCGCGATGAGCGCGGCGGCGCAGGCACCCCACGCGAAGGAGAAGAGGAGGTTCCGCCAGGGCGCCGGCGCGACCCGGTCCAGCCAGCGGAACGCGGCGACGAGCAGCGGCACGGGGACGGTGGCCAGGCCGAGCCCGACGAGGAAGCCCTCGGTGCCGGTCTGCTTCCTGACCAGGGCGAGGATGACGAGGCCGGACAGCGCGAGCAGCGTGACGAGTCCGGCCACGCGTATCGCGCGCCGCTGCCACCAGTGGGCGCGTCGGAGTTCTCCCGGGGCGGGCGCCTCGGGGGGAATCGGATACGGAGGACTGGTGACCACGTCGTTGACCCTAACGAGGGATGAGGGTGGCCGCGACGGCGCCTTTACCTGCCGGTGCCCGTCCCGAGCTGCTCCACACGGCGGAACAGCAGGTCGTGGACCACGTGCCCCTTCTTCAGGCCCTGGCCCTCGAAGCGGGTGAGGGGGCGGAAGTCCGGGCGCGGCGCGAAGCCGCCGCCCTCCTGGGCGTTCTCGAAGTCGGGGTGCGCGGTGAGCACCTCCAGCATCTGCTCGGCGTACGGCTCCCAGTCCGTCGCGCAGTGCAGGAGGGCGCCTGGCCTGAGCGAGGGCGCGGCCAGCGTGAGGAACTCCGGCTGGATCAGGCGGCGCTTGTGGTGGCGGGCCTTGGGCCAGGGGTCGGGGAAGTAGACGCGCAGACCGGCGAGGGACTCGGGCGGGAGCATCTCGCGGAGCAGGATGATCGCGTCGCCGTTGGCCACGCGGACGTTGGTCAGGCCGCCGCGCTCGGCGAGGCCGAGGAGGTTGCCCTGGCCGGGGGTGTGCACGTCGACGGCGAGGATGCCGGTGTCCGGGTCGGCGGCGGCCATCTGCGCGGTCGCCTCGCCCATGCCGAAGCCGATCTCCAGGACGACGGGGAGGTCGGGGCGGGGGCCGTGCTCGTCCGCGAACAGCTCGCCGAGGTCGAGCGTGCGCAGGCCGTCGATGTCCAGGCCCCAGGTGGGCCAGAGCCGCCGCAGGGCGTCGCCCTGGCTGGTGGTCACCCGGCTGCGGCGCGGCTGGAAGCTGCGGATGCGGCGCTCGTGGTGCGAGCCCGCGGGGTCGGGGGAGGGGCCGCCGGGGAAGCGGGGGGCGGCCTGGGGGCGCCCGGTCCGCCGGGCACCGGCGGTTGCGGGGCCCTCGGAGGAGGCTTCGGGGGTGTGGGGTGACTCAGACACAGTGCGGCAATTTTACGGGGCGTGGGTGAGCGCGGAGTTCGCCGCGCTCCTTGGGGGCAGTCGTGCCCCGTCGGGGGTGCGGCCCGTAGCGCGGTGGGTGTTTGTGCGTGGCCGGGGGGTCAGTCGCGCCCCGTCAGGGGCGCGGGGAACTGCGCGACCAGCCGTATGCGGCCCGCAGCGCATCGAGAGTCCGGCCACAGCGGCGCGCACAGGGCTTCGGAAAACCGGCCCGCCCGCCCCGGCAGGACGCCACTAGGCCGGCCATGCCGCTGAGCCGCCCGCAGGGTCAGCCGTGCCGCTGAGCCGCCCACGGGGTTAGCCATGCCGCTGAGCCGCCCGCAGGGTCAGCCGCGCCGCGCCGGCATGTCCCCGCTCACCCCCAGCGCGCCCAGCGCCCGGCGGGCGACCTCCCGTCCGATCGGCAGTGAGGCCGTGGCGGCGGGCGAAGGCGCGTTCAGGACGTGCACCGTGCGCGCGCCCTCCCGTATCAGGAAGTCGTCGACCAGCGTGCCGTCCCGCAGCACGCTGCGCGCGGACCCCGGCCGGGGCGGGTACCAGGTCGTCGGGGCCGATCCCCGGCAGCAGCCTGCGCACCGCTTCGGTGAACGCCGTCTTGGAGGCGGAGCGGCGCAGCTCACCCGCGCCGTACCGCCAGTGGCGGCGGGCTATGCGCCATGATCCCGGCCAGCCGAGCGTCCCGGCCAGCTCGCGGGGGTGGACGACCGACCAGGCGTACCCCTCGCGGGCCAGGGCGGGGACCGCGTTCGGCCCCACATGGACGCCGCCGTCGATGCCGCGGGTGAGGTGGACGCCGAGGAAGGGGAAGGCCGGGTCGGGCACGGGGTAGACGAGACCGCGGACCAGCTCGGGGCGGGCCAGCTCGAAGTACTCCCCCCGGAACGGCACGATCCGCATGCCCGGGTCGTCGCCCGTGAGCCGCGCGACCGTGTCGCAGTGCAGGCCCGCGCAGTTCACCAGGACCTTGCCGCGCACGATGGCGCCGTCGGCGGTGCGGACGGCGACGCCGAGGTCGGCGCGGCGGTCCACGCGCGTGACGTGCCCGGCCGCGCCGTAACGGATCTCGGCGCCGGAGGCCTCCGCGAGGTGTCTCGCCACCGCGCCGTAGTCACAGATGCCGGTGGTGCCGACGTGGATGGCGGCGAGGCCCCGCACCTCCGGCTCGTACTCCGTGATCTGGGCGGGACCCAGCTCGCGCACCGGGATGCCGTTCTCCCTGCCGCGCTGGACCAGGGCGTGCAGCCGGGGCAGCTCCGCGCGCTCGGTGGCGACGATCAGCTTGCCGGTGACCTCATGCGGAATGCCGTACTCCGCGCAGAACTTGATCATCTCGGCGGCGCCGCGGACCGCGTATCTCGCCTTCAGGGAGCCGGGGCGGTAGTAGATCCCGCTATGGATCACCCCGCTGTTGCGGCCCGTCTGGTGGCGGGCGGGGCCGCGCTCCTTCTCCAGCACGGTGACGCGGGTGCCGGGGGCGGCGCGCGTGAGGGCGTACGCCGTCGCGAGACCGACGATGCCGCCGCCGATCACCAGCACGTCGCAGTCGTTCGCGACCTTCTTCACCGCGCCTCACCTCCCACCACAGATACTGCCCTGCGCCACTGACAACGCCCTCAAACCTGGGGTGGATGTGTGCTTCCCCGCCGTGGGTCCCCGCGCCGCGGCTAGGCGGGAGCCATCAGCAGCGGCCTGGCGCGCTCACGCAGTTCCACGACCCTCGGTTCGTCCCCGTACGGCTCGAGGCGGTGCAGGAGGTCCTTCACGTACTCGGTGGTGCGCGCGGAGGAGATGCGGCCCGCGACCTCCAGAGCGCGCGTGCCCTGCTCGCACGCCGCGTCGAGGTTGCCGGACTCCAGCTCGGCGACGGCCGAGACGACCAGGCGCAGGCCGTGGGAGCGCACGAACTCCTCCGTGGGGCGGGACAGCGCCTGTTCCGTGAAGCGGCGGACCTGCCGGGGCGCCTTCAGGTCGCGGTAGCACTCGGCGGCGTCGGCGGCGAAACGGTCGTAGGAGTAGAAGCCGAGCCAGGTGGGGTCGTTGTCACCGTCGCGGGACCGCTCCAGCCAGCCCTCGGCGGCCCGCAGCGCCGCCCCCGCGGCCTGCGCGTCATGGGCACGCGCGTGGGCCCGAGCCTCGACGAGCCGGAAGAAGCTCATGGTGCGGGCCGTCGCGAGCCCGCGGTTGCGCTCCAGGGCGGCCTGCGCGAGGTCGACGCCCTCGTCCCCGAAGCCGCGGTAGGTCGCCTGGAGGGACATGGAGGCGAGGACGTACCCCCCCAGGGGCACGTCGGCCGCCGCGCGGGCGAGCCGGAGCGCCTGGATGTAGTAGCGCTGGGCGGCCTCCTGCTGGCCCGTGTCGAACGCCATCCACCCGGCCAGGCGGGTCAGCTCGGCGGAGGCTCCGAAGAGGGCGCGGCCGACCTCGTCGGAGTAGGAGCCGAGGAGCAGCGGTGCCGCCTCGACGCGCAGGCACTCCGGGACCATGGAGGAGCGCCAGTCGCCGCCCCCGTACTTGGAGTCCCAGCGCCGTGCGTCCTCCGCGGCTTCGCGCAGCTTCAGCACGTCGCTGTGGCCGACCTTCAGCGGTGCGCCGCCGTCGTCGGCGTGCGCCACGTCGCGTGGCACGTCGTGGGAGGCGTCGCGCGCGACGGAGCTGTCGGCCGGGGTTATGAGCCAGCGGGAGGCGGGCGTCGCGTACGCGCTCACCGCGAAGGAGCCGGCGAGGGACTGCCATATGCCGCCGCCCGTGCGCCGGCCCGCCAGGTCGAGGCGGTACAGCTCGGTGGCCGACTTGACGGCGGCCCCCACGTCACGGGGGAAGGCGAGGCCCACTTCGGGCGCCGGGTCGGCGTCCGCGAGGCCGATCTCGTGCAATGGCACCGGGCGGCCGAGCTTCTGCCCGATGGCCGCCGCGATCAGGTGGGGGGCGGCGCCCTGCGGCACCATGCCCTTGGACACCCAACGGGCCACGGAGGTCTTGTCGTATCGAAGCGTCAACCCGCGTTGGGCGCCGAGGTCGTTGACCCGGCGTGCGAGTCCCGCGTTGCTGATTCCCGCGAGGGCGAGAACGGTGCCGAGCTTTTCGTTCGGCCCGCGTTGCTCCCTGGACATGCGCCACCCCTCGACACAGACGGCTGCCGGGCGATGACTGGACCGCACGGCATTCGTGCTGCGTTCCCCTCGGGGGCATGCGCTACCCATGGCCGCGGCCGCCGTGGCCTGGGCCTCGGACACCGTGGCCGGATTCGCGGCCGCAAGAGCGTTTGGCCGATCCTCCGGGTATATGCCTCCGTTGAAAACATCAGCACACACAGGGTAGTTCGCCGCATCCCAAGCGTTAAGGGGCGCAGGTCCGTATGGCGGGATTGTTGTCCGTGCGGAAGCGCGGCGGGGCCCGGGCGTGCTCCTGGTGTGTGGCCGTGCGCCCGTCCGTGCGCTCTTCTCCGGCCATGGGGGGAGCGCTTCCATGAGCGATGCGTGGGTCGGCCCGCTGCGCTGGAGTCAGTGGGCTGGGGGACACCGCCGCCTACATCCCCGCGGGTGGCGGACCGGTCCGGGGGGCGAACACCGCCTCCCGGGCTGCGCGTTGCCCTCGAACGGTTCCGTTCTGGGCGCATCCCAGGCCGATTTGGCCGAAAACCACCCACACGAAGGAACAGGCATAACGCCCATTTACGGGCAGAGCGCGGGTGAGGGTGCGGCCCGCGCGCGGAGAGTCGAGTTCGGCACGTGCAAGGAGAGGGGCGTCCTCCGCCCTTCAACCACCGCCCGCCCCGGGTTGATCCACTGCCGCCCGGGGTCGATCCACCGCCCCTCCGGGCGGATTGACCGCCTGGCCCGGGCGGATTCACCGCCGCGCGAGCGGCCCCGCGGCCCCTCCCGTGCGCCTCCTTCGTGGCAGCATGGGACCCCAGTCCTTCGGTGCACCGGTCGGCCGTGCCTCTCGGCGCCTCGCCGACGGTCCGTCCACAGCCTGTGGAGGCAGCGATGCGGTGGTTGGTGGGGTGGAGCAGTACCGCCGCGACGCCCTCGGCGGTGGGCTCGGCCGGGGCCACCGGAGACGACGGCGAGACCGTGCAGCCCGTGGGCTCCCAACTCCTGTGGGGCGACCCCGACCCGCTCTGGGCGGTCGGCGACTGGCGCCCCGACGAGGTGCGGACCGTGACGGTCGACGCGCGGACCCGCATCGCCGTCCTCGGCACCTGCGGGGCCTCCGACGAAGAGCTGCGGGTGGGCCTCTTCGCCGCGCGCGGCGGCGCGCTGCGCCACCTGACCGCCTGGTCCGGCAGTTACACGGCGGTCGTCCAGGTCGGCCGCCGCGTCATGGTCGCCGGTGACCTCGCGGCCGCGCGCCCCGTCTTCCACACCCCCTGGGCGGGCGGTACGGCCTACGCCACGGCCGCGCTGCCGCTGGCCGACCTCGTCGAGGCCCACCTCGACATCGGCCACCTCGCGGCGCTGCTCGCCGCCCCGGACGTCCCCGAGGCGCTGCATGACTCGACGCCCTACCAGGGCGTGCGGCGCGTGCCCCCGGGGCATGCGCTGATCCTGCGCGCGGGCGCACGGGAGATCGCGGGGTACGAACCGGTCGCCTCGCTCGCCGTCGCCGCCGCCGCCGCCGACGCCGCGAGCGCCGTGGACGGTGTCCGCGACGCCCTCGTGGAGGCCGTACGCGCCCGCCTCACCGCCCCGCGCCATGTGCCCGGCACCGACATCGACCCGGGTCCGGTGCCCGGCATGGGGCCCGCCGAGCGGCGCGCGGCCCGCGGCATGCCGTGCCGGGCATCGGAGCGGACCTCTCCGGAGGGCCCGCCTCGGGAACCCTCGCTCTCCTTGCGGCCTGCTGCCCGGCCTGCCCGGCACCGTCCTCGGGCACGGCACGGGCGCCGGGGAGCGGCTCCTCGCCGTCACCTTCAACGACCTCGCCGTCAACGGCCGCGAGGCGGAAGTGGAACGGGCCGGCGCCATCGCCGCCAACCCCCGCCTGCACCACGTGGTCGTCGCCGGGGGCGAGGACGCGCTGCCCTACGCCGACCTGGACGGGCCTCTGACGGACGAACCGAGCAGCACCCTGGTCACGTCCCAGCGCCACCGCGCCCGGCTCTCCTCGGGCAGCGCGGACCACTTCACGGGCCACGGCGCGCGGCAGGTCCTCGACGCCCACCCGGCGCGCCTGGCGACCTCCTGATGGACCGTAAGCGCCGCCACCTGGTGCGCCCGGTGGCGCGCTCACCAAGGCCGACGGTTCCGTGATGGTCCCCGCGCGCGTGTACGGCGCCGCGCGCAAGCTCGCCCGCATGCCGCACCGGGCGGGCGTCGACTCGCTCGCCGAGCGGCTGCTGCGGCCGCTTCGACGAACCGGGCGGAGCCGTGGGGGCGTCGCTGGCCGCCCTCGCGTGGGCCAGACCCGGCCCGGCCGCGCGCTGGCTGACCGGCGAGGCCCTCGCTGAAGTATCGGTTCGGCTGACCGACACGACCATGCGCCCGGGCGGACCCGGCCAGCGGCCCGGCGAGTTCCGCGCGCGGGCGGCCCTCGCCCGGCACGCCGCGGACCTGCGCATCCTCGAACAGGCCGCCGAGGTCCGCTTCCAGCGGCTGCACGCGCCCTTCCTCGACAACCAGGTCGTACGCCGTGGTGCGCTCCCCGAGGCCCTGCGCGTCCAGCCGGGGGCACGGGCCGCGATCCTGCGCACGGTCCTGGAGGGCGCCGGCGTCACGGATCTGCCGCCCGGCTGGGGCGCCCCGTCCCACGCGCCGGGTGCCGCGGCCGCCCGAGCCGGCCTGCGCCTGGCGGTGGAGGACCTGATCACCCTCTTCGACACCCCGCTCCTCGCGCAGGCGGGCCTGGTCGAGGCCCGCGTCGTGCGGAAGGCGCTGCGCGAGGCCGCCGAGGGGGCACCGCTCCCGCTGGACGGCCTGGCCGCCCTGGTCTCCACGGAACTGTGGCTGCGGCGCCTGCTGTCCCGCAGGGGCACGTGCTGGACGGGCACCCCCGCCCGGCAGCGCGCCGTCCCCACGGGGAGTGTGGTTCCGCAGCGGGGCGCCCTGGGAGCGGGGCGGTAGGAAGGGCGGGGGCCCTGGGAGCGGGACGGGGCCCCCTGGGAGCGGGACGCCAGAGGTCGGGGCGCCCCGAGAGCGGGACGCCTCGAGGCCGGGCCGCGCCCGCGACGCCCCTCGCGCCGGTAAAGCCCGAGCCTTCCCCGGGCCCGCCAGGGAGAATGGGCCGGTGCGGTACAGAATCCTGGGCGCCACCGAGGCGTACGACGATCAAGGCGCCCCCCTGCCCATAGGGGGCCAGCGGCTGCGCGCCCTGCTCGCCGCCCTGGCGCTCCACGCGGGCCGCACGGTGGTCGTGAGCACCCTCATCGACGAGGTCTGGGCCGACTCCGATGACCTGCCGAGCGATGCGACGGGCGCCCTGCAAGCCCTCGTCGGCCGGTTGCGCCGCGTCCTCGGCAAGGACGCCATCGCCTCCGCCCCCGGTGGCTACCGCCTCGCCGTCGCCCCCGACGACGTCGACCTACACCGCTTCGAGCGCCTCGCCCGGGAGGGCAGGGCGGCCCTGAACCACGACGACCCGGCCCGCGCCGCCCGCGTCCTGCGCGAGGCGCTCGCCCTGTGGCGCGGCCCCGCCCTCGCCGACCTCCCCGACCGGGCCGCCGCAGCGCGCCCCGAGGCCCAGCGCGCCGAGGCGGTGCGCACGCGGATTGAGGCGGACCTGCAGATGGGCCGCGCCCCCGACGTCGTACCGGAACTGCGCGAACTGACCGCCGGCCCGGGCGACGACGAGACGCTGCTCGCGCTGCTGATCCGCGCCCTGCGGGACGCCGGGCGCGGTGGCGACGCCCTCGCCGCCTACGAGGACGCGCGCCGCGCCCTCGCCGAGGGGCTCGGCACGGACCCGGGACCGGAACTGCGCGCGCTGCACGCCGAGTTGCTCGCCCCAGCCGAGCGACGCCACGACCGCCACGCGCCGAGCGGCGGGGCCCTTCGCGGCCCGAACAGCCCGAACAGCCCGAACAGCCCAGACAACTCGGGCAGCTTGAACGATCAGGACAGCCCGGACAGCCCGGACAGCCCGCGCGGAAGGGGAACATCCGCAACCGGTTGACCTCTTTCGTCGGGCGGGAACCCGAGCTGGCCGCCATCCGTTCTGATCTGCGCAGGGCCCGCCTGGTCACGCTCACCGGACCGGGCGGCTCAGGAAAGACCCGCCTCGCCGAGGAAGCCGCCGCTGGGCATCCGCAGGCATGGCTGGCCGAGCTCGCCCCGCTCGACCAGCCCGAGGCGGTGCCAGGCGCTGTCGTCAGCGCGCTCGACCTGCGCGAGACCATGCTGATGACCAGCGAGCTGACCGCCCCGCAGGACGACCCGGTCGCCCTGCTCGTCGAGTACTGCGCCTCGCGCAGCCTGCTCCTGATCCTTGATAACTGCGAACATGTGATCGGCGCCGCCGCCGAGTTGGCCGAGACCCTCCTCACCCACTGCCCCGGTCTCACCGTCCTCGCCACCAGCCGCGAACCCCTGGGCGTGCCGGGCGAGTCCGTGCGCGCCGTCGAGGCGCTCCCGCCCGACCCGGCGCACCGCCTGTTCGCCGAGCGGGCCGCGGCGGTGCGGCCCGGCTTCGCGCCGGACGAGGACGCCGCGGCCGTCGCCGAGATCTGCCGCCGCCTGGACGGCCTGCCGCTCGCCATCGAACTGTCCGCCGCCCGCCTGCGGTTGCTCACCCCCCGCCAGATCGCCGACCGGCTCGGCGACCGCTTCCGCCTCCTCACCAGCGGCAGCCGCACGGTCCTGCCCCGCCAGCAGACCCTGCGTGCCGTCGTCGACTGGTCCTGGGAGCTGCTCGGGGAGGCCGAGCGGGCCGTGCTGCGCGAGGTGTCCGTCTTCGCCGGCACCTGGGACCTGCCCGCCGCCGAGGCGGTCTGCACCGGCTCCGCCACGGACCTGATCGGCGCCCTGGTCGACAAGTCCCTGGTCGTGGCCGTCCCGGGCGCCGGACCCGAGGCCGGCGGCATGCGCTACCGCCTCCTGGAGACCATCCACGAGTACGCCGTCGAGCGCGCCGCCGAGACCCCCGCCCTGCTCACGGCCGCCGAGCAGCGCCACGCCGCCTACTTCCGGGCGCTCGTCGAGCAGGCCGAGCCGCTGTTGCGATCCGCCGAGCAACTGCCGTGGATCAGGCGCCTGGAGACGGAGCTGGACAACATCCGCGCGGCCCTGCAGCACTCCATCGAGTCCCGTGACGCGGAGACGGCGATCGCTCTCGCCCTGCACAGCGGCTGGTTCTGGTGGCTGCGCAACTACCACCGCGAGGCGTGCGAGTGGATGGGCCGGATCCTGGAGCTGGCCCCGGCCCCCGGCCCGTCCGGCCACCTGACCCTGCCCGACGAGGCCGACCCGCTGTACTGGCCCTGGATGGACCTCCGGCTGCTGCACCTCTTCCTGGTGACGGAGACCCACAGCTCGGAGGCGAAGGCGGTGGGGGCCGACGCCGACTGGACCGACAGCCGCTACGTCGACCAGGTGCGCGCCGTCTTCGCCCGGCCCGGCCCGCACGCCGCCCGGTTCCCGGGGCTCATCTGGCCGTTCACCATCTTCTTCGGCGGCGGCACGCTCGACGACACCCGGCCCGCCGTGGACGAGTCGGTCGAGAACTGCCGGCGGTACGGCGGCGACTGGGAGCTCTGCATCATGCTGATGTTCCGCGGCCACATGGCCATCGACATGAACGGCCACCTCTCGGGCGTCGACGAGGACCTGGCCGAGCTGCGGACAAGGAGCACCCGGGTGGGTGACCGGTGGATGCGCGCGCAGGTGAACAGCGCCGTGGGCGAGGCCGCGATGGCCCGCAACCGCCACGACGAGGCCCGCGCCGCCTATGAGGAAGCGCTGCGCCTCGCCTATGAAGTGGGGGCGTACGCGGAGATGTCGTTCCTCATGGCCCGGCTCGCCGAGATCGCCTACCGCGAGGGCGAGCGCGACACGGCGGAGAAGATCCTCGACGAAGCCGGCGCGGAGGCGGACCGCCACAGTGTGATGGACGCCCGCGCCTTCGTCCGGCTGCTGCACGCGCGGATGGCGCTGGACGACGGCGATGTGCTCCGGGCCCGGCAGCTGATCGCGGAGGTCCGCGCCCTCACGGCGCAGGGCACGCCGCCGCCGCAGTTCAGGGCCGGGGTGCGCGATGTGGAGGCCCAGGTCATCGCCGCGGAGTCCGGCCCGCTGGCGGGCCTGCGCCAGCTGGTCGAGGCGCTGCGCGAGGCCGTGGCAGGCCACTGCTCCGAGATGATCATCGCGGCCCTCGTCGACACCGGCGGCACGTTCGCGGGCCGGCTGGGCGACCACGCACGCGCCGCGCGCCTGTTCGCGGCGGCCACACAGCTGCGGTACGGCCACCCGCGCCCCATGCCCGAACGAGCCACCGTAGAACGCCTCATGACCACCGCGTCGGCCATCCTCGGCGAACGGCAGTACGAACAACAGTGCGCCAGGGGTGCCTCCCTCACGATCGCCGAGATCACCGCGGAGCTGGCCGAGGCCGCCGGGGAGACGGTGGCCTAATCACGGCCCACCCACGTCGTTCCGTACGGCGCGTGCACCGGACGGAACCGCCTACGAGCAGCGGAGCTTCGACTGGGCCCAGTCCGCCAGCGACGCCGCGGCGAAGGGCGTCTGCGGCTCGACGGCCAAGCGGATGGTCCTGCGTCCGGTGAGGTTCACCCGCACCGGCAGCGCCGGGTCGCCGCCCTTGACCACCGGGGACCGCCACAGGTGCACCCCGTCCGCGTAGACGGAGAAGCGCACCTTGCCGATCTCCCTCGTCATGTCGTCGACACCGACCAGCGCGTCGTACGTCGTGCAGCTGCGGTTCAGGTCGATCGTCACGGAGGACCGGCCGTGCACGGTCACCCCGTGGGAGTACTGCGTCCCGGCGATCGACAGGCCCCGGCGCTGCCACACCAGGCTGCTCTCGCCGAGCCGCATCTCGGGCTTGGTGCCGTCGCCCACGGTGGCGTACTGCAGCTCGCTCCACTGGTAGACCACGGGCGCGGGCGCCGGAGGCGGCGGCTTCGGGGCCGGCGTGGGCGGGGCGGGCCGCGGCTTCGGTGGCGGCGGCGTCGGCCTCGGCCGGGGCTTCTCCTCGGGCGGAGGCGGCGGCGCGGGCTTCGGGTCGGCGTGGGCGGCGGCGTACGGGGTCCGGGACGGCTTCGGCGAGGGCGGTGGTGTCGGCTCAGCCTCAGGCTTCGGCTTCGCCTTCGGGGGTGGCGGCTTCTGCGGCACGATCGACTCGGACACCGCGGGCTCCTTGGCCTTCGGCGGTGCGTTCTTCTCGGGCTTGCCGTCGCCACCGGTGAGGGCGAGCGCCGCGGCGACCCCGGCCGCCACGACCACGCTCGCCGCGACAGCGGCCTTCGCCGGGGCACCGAGCCCCTCCGAGGCGGCGGCACCCGCGGCCGACCCCCCGGAGGACCCGCCCGTGGCGGCCGCCCCCGCGGCCCCCGCGGCACCCGCGCTCACGGTGCCGCCCCCGATGATCGCGGCCACCTTCGCGTACCCGGCGGCCCCGAACCAGCCGATGACGGCGATGGGCACGACCGCGGGGATGCCGCCCGCGACTTCCTTGATCTGGCGGGCGGCCAGGCGGCAGTTGGCACACTCCTCCAGATGCTTGCGCAGGCCTCGCTCGGCGCGGCTGCGCAGACCGCCGCGGGCGTAGGCGCCGAGGCGGTCGGCGTAGCGGGCGCACTCCTCGCTCTCGGTGAGCGTGGCGCTCACGTGCGCCTGGAGGTAGGCCTGCTTGAGGCCTTCGCGGGCGCGGCTGGCGAGCACGCGCGTGCCGTTCGCGTCGAGGCCGAAGAGGGTGGCGACCTCGCTCGGGGACTCGTCCTCGATCTCGGTGTGCCACAGCACGGCCTGCCAGCGCTCCGGCAGGCTCCGGAAGGCCTGCACGGCCATCGACTGCTCGGCCTCGTGCATCGCGCGGACGTCCGCGCCGAGCTCCAGCGTGTCGTCGTCACGGACCTCGGAGCCGCCGCGCGCGGCCTGCGCCGCGAACACCGCGAAGTCCTCGACCAGCTGCTCCCGCTTCGCCGACTTCGTCCACCCGGCGGCGACACGCCTGACCGTGGTCAGCAGATAGGCGCGCACCGCGTGCTCGGGCCCGCTGCCGCCGCGAACCGCCTGGAGCATGCGGGCGAAGACCTCCGCGGTGAGGTCGTCGGCGGTGTGGGCGTCACGGCAGCAGGTGCGGGCGTACCGACGAACGGCTTCGGCGTGCCTGCGGTACAGCTGCTCGTACGCGGAGTCGTCGCCCGCCCGCATCCGCGCGATCAGGTCGGCGTCGGAGGCCGGCGCGTCCTCCCCGCCGGTGAGCGCCGTGGCAGTGCCGCCTTCGCGCTGCGGGGGTACGCCGACGCCGGGCGGCGCCGTGACGGCTATGTCCGTGAGGTCGGAGCCATCGGAGCCATCGGAGCCGTCTGGGCCATCCGGGCCGTCTGGGCCGTCAGAGCCATCCGGGCCTTCGGAGCTGCCCGGACCGTCGGCGGCACCAGAGCTGTCCCTGGGGCGAGAGGAGCCACTGAGGTCAGAAGTCCTCGCGGTGCCGGGGCCGCCAGGACCGCCCTGAGACGGCACCTGCCGGGCGGGCATCCCGCCGATCCCCGTGTCACCGCCGGTCCTTGTGTCACCGCCGGTCTCCGTGCCGCCGCCGGCCGAGGGTGCCCCCTCGCCGAAGCCGGTGGACGGCTCGTCCCGACCGTCACCACTCATCGCCGAACGCCCCCGGTTGCACCCTCAGACCCGAACACCGGGAAAGAGTGCCACAGGGCCGTGCTCCGGCCGAGGCCGATGGCGGGCAACCACCCGTCCGAGGTGACTTCCCGCAATGGAGCACTACCGTTCACCCATTCGGGGAAGGCTCAACAGCCGCCACTGTGAGCGGAGTTGAGCCTTCCGCCGTAGGTTCATCCGCTACGAGGGCCGCGACCGCAGCCCTTCGAGCAGGATGTCGAGCAGCCGCGACGAAGCCGCCGCCTGCTGCGCCGCGTCCGGCAGCGAGGGCGCCGCCGTCGCGATCACCAGCAGGACGTCCGACACCGTCACGTCCGGCCGGAGCTCACCCGCCGCGCGGGCCCGCTCCACGAGGCGCCCGACGACGTCGAGCAGCGTCGCCGCCCCCGCGTCGTCACTCACCGCCGCGGAGACCGACTCCGCGGCGGGCGCCTGGCGCTGTTCCACGAGACGCAGCTCGGGGGAGTCCGGGCCCGGCTGCCGCTGCTGCGGCACCCGCGCCCCGTCCTCCTCGGCGCCGTCGTCGACGCTCACCCGCAGCACCTGCGGCGGCAGCAGCCGCCCCGCGCCCGACGCCACGGACGTCCGCAGGAAGCGCGAGAGCGCCGACCACGGTTCGTCCTCCTGCCCGAGCGCCGCACGCGCCTGGTCGGTCAGCCGGGAGGTCTCCTCCTCGGCTATGCGCCGGACCAGGACGTCCTTGCTCGGGAAGCGGCGGTAGACGGTGCCCACGCCGACCCGCGCGCGGCGCGCCACGTCTTCCATCGGCGCGCCGTAACCCAGCTCGCCGAAGACTTCGCGTGCCGCACGAAGTACATGCTCGAGATTGCGCTGTGCGTCGACACGCAGCGGTGTCGTACGCGCTCCTTCCCCCATGTCACGTCCGTTCCCGCCGATGCCGACGGCGGATGCCGACGTGGCAGCGGAAGTCCAGTGGGTCTCCTGAATGCTCATACACGTTCCCCCGGTAATGACGTCTCCCCCCGGAGACACTCCCCGTCATTGGCTACCGGCGTGTTGAGGAGTGATCCCTTCCGCGGGCCCGGACATGCGGCCCGACGGGCGCATCCCCCGACACCCCGACGTCCCACGAACATAGTTGAGCCTGAGTCAATTCAGAAGGGGTGGGTTCCGCACGGAGCGCCCCCCGATCGGAGTACGCACCGTTTCCGGCCTTATTGCACCCTCGACACATACCCCCCTCACAGCCGCTGACCTGCGCTCCTGCCCTGCGCCACCGCAAGCCGCCGAGCGCTCGCCACGCGCCGGCGCCGGTCACACAAATTGCCGGGCCTGTGGACAAACTCCGGAGCCCGGTGCGTCATGGGATGGTGAAGGCTGCGAACTCCCGGGGGACCACCCCCGCGTCCCCGGACTGTGTGCGCGTTCTCGTCGTCGGCGGTGGCTACGTCGGCATGTACACCGCGCTGCGGCTCCAGCGAAAGCTGAAGGCGCAGCTCAAGCGGGGTGAGGCCGAGATCGTCGTGATCACCCCCGAGCCGTACATGACGTACCAGCCGTTCCTGCCCGAAGCGGCGGCCGGCAACATCTCGCCACGCCACGTCGTCGTACCGCTGCGCCGCGTCCTCGACCACTGCCGCATCATCATCGGCGAGGTCGCATCCATCGACCACGCCAAGCGCACCGCCACCTTCACCACCCTCGCCACCGAGGAGGAGGGCACCGGGCCCGTCGGCATCACGTACGACGAACTGGTCCTGGCCCCCGGCTCCATCTCGCGCACCCTGCCCATCCCCGGCCTCGCCGAGTACGCCATCGGCTTCAAGACCGTCGAAGAGGCCATCGGCCTGCGCAACCATGTCCTCGAACAGATGGACATCGCCTCCTCCACCCGCGACCCCGCGATCCGCGACGCGGCCCTGACCTTCGTCTTCGTGGGGGGCGGTTACGCGGGCGTGGAAGCGCTCGGCGAGCTGGAGGACATGGCGCGCTACGCGGCGCGGTACTACCACAACATCAAGGCCGAGGACATGAAGTGGATTCTCGTCGAGGCGTCCGGGCGCATCCTGCCCGAAGTCGGCGAGGAGATGGGCAAGTACACCGTCCGCGAGCTCCGCCGGCGCAACATCGACGTGCGCCTGGAGACCCGCCTCGACTCCTGCGAGGACCGCGTCGCCGTCCTGAGCGACGGCGCGCGCTTCCCCACCCGCACGGTCGTCTGGACGGCGGGCGTCAAGCCGCATCCCGTCCTCGCCGCCTCCGACCTGCCGCTCAACGAACGCGGCCGCCTCCAGTGCACCGCACAGCTGTCCGTCGACGCGCCCCGCACGCGTGGGCCGCGGGAGACGCCGCCGCCGTCCCCGACGTCACGGCCGACGAGCCCGGCAAGGAGTGCGCGCCCAACGCCCAGCACGCGGTGCGCCAGGCCAAGGTCCTCGGCGACAACATCGTCGCGACACTCCGGGAGCGGCCTCTCCAGGAGTACCGGCACAAGTACGTCGGCTCCGTGGCCTCCCTAGGACTGCACAAAGGTGTCGCGCACGTCTACGGACGCAAGCTGAAGGGCTACTGTGCCTGGTTCATGCACCGCGTCTACCACTTGAGCAGAGTGCCGACCGTCAACCGCAAGTCCCGTGTACTCGCCGAATGGACCCTCTCCGGGCTGTTCAAACGCGAGATCGTCTCTCTGGGGTCGCTCGAACATCCCCGCGCAGAGTTCGAACTGGCGGCCGGTGGCGAGCGCCCGAAGGAGTCCTCCTGACCGGCGTCAGGAACTCCCCGCGCGGGACCCACGTCTGATGGATGTCCGGCCGTACCGGCGAATGTCAGACCGGTCGGCGAGACTGTCCGTGTGACCATGGTCCGGCCGCAAGGCCGACACCTGGGACGTCCGCCCTCGACAAGCTGTGTTCCCGATCCAGAAGCGACACCACGAGGCCTACCGCAGTGAACTTCACGCGCTGGAGCGCCCGGCTCCCCGGAACGCAGCGCCGCGCGGCAGCGCGGACCGAACAGACGATCCCCGCGACCCCACGCGCCGACGGCTCCGTGCCCGCGGCCCGCGCCGAGCGCCGCTCCGACAGAAGCAGCCCCCTGCCCGCCGACGGCAGCGGCAGCGGTATCGACGAGCTGCGGCCCGAGAGGTGCTCGACCGCATCCCGGCCCTCGTCGCCCTCGTACACGGCGCCGACCACCGCCTCGCCCACGTCAACGACGCGTACGTCGCCGCCTTCGGCCCCCGCCCCATCGGCGAACCCGCGCGCGTGGCACTGCCGGAACTGGCCGAGCTGGGCCTGCTGCCCCTCCTCGACCAGGTCCTGCGCAGCGCGAAGCCACGCACCGTCAAGTCCCGCAAGGCCCCCGGCGGACGCTCGTACACCTTCACCTGCACGCCCGTGACGCTGCCCCTGGACGGCTCCGCGGCGGGCCCCGAAGCGGGCGGCGGCGTCCTGGTCTTCGCCGCCGACGTCACCGACCACGACCGAGGCCGCCGAGCGGCTGCGCGCCAGCGAGCGCGCCCAGCGCGACCGGCCGTCACCCTCCAGAAGTCCCTGCTGCCCCAAGAGCTGGAGCAGCCCGACGACCTGCGCATCGCCGCCACCTACCAGCCGGGCGGCACCGAGGCCGCGGTCGGCGGCGACTGGTACGACGTGATCACCCTCGGCGGCGGCCGCACCGCCCTCGTCATCGGCGACGTGATGGGCCGCGGCGTGCGCGCGGCAGCGGTCATGGGCCAGCTCCGCACAGCCGTTCGGGCCTACGCCCGCCTCGACCTGCCCCCGCACGAGGTCCTGCAGCTCCTGGACGGCCTCGCCTCCGAGATCGACGCCAGCCAGATCGCCACCTGTGTCTACGCCGTCCACGACCCGAACGAGGGAAGCCTCGTCTACTCCTCCGCCGGACACCTGCCGATCCTCGTACGCGACGAGAACGGCGTCATCCACCGCGCGGAGGAACCCACCGGCCCGCCGCTCGGCACCGGCGGCTGGCTGCACACCTCCGGCTCCGTGCCGCTCGGCCCCGGCTCGACCGCCGTCCTCTATACGGACGGTCTCGTCGAGCGGCGCAGCGAGGACATCGACGAAGGGGTGGCCTCCCTGGAGCGCGCCCTCGCCGGCGCCACCGGTACGCCCCAGGTGGTGTGCGACCGCTTGATCCGCGCCCTCGGGGTGACCGCCGACCACGACGACGACGTCGCCGTCCTGGTCCTCCAGCACCCGGCCCGCACCGGTCCGGACGCCGACCTGTTCCGCAACGCCGCCCTGGAGCTGCTCGGCGGCGTGGAAGCCGCCCCACGCGCGCGTGCCTTCGCCACGGGAGTCCTCGCCAGCTGGCGCTTCTCCCCGGAGCTGCATGACCTGGGCGTCCTCGCCGCCAGCGAACTGGTCGCCAACTCCCTCCAGCACGGCACCCCACCGATGCGCCTGCGGCTGCGCCGCACCGACCGGCTCCTGATCATCGAGTCACCGACGCGACGACCACCTGCCGCGCCGCCGCCGCGCCGAACCGGCGGACGAGGCGGGACGCGGCATCGCGTCGTCGCCACGATCGCGTCGAACTGGGGCTGCCGCCGCACGCCGGGCGGCGGCAAGGCCGTCTGGTGCGAGTTCGCGCTGCCGCGCTAGCCGGTCAGGCGTTCGCGGCGGCAGGCTCGGCGGCAGCCGGACCGCCCTGCGCCACCACCGGGCTCTTGGCGAGCGACGGTTGGTTCTGCACCGGGCTGAGCCGACGCCCGAGGCGCACCGCGAGCACCGTCATCCCCAGCGAGAACAGCACGAACGTCACGATGTACGGGACGTGCAGCGCGGCACCCATGGGCCCGCCCACGGCCGGACCGACCGCGAGGGCCAGCTGCTTCACCAGGGCGAAGGCCGAGTTGTACTGACCGACCATGCCGCTCGGCGCCAGATCCGCGACCAGCGCGCGACGGTCGGCGACAGCATCGCCTCACCGAGCCCGAAGAGCGCGTACGTCGAGACGAACGCGGCGGTGGCCATCGCCTGGCTGCCGTGGCCGAGCCCGGCGTACCCCGCGAGAAGCCACGCAAAGGCCCAGATCAGACCCACGGCCGCGATCACCCGGGACCGCTTGCGCCGCTCGACGAACTTCAGGACGGCGAACTGCGCGAGCACGATCACCGCCGTGTTGGCGGCGAGCGCGATGCCGAGCGTCGACGGCGTGATCCCCGCGGCCTCCACGCCGTACGCGGAGAGCCCCGACTCGAACTGGCCGTAGCAGGCGAAGAAGATCACGAAGCCGAGCACGCACAGCTGCACCATGGCCTTGTGCTCGAGGAGCGCGCGCATCCCGCCGCGCGGGGCGGAGGGGTCCTTGGGCATCGCGTCCTGGAGGGACGGCGCGTGCGGCAGCCGGACGGTCAGCGCGATCGCCGCCAGCACCAGGAACATCACGGCCTCGATGGAGAACAGCAGGGTGAAGCTGCTCGCGTGGTCCTCGTCGACGATCTGGCCGCCGAGGAGTCCGCCGATGCCGAGGCCCAGGTTCTGCAGGAAGAACTGCATGGCGAAGGAGCGCGTACGGGTGGCCGGTGTCGAGGACCAGACGATCATCGTGGCGAGCGCCGGCTGCATGACGGCCGTGCCCGCGCCGAGCACCGCGGCCGCGAGGATGGCCGCCGTCTCACTGGCGGCGACGCCCAGCGCCACCGCGCCTACGGAGGCCACGACCGCCGAGCCCACGAGTACGGGGAGGGGCCCGCGGCGGTCGATGACGCGGCCGGTGATGGGCAGGACGATCAGCGCGGCCATGGCGAAGGCGGCGAGCACGATGCCCGCCGTACTGGACCCGAGTCCCCGCACCTGCGCCACGTAGACGTAGAGGAACGGAACCGTGAACCCGATGCCGAACGCGCTCAGCGCGCTGCCTGCCTGAATACGACGCATGGCTGCGCCCATCGCCCTGGTCACTTTCACCTGCCTTAGGAGTTAGGAGTGAAGACTTCGAAGCTAAAGTTAGGGTCTAAACAGTACACACCGAAGGACTTCGATGCCAAGTCGAGCCGTGCCATACTGCGGCCATGGGTGACACCCCCGGCCCGAGCGAGCCGACACTTGAAGAACAGATCGCCGCGTACCAGCGCGAGTTCCAGGACCTCGACCCCCAGGTCGAGAAGATCGTCTCGGCCCTCGGCCGCCTGAACCGCCGTATGAACGTCGCCTACGGCCGCCAGACCGCGACCCTCGGCATCAGCAACGCCGAGTGGGAGGTCCTCAAGGCCCTCGTCCTCTCCGGCGCCCCGTACCAAATGGGCCCGGGCGAGCTGGCGAAGCGCCTCGGCCTCACGCCGGCCGCCATGACCCACCGCATCGACCGCATGGTGGGGGAGGGGCTGGTCACCCGCGACCGCGACGAGACCAACCGCGTCCGCGTGATCGTGGAGCTGACCGCGGAGGGCCGCGAGAAGTGGCTGGAGGCGATGCGTCTCGCCACGGTCTTCGAGGAGGAACTCCTCCAGGACCTGTCGGCCGACGAGCGCGGCGTCCTGGACGAGCTGCTGACGCGTCTCCTACGTCGGGTGGAACACGCCCAGCCGGACGCCGGCGGACGCCTCACCGACCTGGACTGAGCCCCTGTTTGGCGCCCTGAGCTGGGGGCAAAGGGTGGGGTTGACAGTCATCTGCCGGACCCGTAAGGTTCTTCGGGTTGCCACGGAGCCGTAACGGTTCTGCGACAGCACTCCCGCCGCTGATCGAGCGGCAAACAAACTCTGCACGACCTCCCAACGGAACGCGTTCGGCATGCCCGAATTCAATTCCAGGACTCGATTATGAGTCGCCGGGAAAACCCGCTAGAGTTTGAGACGTCGGAACGGCCCAACAGCCGCGAAGACAAGCCCCGCTGACTGGGACTCAGGCCCGAAAGGATCTGATAGAGTCGGAACCGCCGGAAAGGGAAACGCGAAAG
>RBWT01000122.1 GCA_004010275.1 Streptomyces huasconensis
GGCCGCGAGGCCTGCCGCGCCCTGCGCATCGACGTCTACGGGCAGGTGTGCCCGCGCGCGTGCCTCCTCCCGCGCCGCCCGCCGGTGCTCGGCCTCGGCGGCTTCACGCAGCCCGAGGGCGGGGGCGACCGCCTCGGCCTTACGGGCCCGCTCCAGGCGGCGCTCGCGCTCCCGCTGCTCCGCCTCGCGCGCGTGGAGCCGCGCGGCGCGCTCGCGCTCGGCGCGCGGGCCTGCAAGCGGTCGAGTTCAGCGGCGTCGGCGAGGCGGCGGTCGGCGGCGGCCTGCGCGGATTCGGCGGCGGCGAGCGCGTACTGGGCGATGGTGAGCCGCTCCGCGCGCCCCGGTGGCGGCGACAGCGGCCCAGGTCAGGACCTCCGTCGCGAGCCCCGGGTCGCCGGGGGTGAGGGAGGGGCAGGGGGATCTCGGGTGTCCCGGCCGCCGTCCGCGGCGGCCTGCTGCATGCGGTGCGCGTCGGCGAGGAGCGCCGCGTCGCCCTCCTTGACCTCGGCCTCGGTGGTGCGGCGCTGCTCGGCGATCTCGCTGTTCGACGGCGGCGAACCTGCGGGTGTCGAAGAGGCGCCCGAGCAGCTTGCCGCGGGCCTCCGCGTCCGCGCGCAGGAAGCGCGCGAAGTCGCCCTGGGGCAGGAGCACGACCTGGCAGAACTGCTCCTTGCTCATGCCGAGCAGCTGGGCGATCTCCTCGCCGATCTCCTGGTGGGAGCGGCTCAGGTCCTTCCAGCCGCCCTCCGGCGTGCTCTCACGGAGCCAGCTCTGGGCTTTCTCCGTGGTCGTGCCGGTGCCGCGCTTCTTGGGTCGCTCCCATGGCGGCTGCCGAGTGATCTCCAACCGGCGTCCGGCGACGGTCAGTTCGAGGCACACCTCTGTGCGCGTGCTCTGCGGGGCGTGGTCGCTGCGCAACGTCATGCCCTGCCCGCTGCCCTGCCGTGCCCCCGGCACCGAGCCGTACAGGGCGTAGCAGACGGCGTCGAGCACGGACGTCTTGCCGGCGCCGGTCGGGCCGTGCAGGAGGAAGATCCCGGCAGCGGAGAGGGCGTCGAAGTCGACGTCCTGGGTGGTGCCGAAGGGCCCGAAGGCGGTGATGCGGAGCCGGTGGAGTCTCATCGGGCGACCTCGCGCAGGGTGTCTTCGGTGCGGACGCGTCGAAGGCCGACCGCAGGACCGCCTGCTCGTGCGTGTCGGGCCCCGCGCCGCGCACATGGGCCACGAAGTCCTCGGCGATCTCCTGGTCGCTGCGTCCCTGGAGCCGCTGGGCGTACGAGACGTCCGGGTCGTCGGGGGCCCGGTCCGGGTCGAAGACGAGGCTGAGGGTGTGCGGGAAGCGCGCGCAGAGGCGGGCCATGGGGTCGTCGGGCCGCACCGCGTCGGTGAGCGTGGCCTCCACCCATGCCTCCTCGTGCCGGGCGAGGGCGGGGTCGGCGAGCAGGTCGTCGAGGGTGCCCCTGACGCGGGCGAGGGCACGCGGCACCGGGCAGTCGACACGCTCGGCCTCGATCTGCCCCTCGGGGCCGAGGTCGACCAGCCACATGCTCTTGCGGTGGTCGGCCTCGGAGAAGGAGTACGGGAGCGGGGAGCCGGAGTAGCGCACGCGCGGGCCGAGCGTCTGGCTGCCGTGCAGGTGGCCGAGAGCGGCGTAGTCGACGCCTTCGAAGACGGCGGCCGGGACCGCCGCGACGCCGCCGACGGTGATGTCCCGCTCGCTGTCGCTGACCGCCGCCGCTGACGAAGGCGTGGGCGAGGACGACGGAGCGGGTCCCGGGGGCACGGCCGGCGAGGTCGGCCCGCACCCGGTCCCCGGCAGCGCGAGGACCGCCTCGTGGCCCGCCTTGGCCACGCCGAACTCGTCCTTGACCAGGGCGGGTTCGAGGTAGGGCAGGCCGTAGAACGCCACGTCGCCGTGGCGGTCGGTGAGGAGCACGGGCTCCGCGCAGGCGGCCGGGTCGGTGCGCAGGTGGATGCCTGCGCGGTCGATGAGGCCCGCGCCGACGCCGAGGCGGCGCGCCGAGTCGTGGTTCCCGGAGATCATCACCGTCGGCACGCCAAGGTCCGCGAGCCGGTGCAGCGCGTCGTCGAACAGCTCGACGGCCGCCAGCGGCGGCACCGCCCTGTCGTACACGTCGCCGGAGACGGCGACGGCGTCGACGTCGTGCTCGCGCACGGTCGACACCAGGTGACCGATGAAGGCGGCCTGGGCGTCGAGCATGTTCACGCGGTGGAACGAGCGGCCCAGATGCCAGTCGGACGTGTGCAGCAGCCTCATGATCCCCGAGACTAACGGGCGGGTCGGACATCACGGGCGGCTACTCCTGTATCCGTCCGCATCCCTGGCCCCGGCTCCGCGGGGCCCCCGCGCGTCAGGCGTCTCCGTACGCCTCTCCCCCGAGTTCGAACTCCGCGCTGCCCGCGGTGACATCGGCCAGCCAGCCCCGGAAGGCGTCCACGTCGGTGTCCGGGAGGCCGATCTCGAGGGTGACGGCGTCGCCGTAACGGACGTCACGCACCTCGCGGCCCGCCGCCCGCAAATCGTTCTGCACCTTGCCCGCGCGCTGGTGGTCGACAGTGATGGTGGCGAGGCGGAAGCGGCGGCGGGTGACGGTGCCGAGTGTGTCGAGCGCCTCACCGACCGCTCCCCCGTAGGCACGGATGAGTCCGCCCGCGCCGAGCTTGACGCCTCCGTAGTAGCGGGTCACGACCGCGGCGACGTACCGCATGTCGCGGCGCATCAGCATCTGGAGCATCGGGACGCCCGCGGTGCCGCCGGGCTCGCCGTCGTCACTGGCCTTCTGGATCGCCGCGTCGGCCCCGATGACGTACGCGAAGCAGTTGTGGCTGGCCGTCGGGTGCTCCTTGCGGACGCGCGCGACGAAGTCCTGGGCCTCCCGCTCGGTCGCCGCAGGCGCGAGGCGCACAGGAACCGCGAACGGTTGATCTCGGTCTCGTGCACGCCCTCGCGGGCCACTGTGCGGTACTCGTCCTGCATCACGCCAGCGTAGGCGTTCGGCGGGGGCCGCCCGTGCCGGAGGCGGCGCCGGGTGGCACAGGTCACTGTCCCCGCGCGGACGCCGTCCGCCGGGTACGGTGATCCCTCGTGACGTCACCCTCGATACCTGTGCGCCAAGTCCCGGGATCTTCCGGCCCCTTGGCATCCCTGCTGTCCGCCGTGCCCGTCACCGTCGTCGAGACCCACGACGATCCCGCCGACGCCGTCCTCTTCCCCGAGGAGGAGGCGGTGGTGGCGAACGCGGTGGCCAAGCGGCGCAACGAGTTCACCACCGTGCCGGGCACTGCGCGCGGACCGCTCTGAAGAGCATCGGCGTGCCGCCCGCCCCGATCCTGCCGGGCCAGCGGGGCGCGCCGCGCTGGCCGGCCGGGGTCGTCGGCAGCATGACGCACTGCGCCGGTTACCGCGCGGCGGTCGTGGCCCGCGCCGACGAGGTGACCTCGCTCGGCGTCGACGCGGAGCGGCGAGCCGCTGCGGGACCCTGATGTCCTTGGACTGATCGCCGACGAGACGGAGCGTGCGGCACTGGCCGACCTGCGCGCCCGCCATCCGGGCACGCCCTGGGACCGGCTGCTGTTCAGCGCCAAGGAGTCCGTCTACAAGACGTGGTTCCCCCTGACCGGCCGCTGGCTCGGCTTCGAGGAGGCGCGGGTGGAACTGGACCGCCGGGCAAGTCGTACGGCGCGGCTGCTCGTGGAGGGGCCCGTGGTGGACGGCGTCGAGCTGAAGGTGTTCTCGGGTCAGTGGATCGTCCGCGACGGGATAGCCGCCACGGCGATCGTCCTGCCGGTGCCGCCGCCCGCGGTCCGGTAGGCGTCTCGCAGGCTCAGGGACCGGCACCAGCACCAGCGTGACGACACAGGCACCCGCGCGTGCCTGTGTCAGTGCTCCGCAAGCTCTTCCCGCGATCTGACGTCCTGATCCGTCAGGATGAGAAACTCCCGCTCATGCGTGGTCAGCACCTTGAGGAACCCGGGTTCGGCCTGCATCACGTACCCCCGCAGATCCTCGCCGCCACGCATCTCGATCCGCTCCAGGGGCACCCACGGAGTGGTGATCGTCGCGGCGCCGAGCAGCATCGCCAGGCCGGCCAGCGCCACGAGGTGCCGAGTGGCCCAGAGGGCGGCCCTCCTCAGCCGTCCCCCGGCCCGTACGCCGTAACTGATCCCGAGGACCAGCCCGCCGGCCGCGGCCATCAGCAGCACCACCCACCAGCTGTGGAAGGTCCCCACGTACGCGGCGACGGCCACGACCGCGATCAGGAGCAGCATCGCGCCCGCCAGGTCGGGCCGCTCGGCCGGCCGGCCCTCCTCCTGCGCACGGTTTCTGGCCTCCCGCATGGCCCGCGCCTCCAGGACGAGGCGCAGGACGGCGACCGGCAGGAGGAGTGCGAGGAAGAGCACCGAGGCGAACGAGTCGGCCATCACCGTGCCGAGGACGAGGCCGATGGTGTCGTCGAGATCGAGGGTGTGGAGCACTGCGAACGCGGTGTGCCAGTCGTAGCCGGAGACGGCGAACAGCCGCAGGAGGAGAAAGGCGAACGCGGCAGTGGTCACCGTGAGCCCCGCGCCGTGCCCGTCCGTTTCGGTCTCGTGAGATGCCATGGGTGCCTGAAGGCCTTTCCTGTGCGGTGGCGGGTCGGCGGGGTTCGGCGAGGCCGCGCGGCACCACCGGACGGGTCAGTCGTCCATAGCCTGATACAGCGTCGTCCAGAAGTCGTGGATGAGCCGCGCCGGGTCCGGGGTGGACATCCCCACCTGGGTGAGCAGGATTCCGGTGAGCTGCTGGTCCGGATCGGCCGTACGCCGTGGTGCCGGTGCCGCCGTCCCAGCCGAACTGGCCGACGGAGGCGTAGTCGCCGCGGTAGGTGCGTACCGCCATCCCGAAACCCCAGCCGCCGTTCTGCCCTTGGCCGAACGACACGTGGACGTTGTCGCGGGCCAGTGCCTCGCGTGCGGTCTGCTGCTCGGGCGTGAGGCGGTTGGTGGTCATCAGCTGGACGGCCGGCCGGGACAGGATGCGCTGCGTCCCGTGCGTCCCCTGGTTCAGCAGCATCCGGAAGTACGCGTGGTAGTCGTCGACGGTGGAGACGAGCCCGCCGCCGCCCGCGGAGAACGCCGGAGGCCGGCTGTACCGTCCGCCCGCCGCTTCGTCCCACACGATGAACTCGCCGCTCTGCGGATCGGGGGCATAGCTGGGCGGCAGCCGGTCGAGCTGGTCGGCGGGCACGTGGAAACCGGTGTCCTTCATCCCCAGCGGCTCGAGGACGCGTTCGCGCAGGAACTGTTCGAACGGCTGCCCGGTGACCCTGGCGACCAGCACACCGAGCACGTCGTGGCTTATGTGGTACTGCCAGCGCTCGCCCGGCTGGTACATCAGCGGAAGCGTGCCGAGGCGGCGCATCCATTCGTCCGGTTCGGGCGCGGGCTCCCCTCCCTGGCTCCAGATCGCCTGCTCGAATATGGCGGCCTGGATCGGGGTGCCGAGCGTCGTCACGTCCATGCCGAGCCCGAACGTCGAGGTCATCAGGTCCCGCACGGTGATCGGCCGCCGCGCGGGAACGGTGTCGTCCAGCGGGCCGTCGGCGCGCCTCAGCACCTGCCGGTCGGCCAGCTCGGGCAGCCACTGATCCACGGGTCGTCGAGGCGCAGTCTGCACTCGTCGAGGAGGATCATCACCGGCGCCATGGCGACCGGCTTGGACGTGGACGCCATCCGGAAGATCGTGTCGCGGCGCATCGGCGCGCCGCCGTCCTGGCGCATCGTGCCGATCGCCTCGACGTGGGTCTCGTCTCCCCGGCCGACCAGGGCGACGAGCCCGGGGATCTTCCCGGAGTCGACGTGCCGTGCCAGCACGTCACGCACTCTGCGCAGTCCTGCTGCGGAGAAGCCGCGGGTGGTTGTTGTCATCAGGAGCCTCCTTGTGCACGCGTCACGGCGTGCCGGGTGCGGCGCGCGCGGTGCTGGGTGCGAGGTACGGGGTGCGGAGTACGGGTACGGGGTGCCGTCACGCGGCGTCGAGAGCCTCGGTGATCTTGCGGGTCATCGCGGTCATGGCGGGGGTGGGCTCACCCTTGCGTGCGCGGGAGGCCGCTTCGAGGGCGACGTCGATGGTGGCGCGGAAGTTGTCCGCCTCCGCCGGGTCCTGCTTCTTGAGCAGGCCCATGGCCGCGGTGAGGGCAGGCAGCACCTGGTCGGCGAGCGCGGCCACGGACTTGCCGTTCAGGTTCCCGATCTTCGACTTCTCGGCGAGTACGTGTCCGACCGGGCCGGTCGCGGAAGCCAGGGCGAGGGAACCGTGAGTGGCGATCTTATGCGGCGAGCCGGCGGCGTCGGCGGCGGCCAGCAGCGAGACGGCGCCATATGCGGCGGTCCGCAGGATGTTCTTGTCCTGGACGGAGAGGGTCAGGGGCAGGGTGACAGACATGGTGGTGTGCCCTTCGGTGCAACGGGTGGAGGGTGAGTGCGGTCCCGGAGGTGCCGGGGGCCGATGACTCAAAGATCTCCGCCGGGCCTGTCAGCCGTCTGTCACGCCTCTGACACGGCCCCTGACACCGATCCGCCGCCGCTCACTCCGACCCCGCCGCCCCGCCGCGTCTCGCTCCAACCGGCCGAAACGGCGGGCCGTGGCCGGCAGAACCGCGCCCTGGACGCTGGCTTCGGCGGTCCCGCCCAAGCAGCTTCCGCAGAGCAGGGTGGAGCGGCGTACGGAGGCCATCAGGGTCTCGCGGAGGTGGCCGCTCCCGCGGTCGGAGATCAGCCGCATGCCGACCGAGGTAGGTGCGGTAGCCGCCGTCGTGGGCACCAGGGCCGCCAGGGCCGTCGCCAAGGAGCAGGAGGAACAGCAAGGGCTGGATCAGCGTCAGTGCTGTCTGCGCCGGTTGGGCGAGCATGCGCAGCAGGTCTCGCTGCACGAGGGCGTGGACAGCGCGCGCCTCATACCAGCGGGGGCGCGGCTTCCGTAGCGGACGGTGCCGAACCTTCCGCAGGGGCCCTCACGGGGCCCCGACACCGGGCGCGCCGTCGCCGTCACACTCGCCGCCGTCGGGGGCCGCGTCACCGTGGCCGGGCGCCGGGTGCCGGGTCGGGGTCAGTGTGGGCGATGGCGTGCACGCGGATGTCGCGGGCCGTCAGGGCGGCGCACAGCCGGGGGTCTGTCGCGCACCCGTCGCCACGGCGGTGGTCAGGCCGTCCGGTCCGGTGGCGGGCCGCAGCGCGAGGTTCTCCCTCAGGACTACCGCCGCCGCGGCGTCGTCAGTGGTGCGTACGCGTGCGTGGTCGTCTCCGATCGCCGCCTTCAGGGCGGCCGGGGTGCCGTGCGTGACGACGCGGCGCCGGTCGAGGATGGCGAGGCGGTCGCAGTGTTCGGCCTCCTCCAGATAGTGCCACGGCAAGTTCCTCAAAGACGTCCCGGCCGTCCAGAGCGGCCGCACCGCACTTCAACGGGTGCGGTGCGCCGCCCTTGTGTGAGCCGACGGCGCTGCGTGAGCCGACTGGCTCACGCCGGGGCCGCCGGGAGGTCCAGGAGCGCGAGCTTGGCCGGGTCGACCATGGCCGTGATGGCGGTGATCCGACGGTCGAGGACGTGGAACGCGACGACCGACAGCGGGGCGCCGTCCTCGCGCCAGGAGATGACCCCCGGCAGACCGTTGACGAACGCCGCCCGCCCCCGCGTGGCCGCGCCGCCGGCCAACTGCGCGCCTGCGGCGACCTTGGTGGCGCCAAGGGTGACGACCACGCCGCCGGGGGCGTCCAGGGTCAGCCTCACCTCAGGGTCGAGCACCCGCAGCAACTCCTGGAAGTCACCGCGGCGAGCCGCCGCCAGGAAGGCTTGGACCACCTCTCGCTGCTCCCGTCCGGCACCTGTCGGCCGCTCGGCCGCCCGCACCTTCCCGCGGGCGCGGCTGGCGAGCATCTTGGCGGCGGCGGTGGACTTGCCGAGGATCTTGCCGATCTCCTCGAACGGCACCGCGAAGAGGTCGTGCAGCACGAACGCCAGCCGTTCACTCGGCCCGAGCGAGTCGAGTACGACCAGGAGTGCGAGGCCCACGGAGTCGGCGAGCACCGCGTCGTCCTCGGGGGCAGGCCCCTCGTCGAGGACCACCACAAGGTCGGGCGGTCCGTCGTCGTAGGGCGCCTCGGGGCGGGCCCGGCGCGATCGCAGGACGTCGAGGCTGATCCGGCCGACCACGGTGGTCAGCCAACCGGCGAGGTTGTCGATGCTCGCCGTGTCCTGCCGGGAGAGCCGCAGCCAGGCCTCTTGGACCACGTCCTCGGCGTCGGCGTGCGACCCGAGCATGCGGTGGGCGACGGCGAGCAACCGGCCGCGCTGGGACTCGAACGCCTCGGCCATCGGGTCCCTGAAGCTGGTGGTGTCGGGCATGTGGTTACCTTCCTCGGTTCCGCTCCGTCATGGGTGATGACGGGCCCCGAGGGCCACAGGTAACCGATGGAGGAGCAGGACCGATGGAAGCACGTATGAAGAGCGCGCCGAACCCCGATCTGGTGACCGCGATCCAGCACCTCCACAAGGTGATCGCCGCCGGGGGCGTCGACCAGCGCCTGTTGTCGCTGATCCACCTGCGGGCCAGCCAGATCAACGGCTGCGGCCCGTGTGTCCACGCCTCGATCGAGGCGGCGAAGAAGGCCGGTGAGACCGCGGAACGGCTGCACAACGCGGTCGCCTGGCGTGAGACGCCCTTCTTCACCGAGGCGGAGCGGTCGGCACTCGCCCTGACCGAGGCCGCCACCCGGATACAGGACGGCGCGCCGGGCGTCACCGACGAGATCTGGGACGCCGCCGCAGACCACTTCACCGAGGAGCAGTTGGGCGCGATGACCCTGGAGATCGCCCTGACCAACTTCTTCAACCGGATCAACCGCACGAACCGGGAGCAGGCCGGCAAGACCTGGTGAGCGGGGGCAAGACCTGGTGAGCGGGGGCGCCATCCGGCTCCGGTCGCGGGCGCGGCCGGGGCCGGGGCCGGGTGACGGTTCCTCTCGGCGGGCCGGGCGGCGAATAGCCGCGTCAGTGCTGGGCGCAGACGCAGAACTCGTGGCCCTCCGGGTCCGTCAGGCACGTCCATGGAACGTCGCCCTGACCGAGGTCCAGATCGGTGGCACCGAGGGCCCGCAGCCGGGCCACCTCCGCCTCCTTGTCGTCGCCTGGGTACGGCAGCAGGTCAAGATGGACGCGGTCCGGCACTGTCCTCGCTCCGGGGGTGCGGAGGAATTCGAGATACGGGCCGACGCCCTTTGCGGAACGCAACACCGCCTGATGGTCCGTCACCTCGTGCAGGGTCCAGTCCATCGCCTCGCCCCAGAACCGGGCCATGGCCCGCGGGTCCACGCAGTCGACCACCACC
Organism: Streptomyces huasconensis; assembly: GCA_004010275.1. Taxonomy (GTDB): domain Bacteria; phylum Actinomycetota; class Actinomycetes; order Streptomycetales; family Streptomycetaceae; genus Streptomyces; species Streptomyces huasconensis. The sequence goes on from RBWT01000122.1 coordinate 9,384, forward strand.
GCCGCGATCGGTCCGGTGTCCCTGTAGATCTCCCGGGGCTCCAGCACGCAGAACTCGTTGCCCTCAGGGTCTCCCAACACACGGAACTAGTAGTTCTGGAGTGTTGTCGTGGCGGCATCGACGCTGGTCAAGCCCGGTAATGAGACCACAACCCGTTCGGTCCCTACGTGGGACATGCCCAACACACCCCGAAACCCCCTCGCGGGGACGGTCTACACCGAGACCCTTCGGGGTGTGCGGTGTGTCCGTCTGTCCGTGCTCACCGACGAGACCACCAGCCCCGAGCGTCAGCGCGAGGCAGACGACCAAGCGGCAGCCGCTCACAACATCAGCTTCGGTGAGGGTGACCAGCTCCGCGAGGCGGTAGACCTTGACGTCTCCGCTTCCAAGATCAGCCCCTTTGACCGTCCCGCCCTCGGCGCGTGGCTCGCCCGACCCGATGACTTTGACGCCCTGGTGTGGTGGCGCTTTGACCGTGCCATCCGGTCCATGGCGGACATGCACGAGCTTGCCAAGTGGGCCCGCGAGCACCGAAAGGTGTTGGTGTTCGCCGAGGGCATCGGCGGGGGCAAGCTCGTATTTGACTTCCGCAACCCCATGGACCCCATGGCGGAATTGCAGATGACCATGTTTGCCTTTGCCGCTCAGGTGGAGGCGCAGAGCATCAGCGACCGCGTTACCGGGGCTATGGCTGCCATCCGGAATATGGCGCTGCGGTGGCGTGGTGGCGGTCGTCCGCCGTACGGCTACATGCCCGCCCCGATGCCCGCGGAGTTCGGCGGTATCGGCTGGACGCTCGTCCCGGACCCCGACGCGGTCAAGGTCATTGAACGGATCGTCCGTGAGCTGTTGGAAGGGGCGACCGTTTCGGCTATCGCCGTGGGTCTCAACGCCGACAGCATCCCGAGCCCGCGCGATCACTGGGCCGTGAAGAAGGGGCGGAAGACCGGCGGGAAGACTGGCGGAGTCAAGGGGCTCGTTAAGGACGCGTTCCTTTGGAACCCGGCGGTCATTACGCGGATGCTGCGTAACGAAACGCTGCTCGGCTGGAAGATGCACAAGGGCAAGCCCGTCCGGGACTCCGAGGGCAACCCGATCATGGCGACCACACAGCCGATCATGACCCGTGAAGAGTTCGACCGCATCGGCGCGGTTCTGGATGAGCGGAGCATTGACAACGGGGACCGGAAGGACACGGACGCGCTGCTGTTGCGGGTCATTCACTGCGACTCGTGCGGCGGGCGCATGTACCTGAACAAGCAGGACAGCAAGAAGAACCAGCACCCTACGTACAAGTGCAACCCGTACTCGCGCGGGTTCAAGTGCGAGAGGTCCGCCAATATCAGGGGCGATTGGGCCGACGAGTACGTGACCGCCGAGTTCCTGCGGCTGATGGGGTCCGTGCAGACAACGCACGTGGTGACGGTCCCCGGGTACGACCCCGGGCCCGAGCTGCGCGCCACTATCGCCGAGTTCGCCGAGCACCAGGAACAGAAGGGACGCCAGAAGTCCAAGCACGCGGCGGCCGAGTGGCAGCGGCGCGCGGACGCACTCGACAACCGGATAGCCGAGCTGGAGTCCCGGGAGAAGACCGAGCCGCAGCGCATCGTGACGAACACGGGCCGGACGTTCGCGGACGAGTGGGCCGAGAAGGACACGGCGGGACGGCGGGCACTGCTGGTTGAAGCCGGGGTCAAGCTGAACGTTCGGCGCGGCACCCGGGGCGGCTGGCGGACGCTGGACACACGGCGTGTCACCTTCACCATGTCCGGTGAGCTGGACCCCGCAGCGGAAGCACTCGACGGAGTCGCAACGGCGCTGGACTCTGAGACGCGCGGAGACGAACCGACCCCGGGCGCGAGCGTGCGCCTGGTCGAGCCCGTGACGGTCGCCGAGCCCGTCCGCCAACTGGTCGCCGCGTAGGGCCCCAGACACGCCCCCTACGCCCCTCCAGGAGCCCCGGTGGCCCCGTTGCCCGCCGGGGCTCTGGTGTGCCCGCAGCCAGGCCTACGCGCCTTCGCTCGTCGGCGGGGCTGCTGAACAGCGGGAGGCGAAAAGGTGTTGAGGGTGTCGAACTTCGACTGTTTTTGGGGAAGCCAAGAAAAACCTAGAGAGAAGAGAGATTGGGGTCTCTGTCGTCACCCTCAACACCCGTCGCCGCTCTGCGTCTGCTGTTCGGTCCGTGCCGACGATTCCGGACCATTCAAATGTTGTCTGCATCACACTTGGTGTCCGATTCGTCTGGCCTGAATAGTTTTGCGGACAACCCTCGGTCCCTAGTACCTGTGAACCAGGAAGCGGCCCACGCTGACGGGCCGCTGACGCCATCCTGTCCGCCTGAGAGGAACTATGGACACCACACGACACATAGAGGTCTGCACGCTGCTGCGCCGCGCTGAGAACGCCGCACAGGACGCCGTGAACGGCGACCAGGCCGCCGCACATAGAGCGCTCGCTCTCGTCGCCGATGCGCGGCAGCGAGCCGAGGACACGGGGCCCGGCATCTGTGCCCACCCGAATTGCTCCAACGAACTGCACTACATCGGGCGGGGTCGTCGCCCGCTGTACTGCTCGGCGGACTGCCGAACGGACGCGTACCAGGCAACTCAGATGGCCGCGCGTGCGCTGATCGGAACCCCGGAAAGGGCTCCTGCATAGGGGCAGGAACGCCCACAACTCCAGAGCTTCACTCACGCACCCCTGACGTGGCATACGCAGGGGCTTTTTCATGCCCGAACACAATGAAGGAAAGACCGTGAACGAATATCTCAACCGTGCCGCGTTCCTGGACGGCGAGCGCAACAAGGGACAGAACCGCGCCGACGCATTCAAGCGGGATGAGCGGATGGAAGAACTCGCCGCACTGCGCGACTCGCGCCCCGAAGTGTTCGAAACGCTCGGCACTTCCATCCGGATGAGCCTTGGCTACTACGAGAACGACAAGAAGATTGCAGCCGAGCATGGCCGAGACGTGACGAAGGGTGCCAACTGATATGACCACCAACGAAATCCAGAAGGCTACGGAGCGCGTCGCCAAGCTCCAGGCACAAGCCGAAAAGCTGTCTACCCCGCTCGCTGACGCACAGGCAGAATTGGAAGCGGCGCAGGAAGCCGAAGCGACCCGTAGGGCCGAACGCGGAGAGGTATACGACCGCGAATTTGCCCACAACTGGTCGGGGCGAGCGACGGAAGCCGCAAATTCCGGTGAAGATTCCCGCGCCCGGTTCTATGAACTGCTGGCCGAGGAACCTTGGTTCGCTGCCTACGTCGAATACCGGTCGGCCCGCCACAAGCGCAGGCATGTTCTCGATGAGGCGCAGCGGGCACAGCGGGCATTGCAGGAAGTCGTGACCGTTCCCGAACAGCGTTACTACCCGGTGGCAATTCTCGCCGACATTGAGAGCTACGCCGAAAAGAAGGCTGCGGAGAAGGCCGCCGAGTTCGCCGACGAGCTGCGGAAGGCCCGGGATGAGTTCCTGGACAAGAAGGAGTGATGATGGCGGTTGACGCACTCGACCCGGGGCCGGAGGGGGATTACCCGTACTTCCCCCGTGATGAGGACGGGCGGCCCGCTTGGGCTGATACGGCAACGGACGCAGAGACCGTAATGCCGAGGGGAGTTCAGCGAATGCGGCACGGCGGCCGGCTCGTGGTTATCGACCTGACCCCCCGCTACCCGGACGGGACTCCGATTGATCCCCCGGTGATCCCTCCGAATGGCCCCCATGCCGCGTAAGCCCCGTACCCCCTGCCCGATACCCGGATGCCCCGAGTTGACGACAGGGGGCCGCTGCAAGGAACACCAGCGGCAGGCAAACAAGGAACGTGCCTCGCGTGGAGGTGCTGTCTACACCACGCAATGGCAGCGCACGCGGCGGGCATACCTGTACGCCAACCCGTGGTGTGTGCTGTGTGGTCAGTCCGCGAACGTGGCCGACCATTTCCCTTTGAGCCGACGCGAGTTGATCGCGCGCGGCGAGGTCAACCCGGACGCGTGGAAGCATCTTCGGCCGCTCTGCTCGAAATGCCATAACCGAGAGACAGCACGCAATCAGCCCGGCGGATTCGCTGCCGAAGCGCGTTCACGGCGCGAGTCGGCCAAACGTCCGCCGTACTGACCAGGGGGGCACTCCCATCTCTCCCCTTTCCAGAGCGGCAGGGAGGAAACAAACTCGCATGGCTCATTGAGCTGTTTCGGTGGAGCCCCGAAAAACCCTCAGACCCCCGTACCCGCTACCCATATCAGGGTGGCGGGTACGGGGTATTTCCATTTCATGCCACTCAGGTCAAGCGGCTTCAATGGATCGTTCATAGACTTCTCGTGCTGTCGAGTTCGACCGGTACGGACGCAGAAGGGGAGCAATTTTCGCTACCTGCTCGTCTACTCTCCCGGAATGGATAGTGGGAACTTCTTCCAAGGCTTTCCCCCAGGTCTCGCAAGCCGCTTCAAGATGCCCTATTCCTAGTTGCCGTTCGGCGAGCATGAAACTGAAACGGATTGCCGACCTCCGGCTATCGCTGGAATCGCGAAGACGGAAATGTTCTTGCAGGGATTCTACGCTACCGGGAATGTCGCCGAGTTCGAATCGGACTTGGGAAATGTGGTAAGCGAGGGTCGAAGAGTTATAGGACCCGAACGTCTTGGAACGGGATTCCGCCTTTTCTACGGCTGTTTCCGCTTCGCGAAGGTACATCAGGGAACTAGATCGGTCTCCCGTTTGGGCACTAGCGTGAGCCTGTTGGCCAGCAAGGAATGCCCGCATTCGTGGCCCCGCCTCAGGGGAAGCTGCTGCGGCAGCATCAGCGAGACGCATTGCATGTCGCCCGTGCCGCAAATCCACAGCCTGCACACTCATACCTCGAAGCGTGGTGCAATAGGTCAAGTGATCCTCGGCCGCCCCCGCGAGTTCCAGCGCCTTTAGGTAATAGCGCTGAGCTAGCCCGTGGACTCCTTCGTCCACCGCCATATATCCAGTCAGGTAACACAGGTCCGACGCGGCGGCCATCATCGCTTTGCGAACAGGTCCGGGAGCATCTGCCCGTAGATAGGGCGCAACGGTGTTAACAAGGAAGGCAGCCGCCATGGGGCGCGCATGGCGACCACCAAACTGATCATCGAGGCTGGAGATGCGCTCAGTCATGGAAATGATCATGTTTACGTCGGGCATTCCTATGCGCTGCGTCTGCCCCTTTTGGACAGCTTCCATCCGTCCGATAACGTCCGGCCAGTCCGGAATGGCGAGTGCAACAGAAAACAACCCTGCGCCGAGAACGCTACGGCGTGAGGGGTCCATGTCTTGCCTCCCGAGGTCTACCAGCCCTTCAACGGTAGTCGGGTGGCTGTTGGACTCTTCTGGGGGTGCCGGGAACTCCGCTTCCGTGTGCGTGATGGGCCGGAGTAATCTCCGGGCGAGCGCTTCCAGAATCAGCGGGCGGACAGATTCCTTCGGCAGGTGTCCGCTCAACCACTGGTGAACTGAGGGCTGTTGGTACTTCAGCGGGGTTCCTCGTTCGGTCCCGATGCGGTTGACCTCTTGGGCGAACTGCCGCAGGGTCCACCCGCTCTCGCGGTACAGCCGCTCAAGTCCGGCGTTCGGCTGTCGTGTCGTCACTGGCCCCAACTCCCGTGCTCTCACCGCTTAACGCTCTTAACTCCTGCCCTCTTCCCAACGGTACCGCTGTGCGTGGTCGGACGGTTGCCTAGTGCGAGCACCGCCACCGTAAGGGATGACACCGCAAGGAGGGCCCGGACATGGAGAAGCACGCACGAATGGCCACGGGGAACCCCGAGCGGTCCAGTGCGGGGATACCGGTTCGGGCCTACTGGTGCGAAGTGCTCGCCGAAGGGGAGGTGTACGGGACGCGCGAGATGGTCTCCTATGTGCTCTCCACCTTCCAAACGATCTCGCCGAAACTCGCGCTGCGGTGGTTACAGAGCGAGGCCGAGCGCATCGCGGACCGGCTCGACCCCGACCCCGCGCGCTCCGCATGGGTCGAACCGTGGATGCGGGTGGACACGGTGCCCGTGCCCGACTGCCCCACGGAATGTCGGGTCTGGAGTCTGGACCCCGAGGAGCACCAGGCCGCGCGGGACAGCTCAAGGACGGGGCCCCGCTCTCGCTGGTTATTCCGGACAGCGGGTGTCGCTACACCCTGACCGTCTGGCCCGTGGCCGTGCCCTCGCCCGAGTCCAGCGCCACACTGCCCGCCGATGACGGACAGTCCACATGCCCCCGCCCTGGTCGCACGAGCCACAGGAAGGCCCGTCGCACGTCGGGTTGGCTCACCCCCTTTCTGTGACCAGGGCGGGCCCCCAACTCCGCCCCCGCTACATGACTTGCTCTGTGGCAGGGGGCGGGTCCAACTCCGGTCGGCTGTCTGCGTGACGGTCGGCAGCCGACGGCTCCAGATGCACCACACCAACTACCTAGGAGGAACAGAGAATGAGCACCGCAACGGTTACGTCCGTCCCGTTCGGCGTCCGGCACTTGGTCTCGCCCCCGCCGTCGAACAGCGAAGCGCCCGTCATCACGTACAGCGAGGGGTTGCAGCTCAACGTCTCGGCCGAGGGCAACCCGTGGCACGCGATCACGGCGGAGATGCCCGAGACGCAGACCGAGACCAGCAACGGCGACGGCTCGGCCCCCGGCTCCGACTCCGGAACCGACCTGTACTGACATGGCATCCATCCTCATCCTGACCGGCCGGGAAGACCTCACGGCCGATGCAGTGGTTGAGGAGCTGGTGAAGCGCGGGGAGACCGTCGTCAGGTACGACACTGCCGACTTTCCGACCGCTTCCCGTCTGGCCGTCTCCCTCACGGGGGATGGCTGGACGGGCCCCCTCGCTGGCTCCCGCACGGTCCGCCTGGAATCCGTTAAGTCGGTGTGGTGGCGTCGCCCCAATGAGTTCCGGACCCCTGACGACTGGCCCGGACACGCTCGCGCCCTCGCGGTTTCGGAAGCGCGCTCGGGGCTGCTCGGCGTGCTCGGCTCGCTGCCCGTGCGCTGGATCAACCACCCCTCGCGAGACGCTGCCGCGAACTACAAGCCCGTTCAACTCGCCGTTGCTGCCCGCTGCGGGCTCGACGTGCCCCGCTCCGTGATCACGTCGGACCCCGAGCACGCCCGCACGTTCATGGGCGATGACACGGTTGTCTACAAAGGGCTCGGTGGGGGCGTGCTCGGCCCCGGGGGGAAGCGTCAGTTCCTCCCTGTGGCGCTCGTCTCCGCGGACCAGGTGGACGACGGAGTGAGCGGCACGGCCCACCTGTTCCAAGAGCGCGTGGAAAAGGCGTACGAGGTGCGCTTGACCGTGATCGGGGACCGCATGTTCCCCGTCGCAATCCACGCGGGCAGCGAGGCCGCACAGCTCGACTGGCGCACCGACTACCAGTCCCACACGTACGAGGTGGTGGACCTGCCCCCCGAGGTTGAGAAGGGGGTCCGCCGGCTCATGGACGAACTCGGCTTGTTCTTCGGCGCGCTGGACTTCGCCGTCACCCCGGACGGCCGTTGGGTCTTCTTCGAGGTGAACCCCAACGGTCAGTGGCATTGGCTCGCTGTCAAAGCCGGTGTCCCGCTCGTTGAAGCCATGGCCGACGCACTACAAGGAGAGACCGCATGACCGAAGCGCCCACATGGAACGCCGCCGCCCGCGCCCTCGCCGACAAGGTGACTGCGAACGCGCCCGGATGGCATGAAGCCGTCAGCAACACCCCCCGTCACAAGCTCGTCCCGCGCTGGTGGCAGCGCATCCCCAACAGCCCTTCACAGCAATGGGAGTTGGTGAACCCGCCCGAGGGCTCCGCCGAGCTGCTGCACGCTGCCTACACGGACGAGACGCTTGTAACCCGCGTCGGTCCCACCCACGCCGACCACGCGGTCCCGGGCGAGCACGGAAAGGGCGACCCCACGTCGTCCAGCACCCTGCCGGGGCTCATCGTGTCCATGGCCCATCGGCTCGACGTGCAGCCCGGTCAACGCGTGCTCGACGTGGGTACGGGCTCCGGGTACTCCGCCGCTCTGTTCGCGCGCCGCTTCGGGGACGACAACGTGACGAGCGTGGACGTGGACCCGTACTTGGTCGAGGCTGCCCGTAAGCGTCTCGCGGAGTTCGGGCGAACCCCTCGGCTGGAAGCCATCGACGCAACCGGCGAACTCCCCGAGTCCGAATATGACCGCATCATGGCGACCGTTTCTGTGCGGCCGGTCCCTCCGACGTGGCTCCGCGCGCTCCGCCCCGGGGGACGAGTCGTTACGACCATCGCCCACACCGCCCTACTGATCACGGCGGACATGGGCACGGACGGCATCGCGCGAGGGACGGTTCAGCCCGACCCCGCCACGTTCATGGAAACCCGGCGGGAAGCGGACTACCCGGGGAAGCTGGACGACGTGTTCGTGACCGCCCGCGTACGTGAGGGCGAGGACGTACGGCCCCCCGAGGGGGCAATTCCCGACCTCTGGCAGGAATGGCCGCTCCGGTGGCTGTTCGAGCTGGACACCCCCGGGGTCGAGACCCGCGCGGCTACCTACCCGGACGACGGGCGGCGCGTGGTGTGGCTGCTCGCTGCGGACGGCTCATGGGCCCGAGCCGAGGACGGAACCTCACCCCTGGTGCACCAGGGCGGCCCTCGCCGACTCTGGGACGACCTGGAACGCGTCCGCCGCACCTGGGAAGAGCACAACCGGTTCTCTCTCCACTCGATGCGCGCGGAACTCTCGCCCCAGGGCAGCTATCTCCTGTCCCCGGATGACTCATGGCGCTTCCCCATCTGACCCCACGCGGGCCCCGGCCCCGTCCGTGTGCTGCCCCCGTGGCGCGCGGGCGGGGCTACGCGTCGTCCTGGCGCTCATCCTTGCTGCGGTCGCGCACGTACGTTCCTCGCTGCGGCACGGTGTAGACGTACCCGAGTTCCCGCAGGTGCCGCACCGCGCGGCGGGCGGTGTCCCGTGCCACGCCCCATCGCTGGATCAATGAGGACTCCGAGGGGATCGGGCGGTCCACGGCGAGAGTGCCCGACTTGATATCCCGGATGATCTCCGCCGCAATCTGCTGATACGGCGGTGTCGGGCCTTCGTAGTCAATGCTCGGGCTCATAGGAGAAGCGTAGACAACCGGCCACGCGCGGGGGCGTTTCTATACGTTGGTAGACGAGGGTAGAGGAGTTGGCTACCGTCGAAACGAAAGCGCCCCGAGGGACCGAATAGGCCCGGTCCTCTCGGGGCTCCGCCAATCAGCTAATTGGGAGCTGAAAGACATGCGCGACTCTATCGCCCGTGCACTGCTGTGGGTGCTGCGGCTGCTGCTGCCCGCCCGAGGAAAGCGCCGAGCCGCCCCCGCCGCCTCTCCGGTGATCGTCCCCGTGCCCCGTACCGAACCCGGGGCCGCCTGGTCCCGTCCGTGGCGAGGGCCGAGCGCCGAGGACGCCCGCGCCATCTTCCACGCCGAGGAAACCCGCTCGCTGACCCCGGAACAGCGCGAAAGGTGGTGGGCCGCTGCGTTCTCCGAAATCGGCGTTGACTACGACTTCCCCACCATCAACATCACGGGCGCACGGAGCGCGCGTCAGGGGGTGGCAGCGTGACCGCCGACGAGCTGTTCCCGGAAGTCCTCGCCGGACGCGTGGCGCTCTGCGTCGTGTGCAAGACCCTCACGCGCGCCCCGATCCCCGTCCGCTACATACAGGGCAACAGCGGCCCCGGAACGACCCTCTACGCGTGCCCTGACCACGCGGTGACGCTCGGCGCGGGACCGACCCCCGAGGACGAGCTACGCGCCCCTAGGCAAGCGCACAGACAGCAAAACGCCCCGTTCGGCCAAGTGCCGGGCGGGGCTGTGTCGTTGGTGCTGACGTGCGCGTATGCTCAGAACTGGTAGTCAGATGTGTTGGGGTCGGCGAGGACCGTCCACGGCACTTCGCCCTGGCCCACATCAGCGGGCGTCGCACCGAGCGCTTGGAGGCGCGCGACCAGCTCCGCCTGATGGGCCGCGGAGGTGGTGGCGAGATCGAGGTGCACACGGTTCTTCGTCGCCGTCTTGGGTTCCGAAACGGGGACGACGTCGACGCACACGAAGTCCGGGTCCGGCCAGACGGGGCCACCGGCGGGGCCGACGTAGGTCGTCACGCCGGGACTGTAGGCGGTCCAACCGAGTGCCGCCGCCCAGAACCGGCCGACCGCCGAGGCGTCAACTGCCTTTATGTTCACGTGGACAGGTCGCAGTGCCATGCGGGCGATCTTACGTAGCCGCTCCGAGTGACGGAGTGATGGAGTGACGGCCTCAGATACGAGCAGTGAGCACCGCGTCGATGACGGTCCTGGCACTGGCGGTACCTCACCCGGCGCGGCACAAGGAGCGGAGCCCGACCCGTCTGCGCCGGCCGCCGTGCCCGCCGGGCAGGGGCCCAGGGATGCCAGGTGGAAGGCGGCCGGTTACCCCCTCCTCCACGGTGACGACGTCTACCCCGATTGGGCCAGGGCCGCCCGGGACTACGCCGGGGTCCACACGACACTGCGCGCGATCGTCGTGACCCATGGCTCAGGCAACTGGTCCACGGTGCACGCTGAAGGCCTTCTGCAGGGCCGCAGGGCCGGCCGCCTGTTCATCAGTCCTGAGAACGGCAGGCCCCACCTCACCGGTGTCGTGCTCTCATCCCCCCTACACCGGCGAGGCATAGCCGCGTCACGCTCCCCCGCCCGCCCTGTACGTGGCCCGGCCGGCCAGCCACGTGCCCAGTACGCGTGCGTGGCGGATCGCCATGGGGTCGAGCGCGCGGGGGTCGTCGGAGAGCAGGACCAGGTCGGCGGGGGCGCCAGGCGTCACATGCGAGCGGTCGTCGGCGCCGGCCTGGTGGGCCACCCCGGAGGTGGCCGCCGTCAGTGCCTGTTCGACGGTGAGCCGCTGGTGGGGAATCCATCCCTCTTCCGGGTCCCCCGCGAACGTACGCCTGGTGACGGCCACTTGGATGCCTTCCAGGGGGAGGTGCGAGCTGACGGGCCAGTCGCTGCCGAAGGACAGTCGCACGCCGTCCCGTGCCAGCTCGCCCATGGGGTACTGCAGGCCCGCCCGGTGTGCGCCGATCCTCGGGATGGACAGCTCGGTCTGGAGCGGGTCCGGCTGGGCCCACAGGGGTTCGAAGTTGGCGATGACGCCAAGGGCGGCGAAGCGGGGCAGGTCCGCCGGGTCGACCAGCTGGACGTGGGTGATCACCGGGCGCCGGTCCCAGGCGGCGTTGCGACGACCGCGGATTCGATGGCGTCGAGCGCCGCACGTATGCCCGCGTCGCCGATCGCGTGGATGTGCGTCTGGAAGCCCGCGGCGTCGAAGGCGCGCACGGCCTCGGCGAGCGCATGGGGCTCCCACACGGGCATGCCGCAACTGTGCGGCGCGTCCACGTAGGGGGCGAGCATCGCGGCCGTGCCGCCCTCGATGACGCCGTCGCTGAAGAATTTCACCGTCCGTGCGGACAGCAGGTCACCGCCCTCCGCGGCCACGCGCGCGCGTGCGCGAACGGCTTCAGCTGCGCACGCCACCGGTCGGGGTCGGCGCGCTGGGCGAGGTCGACGCGGACGGTGAGGGCGCCGCGCCGGGCGGCGGCCAGATACGCGTCCACCATCTCCGGTTCCACCCAGGCGTCCTGGACCCAGGTGATGCCCGCGCGCGCGTACGCGTGGCCGGCGCGGCGCAGCGCGTGACGAGTTCGTCCACCGAGCGTGCCGGGACCTGGTCGAGCACGAGGTCGCAGGCATGCCATTCGCGCAGCGTTCCGAGGGGCGAACCATCGGGGCGGCGGACGATCCAGCCGAGGCGCGGCTCCGGGGTCGTCTCCGTCACACCGGACCTGAGCAGGGCCTCGGTGTTGCACCACACGGTGTGGTACTCGTGGGCCCGCAGGACGACGGGCCGGTCGGGCACCGCCGCGTCCAGCCAGCGCGCGTCGAACTCGCCGTCCGGTGCGAGCGCGGGATCGTAGGACGCGCCGACGATCCACTCGGCCTCCGGGTGGGCTGCCGCCCACCGCCCGACCTCGGCGACGATCGAATCGACCGAGTCCAACTCCTTGATCTGCGGCCCGAAGCTCTCCAGGCCGCCGAAGAGGGGGTGGGCGTGGCCGTCTCCGAAGGCGGCCATCAGCAGTCCGCCCCCGATGTCGACGACCTCGTCGGCCGTGGGGGCGAGGGCCCGGGCCTTGTCGCCGAGCGCGAGAATCCGGCCGTCGCGCACGGCGAGCGCCGTGGTGTCCGTCTGAGGGTCACTGCCGGTGCGGATCGCGCCGAGGAAGACCAGGGTTGTCGTCGCCGTCATGGTCATGGTGTCGCTTTCTCCCGGTGAGGTCAGGTGCATCGCGTGCGGTACCGGTAATCGCGTGCGGTACCGGTAAAGGTCCGGGCGCGGGCTCAGAGGCGTTCGGCGTCCAGCGTCGTCAGCCGCTCGTACGAAGCCGGATCGCGCCTCTTGATCCGCAGCGCCAGGGCCACGCCGACCCCGAACAGCACCGGCAGCGGAAGGATCAGCGCGGCGTTCACTCCCGCGGAGGCTCCGGTGAGGAGGTCGTGGGGGCGCTGACGAGGACGATCATGACCGCGAGGCCCGCGCAGGCGACCAGGGGGCGCGGCGACGACCCGCCAGGCCGGCATGGCGCGCCGGTCGCGGCGGAAGAAGCCGTGCACGGCGAGGGCGGCGAGCGCCTGCATGAGCATCACACCGAGGATGCCGGAGCCGTTGCTCCACAGGAACGTGACGCTGTACGGGTCGGCCCCGCTCACCATCGTCGCGACGATCACGGCGAGGGCGATGGCCGACTGCGTGACCACCGCGGCGGCGGGCGCCCGCGTCTTCGCGGAGACGGTGCCGAGGCGGGCGGGCAGCAGGCCTTCCCGGCCGAGCGCGTAGAAGTAGCGGGCGGCGCCGTTGTGGAAGGCCAGCGTGGCGGCGAAGGTGCTGGTGATGATCAGCACGTGCATGGAGTCGGCGGCCCAGGCGCCGGTGAAGCGTTCGGTGGCGGTGAAGACCATGTCGGCGCCGCCCTTGCCGTTCGCGACCTCTTGGGCGCGGTCGCTCTCGCTTCCGTACGCGTTGATGATCATCCAGACGGTGAAGGTGTAGAAGAGCGCGAGGAACGCCACGGCCACGTAGGTGGCGCGCGGCACGGTCCGCTCGGGTCGGCGGGCCTCTTCCGCGTAGATCGCGGTCGCCTCGAAGCCGATGAAGGCGCCGATGGCGAGGACGAACATGCCGCCGACCCCCGACTCGCCGAGGTGCGTGGGCGAGAGCGACCCGAGGCCGAGGCCTTGGGGGCCGCCGCCGTGTGCGAGGACGCCCGCCTCGAAGACGAGCAGCACCAGGACCTCCAGGACCAGCGCGGCGCCGAGGACTCCGGCGCTCAGGGTCACCTTGAGATAGCCGAGCACCCCGATGGCGACCAGTCCGCCGAGCGACCAGAGCCACCAGGGAACTCGGGTCCCGGTGAGGTCTTCGAAGCCCGCCTCCGTGAACCAGCCGAAGGCCGCGAGCAGTCCCACCTCGATCGCGTTGTACGAGAAGAGCGCGACGTAGGCGGCGCCCGCGCCCGTGGGCCGGCCGATGCCTTTGCCGATGTAGGCGTAGAACGCACCGGCATTGCGCACGAAACGGCTCATCGCGGTGAAGCCCGCGGCGAAGACGATCAGCAGCAGCCCGGAGAGCAGATAGCCGAGCGGGGCCGCCCGGCCGGCCATGCCGATGGCCAGCGGAGCGACGCCCGCCATGACCGTCAGCGGGGCGGCCGCCGCCACGACGAAGAAGACCAGGTCGCCGGTGCCCACGGCGCCGTCCCTGAGGCCTCGGGAGGAGGAGGCGGCGGGAGGCAGGGGCGGCACGGAGGAAGGAGGTGCGGTCACGCGCCCGCAGAGTACGGTCCCGGGGAAGCGTCTGGGAAGAGGGCGTGAGCCTTGGCCGGACGCCCTCGCGGCATGGGCGCATGCGTACCGCGACGCGTCCGCGCCCACCACGATCAGGCCTTCCGCCGGGCGGGAACTTCTCGCCCCGGCTGCTAGTTTCTACTCTGTTGTAGAAATTGGCGAGGCCACGGTCGCACGCAAGGCGGCCGTGGTGCGCGCCGACACCCTTGATACAGCGACCTGATACACCGATACATCGATACGTTTATGGAGTTCTCCATGGCCCTGTGGGACCGCGTCAAGGAATCCGCATCGACGATGCAGACCCAGCTGATGGCGAAGAAGAACGACCTCAAGAGCGGCGCCTTCCGCGACGCGAGCATGGCCATGTGCGCCCTCGTCGCGGCCGCCGACGGGACCGTGGACCCGGCCGAGCGCCAGCGCGTGGCCCAGCTCATCGGCACGAACGAGGTGTTGCAGAACTTCCCGGCGGACGATCTCCGGAGCCGTTTCGACGCCTACGTGGACAAGCTGACCGCCGACTTCGCGTTCGGCAAGGTGAGCGTCCTCCAGGAGGTCGCCAAGGCGAGGAAGAAGCCCGCGGAGGCCCGTGCGGTCATCCAGATAGGCATCGTCATCGGCGGCGCCGACGGCGACTTCGACAAGGACGAGCAGGCCGTGGTCCGCGAGGCCTGCTTCGCGCTCGACCTGCCGCCGCACGAGTTCGACCTCTAGCCCGCCGCCGCGCGGACCGGCTTTCCCGGCCGGTCCGCCGACCCCGTCGCCGACTCCACCGCCGACCCATCGCCGGTGAGGAGGGCGGCAACCGCGTTGCAGCCGTCGATGCCCCGCACGGCGGATCGGAGCGGCACGGCGCCGCAAATGCGCCACAAGGCCTAAAGCGGTGTCGCCGCGCGCAGGATGAGGACCATCGTGACCGCGGAGTTCGCCGACGACATCGCCGACACCACGGTGCCGAACGCCGCACCCCACAGGGCCAGTCCCACCGCCGTGAACAGGGAGGGCCGGGTGCGGGCCGCGGGCGCCGGGGGCGAGCAGCGCGGCGACCCGGCGCGGCACCG
>RBWT01000123.1 GCA_004010275.1 Streptomyces huasconensis
ATCAACGGCCTGACCCGCTGGGGCGCGAACGTCGTCCACAAGGGCAACGCCAAGGTGCACGTCTCCGGACACGCCAGCGCCGGGGAACTCGTCTACTGCTACAACATCGTCAAGCCCCGCAACGTCATGCCGGTGCACGGCGAGTTCAAGCACCTGAAGGCCAACGCCGACCTTGCCATCCGTACCGGAGTCGACCCCGAGCGGGTCGTCATCGCCGAGGACGGCGTCGTCGTCGACCTCGTCGACGGACGCGCCAAGATCACCGGGAAGGTGCCGGCGGGGTACGTCTACGTGGACGGCATGGAGGTCGGCGGCGCCACGGAGGCCTCCCTCAAGGACCGGCGCACCCTCGCCGAGGAGGGTGTGGTGACGGTGGTGGCGATCGTCGACGCCGACACCGGCGCCCTGGCCGAGGCCCCCGACTTCCTGGCCCGCGGCTTCGTCCACGACGAGTCCACCTTCCAGTCCGTCGTCCCCGTGATCGAGAAAACCCTGGCCAACGCCGCGCAGGAGGGTGTAGGAGACGCCCACCAGCTCGA
Organism: Streptomyces huasconensis; assembly: GCA_004010275.1. Lineage (GTDB taxonomy): Bacteria > Actinomycetota > Actinomycetes > Streptomycetales > Streptomycetaceae > Streptomyces > Streptomyces huasconensis. Next base: position 540 of record RBWT01000123.1, read on the forward strand.
ACAGCTCCTCGCCCGAGCCGTGGCGAACTGGGCGTTCCGCACGTACCGCCGCAGGCCCCTGATCATCCCGGTGATCATCGACGCCTGACCCGCCCACCGCGGCGTCAGCCGGGGGCGGCCACCGAGACGCCGGGGGTGGCCGCCTCGCGGGAAAGGACGTATACGGCGCCGGGCGTGGCCACCCTGGCCGCACCCGCGCGGCCGCGCCCGCGTGCCACAGCGGGGCCCGCGCCGGGGCGTCCGCGCGGGCGGGTCGGCACCGTCGCCGCGTGCGGACCGGGAGCCCGGCATCTGGGCGGCGGTTCCGCGTGCCCGGCCACAGAGTGCGGCGCCTGCGTGGGAATGTCCGGTGTGTGTGCCGGAAACCCCCGCGTCCCCGTGGGAGAGTCCCGGCATGCACGTCGGACAGTCCCGCGTTCGCGCAGGAGAACGCGGCGTGCGGGCCAGAAATCCTCGTGTTCGGCTCCGAAGTTCGGCATTCGCGCTGGGGTGCCCGGCGCCCGGGCAAGGAGACCGGTGTCTGCACGAGAGAGCGCCGCGTGCGGGCCGTAAGCTCCCGCGCCCGGGGCAGAGGTCCGACGTTCGTGCAGGAGAGTCCCGCGTGCCGCCGAGGAGTCCGACGTCCGCATGGGAGAGTCCCGTCTGCGGGCCGGATGCCTGGCGTTCGCGCGGGAGACCCCCGCGCCGCCCGGGCAGGGCGGGAAGTCCAGCGGTCGCGCGGGGAACAGCCCGGCGCCCGCACCGCACCGCCCCCACACCCGCCCCCGAAAGTCCATGGAAACCGGCGCGAAAGTCCACGCGTCGACGAGGTGATGTGCGAGAGGTTTGACCAGGATCTTCGTAGGTCTCAACTCGGAAAACCTGTACCGGAAGCCTGTGTTCGATCTTGCCCAGTCAACCGGGAGTGGACTATACCTGTCGGCATTCGCTCAGCGTTCGGCACGATCGCACGACCCCAGCTTCACACCACCGCGGTGCCGGGGAGGGTCCGGTTCACCGCCTGAGTCCTGTATGAAGGCGAGGACTTGAGCATGGGAACCACCAGCGTCAACCGTCGTGATGTCATGAAGAGGGCGGCGGCCGCCGGCCTGCTCGCGGTGCCGGCCGTCGGGGCGCTGAGCTCCTGCGCCAGCGGAGGCGGCGAGGAGAACAAGGCCGAGAAGGGCGAGAAGAGCAAGAAGAACCCGCTCGGCGTGAAAGCGGACGCGGGCCTCGCGGTCTACATCTTCAACGGTGGATACGGCGACAAGTACGCCCAGTTCGTCACGGACATGTACGCCGAGAAGTACCCCAAGGCCAAGCCGGAGCAGAAGGCGACCGAGAAGATCGCCACCCAGGTCCAGCCGAAGATCGTCCGCGGCAAGCCCACGGCGGACGTCGTCAACAACTCCGGCGCCGAGCAGATGAACATCGGCAAGCTCGTGCACAACAAGCAGGTCGCCGACCTCGGCGAGGTGCTCGACGCGCCCTCCTGGGACGACCCGGACGTCACCGTGCGCGAGACCCTGGTGCCGGTCGTCGAGCAGATGGGCCGCTTCGGCGGCGAGGAGTGCTACCAGCTCAACATCACGCTGACGGTGTACGGCAACTGGTACTCCGCCAAGCTCCTGGAGGACGGCCTCGACACCGCGTACCCGAAGACCTGGGACGAGATGCTCGCCGTCTGCAAGAAGGCCAAGGCCAAGGGCATCCACGGCTGGAGCTACCCGGGCGGCCACCCGCGCTACATGTTCTTCAGCATGTACGCGATGTTCGCCCAGCGCGGCGGCCGCGAGGTCATCGAGGCGATGGACTACCTGGAGCCGGACGCCTGGCGGCACGACGCCGTCAAGGACGTCTTCGAGGCCTGGGAGGAACTGGTCGCCAAGAAGTACGTCCTGACCGGCTTCGACGGCCAGCAGGCCCACACCGAGATGCAGACCGCGTGGACGAAGGAGGGCAAGTGCCTCTTCGTGCCCAACGGCTCCTGGGTGGAGAACGAGGCGAAGGACACCACCCCCAAGGACTTCCGGATGGCGGTCGGCGCGACCCCCTCGCTGGACTCCGGCGACAAGATGCCGTTCGGCACGCTCTACGCCCCGGCCGGTGAGCCCTTCATCGTCCCCGCCAAGGCCACGAACCGGCAGGGCGGCCTGGAGTGGCTGCGGATGATGTACAGCAAGGAAGCCGCCCGCAACCTCTTCGAGGAGGTCGGCTCGCTGCCCGTCGTCAAGGGCGCCATCGACGGCGTGAAGCTGCCCTCGGGCACGGCGAGCGCCCAGGCGGCGATCAAGGCGGCCGGCGAGAACATCGTCATCCCCCGGTTCATGGACTGGTACAACGAGCTGTTCCGCGAGGACTTCAACAACATGATCCACAAGTTCATGCAGGGCCAGATCGGCCCCAAGCAGGCGATGGACACCATGCAGAAGGCCTCCGAGCGCATCCTGAAGGACCCCGACATCACCAAGGTCAAGAAGGCCTGAGCGGCGGACCGGGCACGAGAGCCGACGAGGCACAAGAGCGGGCGAGGCTGAGCAGCGTGAAGACCGGGACCCGGGTGGGCGAGCCGCCCCCCTCGAACAACTCGAAGAACTCGAAGAACGCGCAGAAGTCGGACGACTCGCGGAACTCGACGGGCTCGGAGGCGGCGCGGGGCGAGGGCGAGCCACCGCCGACCCCGCTCCCCGGCCTGCTGCTGTGGCCGGCGGTGCTGCTGCCGCCCGGCCTCACACCCAAACGGGTCCGCTACGACCGGCGTTACCGCACCCTCGACAAGTACCGCTTCATCCTCGGCTTCCTGGCCGTGCCGCTCGCCTTCTACGCGCTCTTCGTCGTCTCGCCGTTCCTCCAGGCGATCTACTACTCCTTCACCGACTGGTCCGGCGGCCCGGTCGCGAACTTCATCGGGTTCGACAACTACCGCAAGATGTGGGACGACGCCCGCTTCTGGGACTCGCTCCAGGTCAGCGCGCTCCTGCTGGTGATCACGCCCGTCGTGACACTCGTACTCGGCATCTTCTTCGCCTACATGATCACCGCGGGCGGCCGGCACCGCCGGGGCCAGGCCATCGCGGGCGTCGCAGGCTCGTCCTTCTACAAGGTCGTCTACTTCTTCCCGCAGGTGCTGTCCGTCTCCATCGTCGCCGTGGTGTGGGGGCGCGTCTTCAACACCAACAGCGGCCTGATCAACGGCGGCCTGGACAAGGCCGGCATCGAAGGCCCCGCCTGGCTGGGCGGCGACGAGACCCTCGCCCTGATCGCACTGCTCACCGTCATCAGCTGGAGCTTCGTCGGCTTCTACGTCGTGCTGTTCTCCGCGGCGATGGGCGCCATCCCCAAGGACATCCACGAGGCCGCGCTCCTGGACGGCGCGGGCCGCGCCCGCACCTTCTTCGGTGTCACGCTCCCGCTCATCTGGGACACCGTACGCACCGGCTGGATCTACATGGGCATCCAGGCGCTCGACACCTTCGCGATCTGCCTCGTGATGGTCCCGGCGCACGTCCTGAAGGTCACCCCGGTCTTCCTCTACGAACGCTTCCGCGACGGCCAGTACGGCTACGCCACCTCCATCGGCGTCGTCCTGCTCGTCCTGAGCGTGGCGTTCTCCCTGATCGTCATGCGGGTCGGGAATCGCGACCGGATCGAATACTGAAGACCGCGGGAGCCACTGCATCATGACCACGACCGCCGCCGCCACGCCCCGCCCCGGCACCACCGAGGCGCCCCGCCGCGAGACCGGGAAGGAGTCGGGCGGCACCCTCAACGTCTTCTCGCACGCCTTCCTCGTCCTGTGGGTCGTCCTGGCCGCCGGGCCCCTGATCTGGGTCGCGCTCACCGCGTTCCGCCCCTCGGCGGAGATCCTCAGCGATCCGGCCGGCTGGCCGGCCGCCTTCCACTGGGAGAACTTCACCAACGCCTGGAACAAGGCCGACATCGGCCGGTACACCATCAACTCGCTGATCATTTTGGCCGGTTCGCTGACCGGCACCATGCTGCTCGGCTCCATGGCGGCCTACGTCATCGCCCGCTTCACCTTCCCCGGCAACCGCGTCGTCTTCATGCTCTTCGCGGGCGGCATGATGTTCCCGGTCATCCTCGCGCTGGTCCCGCTCTTCGCCGTCATGGAGAACTTCGGGCTCCTGGAGACCCGGCCCGGCCTGATCATCGCGTACATCGCCTACTCGCTGCCCTTCACCACCTTCTTCCTGACCTCCTTCTTCCGTACGCTGCCGACCGGCGTGCAGGAGGCGGCGATGGTCGACGGCGCCTCGCACACCCGCACGTTCTTCCAGATCATGCTCCCGATGGCGAAGCCGGGCCTGGTCAGCATCGGCATCTTCAACTTCCTCGGCCAGTGGAACCAGTACCTGCTTCCGCTGCTGCTCAACAACGAGGAGACGAAGAACTACGTGCTGCCGCAGGGACTTGCCTCGCTGGCGGTCTCCCAGGGCTACCGCGGCGACTGGGGCGCGCTCTTCGCGGGCCTGACCATCGCCATGCTCCCGGTGCTCGTCGTGTACGCCGTCTTCCAGCGACAGGTACAGGCCGGTCTGACCGCGGGCGCGCTCAAGTGACCTGGTGGGGCAGGTGATTTCAGCTTGGCCACGAAAGTGGTCTAGGCCTGTCGGGGCAAAACCGGACGTGAGTAGTGTCGGCGCGACGGCGCCGCGGGGGGCGACTGTACGCGCCAAGTCGACACCGATGTCGAAGGGTTGAACAGCATGAGGAATCGAATGGTCGCCACCGGCGCGGCAACGCTCTGTATGGCGCTGGGGCTCACCGCCTGCGGCGGGGACAGCGACAGCGGTGACGGCAAGACCATCAAGCTCGTCGCCGCCGACTACGGCGACAAGGCCTCCAACGCCTCCAAGGTGTACTGGAACCAGGTCAAGAAGGAATTCGAGAAGGCCAACAAGGGCTACAAGGTCGACGTCCAGGTCATCAACTGGAACGAGATCGACAAGTCCGTCAAGAACATGATCCAGGCGGGCAACGAACCCGACCTGCTCCAGACCGGCGGTTACGCGGACAAGGTCGCCGACGACCTCCTCTACAAGGCGGACGAGGTGATGTCCGCCAAGACCCGCGAGAACCTCATCCCCACCTTCGCCAAGGCCGGCGAGGTCGACGGCACCCAGTACGGCATCCCCTGGGTCTCCTCCAGCCGCGTGATGTTCTACAACAAGGACGTCCTCAAGAAGGCCGGCGTGAAGACCCCGCCGAAGACCTGGGACGAACTCGCCGCCGCCGCGAAGAAGATCAAGGCCAAGAAGGCCGCCGAGACCCCGTACGCCCTGCCGCTGGGCCCCGAGGAGACCCAGGGCGAGACGATGATGTGGGAGCTGGGCAACGGCGGCGGCTACACCGACGCGGGCGGCAAGTACACCCTGGACAGCGCCCGGAACGTCGAGACGTTCGAGTGGCTCAAGAGCGAACTGGTCAAGCCCGGCCTCACCTACGCCAACCCCGCCTCCACCGACCGCAAGACGGCCTTCGCCGACTTCGCCGCGGGCAAGGTCGGCATGCTCAACGGCCACCCGAGTCTCATCCAGATGGCCAAGGAGGGCAAGGTCGACTACGGCGTCGCCCCCATCCCCGGCAAGGAAGGCCCGCTGAAGAGCACCCTCGGCGTGGCCGACTGGATGATGGCGTTCAAGGACGGCGGCGCGGAGAAGGAAGGCGTGAAGAAGTTCCTCGACTTCACGTACTCCAAGAAGATGCTGGCGTTCGACGAGATGTACAACCTCATGCCGGTCACCCAGGACGCCCTGCAGACGATGCAGACCAACGGCAGGCACAAGGACCTGGAGCCGTTCTTCGAGGTGCTGCCGAGCGCCAAGTTCTACCCGCTGGGCGACACCACCTGGGACGTCGTCTCCGCCGAGATCAAGAAGACCGGCGGCAAGGCCGTCGTCGACGACCCGAAGCAGGTCCTCGGCGACCTCCAGAAGAAGGCGGAGACGGCCGCGGCCGAAGCCAAGTAACACGCCCTCCGTCCCGCGACCGTCCCTCTGGGCTGTCACTCCGGTCCGTCCCCAGTCCGCAAGGAGACCTTGTGTCACTGAAGGCCCCTCCGTCCCCGGCCGGCTCCGGCCGGGGACGGAGCGGGCGCGCACCCCGGCCGGTGAGCCGCCGCGGCGGAATCGCCCGGCTCGGCCCGCTGCCCTGGATAGCGCCCGTCATCCTGCTGATCCTCGCCGTGGTCGTCTGGCCCGTCATCGAGCTGATCCGCACCTCGTTCCTCAACATCTCCATCGCCGGCAAGGTCCGCGGCAGCGCCGGGACCGACAAGTTCAAGAAGCTCTTCGAGGAGAGCGACTTCGGGGCGGTCCTGCTCTGGACCGTGGTGTGGACGCTCGTCGTCGTCAGCGTCACGATGCTGCTCTCCCTGGCCCTCGCCCAGCTCTTCAACCAGAAGTTCCCCGGTCGCCGCGTCACCCGCTGGGCGCTCATCGCCCCCTGGGCGGCCTCCGTCCTGATGACCGCCATCGGCTTCAAGTGGATGCTCAACCAGACCGCCGGCGTCCTCAACACCCTGATGCTCGACCTCGGCCTCATCGACAGCTCCAAGGACTGGCTGGGCAGACCGGAGACCGCCTGGCCCTGGATGATGGCCGTCGCCGTCTTCGTCTCCCTGCCCTTCACCACGTACACGCTGCTCGCCGGGCTCCAGACCATCCCGCAGGAGGTCTACGAGGCCTCGCGCATCGACGGGGCGGGGTCCTGGCAGACGTACCGCCACATCACGCTGCCGATGCTGCGGTCCGCCTTCCTCGTCGGCGTCGTCATCAACCTCATCAACGTCTTCAACTCCTTCCCGATCATCTGGGCCATGACCCAGGGCGGCCCGGGCTACGACACCTCCACGTCGATGGTGTTCATGTACAAGCTGAAGGAGACCGACATCGGTGAGTCCGCGGCCATGTCGGTCGTCAACTTCCTGCTGGTCGTGGTGCTCGTGCTGATCTTCCTGAAGGTCAGCCGGTGGAACGAGGAGGACTGATGGCCACCACGACGACGAAGTCCCCCGCGCCCGAGAAGGGCTCAGCGCCCCAGAAGGGCCGCGCACGCAAGCGCGCCTTCCGGCCCCGCACCCTGGTGATCACGGCCTGCGCCTGGCTCCTCGCGGCGGTCTTCCTCGCGCCGTACCTGGAGATGATCATCACCGCCCTGCGCCCCAAGGAGGAGCTGCGGGACCGCACCTATCTGCCCCGGAACCTGGAGTGGGCGAACTTCATCGACGTATGGAAGGAGTCGGAGCTCGGCCAGAACCTCCAGGTCACCCTGCTGGTCGCGGGCGGCGCGACGCTCCTCGTCCTCCTGGTCTCGCTGCCGGCGGCGTACTACACGGCCCGCATGCGCTACCGCGGCCGCAAGCTGTTCCTGCTCCTTGTCCTGGTCACCCAGATGTTCCAGCCGACGGCGCTGCTGGTCGGCCTCTACCGCGAGTTCCACCAGCTGGACATGTTGAACTCGGTCTGGACCCTGATCCTCACCAACGCGGCGTTCAACCTCGCCTTCGCGGTGTGGATCCTGACGGCGTACATCTCCTCCATTCCCCCGGAGCTGGAGGAGGCCGCCATGGTGGACGGCACCAGCCGCTTCGGCGCGATGATCAAGGTGACGCTGCCGCTCGCGCTGCCGGGCGTGGTCACCGCGGTGATCTTCACCTTCATCACGTCGTGGAACGAGTTCGTGATGGGCCTGACCCTCACCACCGAACCGGCCAAGCAGCCGCTGACGGTCGGCATCAGCAACTTCATCGGCAACTACACGGTGCAGTGGAACTACCTCTTCGCCGCGTCGGTGGTCGCGATCATCCCGGTCATCGTGCTGTTCGCCTTCATCGAGCGGCATGTGGTGTCGGGGCTGACGGCGGGGTCGGTGAAGTAGCGGCGGGGTCGGTGAAGCGGCCCCCAACAGCCGCCGCTCCGGCGAGAATCGAGACATGCAGATGCGAGAACAACTGGAGCGGGACATCCGGGAACTCTCCGACGAGGCCGCCGTGCGCGCCCTCGCGGCCGTGGTCGAGGAGCGGGGGCTCCTGCCCCGGGCCCACGCCGCCGACTGGGACGGCGAGGAGCTGGCCGAGACGCTGGAGAGCGAGGACGTCGCGGAGTACGTCGGCCAGGACCGGCCCGAGGCGACCGAGGGTGAACTGGCCCGCGCCACCCTCGAGTACGCGGCCTCCCAGGGCGAAGACCTGTCACGCACGGTCGGCGAGGCCGTCGACTACGCGCGCTCGCCGATGCAGCGCTTCGACCCCGTCGGCCTCTCGGTCACCGTGCTCGTCGTCGTCCTCCTCCAGACCGAGGTCCGTGTGAGGCGGGACACGGAAGGGAAATGGAGCCTGACCATCCACAAGCGGGCCATGAAGGAGGCGGCGCTCGGCCGGGTCTTCACGGCGTTGCTCTCGCGGATCAGTGGGGGGAAGTAGGGGGACGGGATGTGGCGGCCGGGTTCGGGGGCAGGCCCGGCCGTCAAGCCCGACCACCCCCAGACCCGGCAGGCATATCGACGGAGGCAGGATGGCGGTCTCGGCGAGGGTGACCTACTCGTGGCGGTGCGAGGGGTGTGAGCGGGAGAGTGCGGCCGTCGTCTGGCGTGTCGTCGATGCTCGTGAGCGCGCCGATGCCCTGAGCGGGGAGAGCCCCGGCCTGGCGTGGGTGGACTGTTCCGGATGCGGCGCGCGGACGGCCGTCGACGCGCCGCTGCTCGTCCTGCGGCCGGGCGTGACGGCACCCCTGTTGCTCGCGCTCTCCCTCACGGAGCTCCGGTCGGGGGCCCTGCCGTCCGCGCCCGTCCTGCTCGGGGAGGCCGGGCGGGCCGGAGCCTTCCGCGACACCGTCTTCCACGGGCAGGTGATCCCGCTGCCCCGCAGGCTGCTGCCGGTCGTCCTCACCCGTGACCTCGACCGGGACCTGGCCGACCCGGCGGCGGCCCGCGCCGAGCTGGTGTCGCAGGGGGAGCCGACGGCCGACAACTACGAGACCTTCCTGCACTACCTCGCGGAGGACCGGGAGCAGACCGAGGTGAACGGCCTGCTGTACGCCGTACTGACCAGCCTCCCGGACGAGCTGAGAGAACTCCTGCGCAACCGACCGGAGTTGACCTGCGGCACGAAGGTGCGCGACGCCGGGCGCGCGGAACTGGAGGCGGCCGCGGGCGCCCCGTTCGAACCGGATCTGCGCCGGCGCCAGCGGCTCCTGGAAGACCTCAGCGACGGCCGTACCCCGCAGGAGGAGGCGCTCCAGCGCTACTTCGATTCCCTGAGCGCCCTCGGCGGCGCTCTGCGGGAACGGCTGTACGCGCTGTACGAGACGGCCCGCACCGCCGAGGGAACCGCGTCCATCGCACCGGCCCGCGAGGCGCTGGCCCTCGCCGCCGACCTCGGCGAAGAGGAGCTGGAGGCCGAGATCGCCGCCCTGCTCGGCGAGCGCCTGGTGGCCGCCGCCCACGCCGGGCCCGACGCCGACCTGTCCGAAGCGGTCACGCTTCTCGAACACGCCCTGGCCCGGCTCCCCGAAGGCAGCCTGGAGTGGGTGCACGCGGCGAACAACCTCGCCAGCGCCCACTACGCGCGCGACGACGGCGACCGCCTGGAGGTCTGGGAGACCGCCCGCGACCTGCTCGGCCCGCGCCGGCGAGCTCGACCGGCGCGCACACCCCGAATTATGGGCGCGCATCCAGACCAACTATGGCCTGCTCCTGTCGGAGCGGCCGGGCGGCGACGCCGCGGACCTCGGCCTCGGCATCCGCCACATCAGGGCCGGCCTCGAAGAGCGCTCCCCGGAGCGCTCCACCGTCAACTGGGCCTACTCCATGGTCAATCTCGGCCTGCTCCTCCAGCGCCGCGCCGAGCCGGACGACCTGGGCGAGGCCGAACGCTGCTACCGGGACACCCTGAGCCACCTCGCACCCGGCGACGACCCCGCCCTCTGGGCACAGGCCCAGTACAACCTCGCCGACCTGCTCCTCACCCGCGACCCCCCGGACCCGTACGGCGCACGGGCCGCCGCCTCGGCCGTGCTCGACCTCGCCACGGAGCACCCGGCCTTCTCAACACCGGCCGTATCACTTGGCTGCTGGCCCGGTCCAGTGACCTCATCGACGGGCCGGACAGTGCCCAGAGCCTCCGCTTGCGCCGCGCGGCCCTGGCCGCCGTACCACCCGCCCTCGCGCCCTCCCTGCACCTCAGCATCGCCCTCCGCGAGCTGGTCGACAGCTGCGCGGACGCGGGCCGTTGGGAAGAGGCGGCCGACATCGCGTCCGGCATGCTGACCGCCGTGAACGTGCTGTACGACGCCCAAGTGACCGTCGAGAGCCGCCGGGGCGTCCTGATGCAGGTGGACCGGCTCGCCCGCTGGACCGCCTTCCTGTTGGCCCGCGCGGCCGGCCCGAGCGCGCGGTGGAAGCGCTGGAACGCGGCCTCGCCTGCGAGCTCTCGGTGGTGGCGGGGCGGGGAGCGGCCGACCTCGCGGAACTCGACCGCGTCGTCGCCGTCGTCGCCCGCCGTTACCGCACCGCCCGGGCCCGCTACAGCGCCTGCGCCACGGAACCGACCGCGACGACACCCGGCGGCCCCGCCTCCGCGACGCGCGCACAGGCGGACGCCGAACGCGCCATGCGCACCGTGGTCGAGGAGATCCGCGCCATCCCTGGCTTCGAGGACTTCCTGCGCACCACCGAACTGCGCGACATCGTCAAGGCCGCGGGCGGCAAACCGCTCGTGTACCTGGTCAACGCGCCCTGGGGCAGCTACGTCCTCGTGGTCACCGGCGCCGAACCCGCGGTGCGGGCCGTACACGTCCCCGAGGTCAGCAGCGTCACCCTGCTGCACCTCCTGGTCATCGACCCGGACGAGGGCACCACCGGCCTGTGGCTCGCGCAGTACGGCACGAGGCTGGCGTGGCGGCGCACCTTCCCCGCCACGCTGGAGCGCCTCACGGCCCTCGAGCCCCTCATGCGCCCCCTCGCCGCGCTCCTCGCCGACGACCCGCGCAACGAGGCGGTCGTCGTCCCGACCGGCCTGCTCGGCCTCGTCCCGCTGCACGCCGAGGCCGCTCGGCCCCGACCGGGTGGTCGACGACCTCGGCACGGTGACCCTCACCCCGTCCGCGGCCGTCCACGCCGTCTCCCGGGAGCGCGCCGCCCGCGCCGCGCGCCGTGCCGCGTCTGGTGGCCGTCACCGACCCCGACGGCTCGCTCCCCGGCAGCCGTGGCGAACTCGCCGAGATCCAGGCGCTGTTCGCGCCGCGCGGTGAGGTCAGCCGTGCGGTGGGGGAGGAGGCCACGGTGGGCTGGGTGCTCGACCACCTCGCCGAGGCGACGTACCTGCACCTGAGCTGTCACGGCAGCGCCGGCTCCGACAGCCGGGGCGGTTCACTGGTCCTTGCCGACGGCCACCTGGACATGGACACCCTCGTGCGGCACCAACTCCCGCTGTGCAGACTCGCGGTGGCGAGCGCATGCCAGTCGGGGCACTACGGAATCATCGAGACGCCCGACGAGTTCCAGGGCCTCCCTGCCGCCTTCCTCCAGGCGGGCGCCGCCTGCGCGGTGACCGGCCTGTGGCAGGTGGATGATATGGCCACCGCGTTCCTGATGACGCGCTTCTACGAATTCCTCTGCCAGGCCGAGGAGCCGGTACCGGTACCGGCACTGCGCCGCGCGCGCCGCTGGTTGCGCCACCTCACGTGGGAGGAGTTCGCGCGGTACACGGACACGCATCCGCACCTCGCGGACCTCGCGGACCGATACGCCGCCCACGCGAGGGCGACGCAGGACCGCCCGTTCGCCTCACCGGTCCACTGGGCGGCGTTCACCGCGTGGGGCGCTTGAGGAGTGCGTGTCAGTTGCGCCGCGTCGGTCCGAGCGTGTCGAGGGAGTAGGAGCGGACGGGGTCGTCGGCTGATTGCGGGGCGTCGACCCGCATCGTCGTGTAGCGCACGCCCGCCAGGCCGCCGACGGTCACCGTCACCGGGTACCGGACTTCCCTGCCCTCCGCGCAGCTCGGCTCGCAGGTGACGTGCCATCCGCGCCCGGTGGCGCGGGCCGTGGGCTCGCCCCAGCCCGACCACGACAGGCCCAGGAGCCCGGCCGTCCCGTCGCCGCAGGCGACCAGGAGCCGCTCCGGCCTGTCCAGCGCCTGCCCGCCGCAGTCGGCGATGGCGGCGGCCGCGTGCTCGGCCTCGTCCGACCCTGGTCGGACGGCTGCCGGGAGGGCTCGCGCACGGCCGAGGGCCCGGGGCCGGGCGCGTCTCCTTCTCGGCGGCCGGTGACGGCTCGGTGGTCGGTTCCGGGGGGCGCGGCGCGGGCGTCCGCCTGGACGTCTCGGTCACCCGCTGCTGGGCGGTCGACGGTCCGGGTGCCGTCCTCGCGCCATGGGTTCAGCACGATGACGGCCGTGGCGGTCAGCGCGGCGACCGCGACGGCTGCCACCGCGAGCGCGGCGAACCCGCGCGCCGGGCCGGCGGGGCCACTCGCGCCGGGCGGCGCCCCCTCGACGGCGACCGCCGCCTCGTCGCGCTCTTCCCGCGGGCGACGCTCCAACTCCTCACGGAGCCGGGCGGTCTCGGCCTGCTGGGCCGCGATCAGCTCGTGCACCTCCGTGGGCCAGGGCCGCTCCCGCGACGTGATCCGGCCGATGTCCTCAAGGAGCTGGGCGGGGGTCGGACGCGCCTCGGGGTCCTTCGCCAGGCAGCGGGCGACGAGGAGGCGGACCCTCGGGGGCAGCCCGCCGAGGTCGGGCTCGGTGTGCACGATGTTGTACAGCGTCTGCGGCACGGAGGGCCCGACGAAGGGGCACGTCCCCGTGCACGCCATGACCAGCACCGTCCCCAGCGAGAACACGTCACTGGCCGGACCGAGCGGCCGCCCCTCGGCCTGCTCGGGGGACATGAAGCCGGGCGAGCCGACCAGACGTCCCGTATGCGTCAGGTCCGTGCCGGTGCCGGTGCCGGTGCCGGTCTCGTTCTCGGTCGCGCGGGCGATGCCGAAGTCGATCACGCGGGGCCCGTCGTCGGCGAGCAGTACGTTCGACGGCTTCAGGTCCCGGTGCACCAGCCCGGCCCGATGGATGTCGACCAGTGCCGAAGCGAGCCCCGCGGCCATGCGCAGGACCGCTTCCTCGGGCAGCGCGCCGACCGCGGCCACCGCCTGCTGCAACGAGGGCCCGGGCACGAACTCCGAGGTCAGCCACGGCTCCTCCGCGTCCGCGTCCGCGTCGATCACCGCCGACGTATGGGCTCCTGACACCTTGCGGGAGGCCGCCACCTCACGGCGGAAGCGGGCACGGAAACCGTCGTCCTCGACGAACTGCGTACGCACCTGCTTCAGGGCGACGAGGTGGCCGTCCGGATCGCTGCTCAGCAGGACCCGCCCCATGCCGCCCCGGCCGAGCTCCGCGATCGAGCGGTAGCGCCCGACTTCCACCGGATCGGTCCCTGTCAGTCGTCTCACCGTGCCCCCTGCCCCCCGTATCCCGTGTCGGGCGAGCCGTGCAACCGACGGGGCAAATCGTCTCGCGTGCCCCGCACCCGTACAAGAGGCCTCGCGGTATGCCGACATCTCTTGCACACGGTCACGCCCCGCCCCTCGCACGGGCCCACGGGGGTCCGCGAGGTCGGACAGGCCGCGATGACGGATTTCCCTCAACGACTTGACTGCGACAGCTCCTTCAGCAGAGTTTGGAGTTCACAACTTGTACATGGCCCGGTACTCGACTCCGGGCCGGTGTCGCGGGTGGCCACGGGCGCCCGACCGAGGGCAAAAGGTGGATGAGTCAATGGAGACTCCGGGGTCGCAGTCCTCTCTGCACCGGGCCAATCTGGAGCGGGTCGTACGCGCCGTACGCCTCGCCGGGTCGCTCACGCAGGCGGAGATCGCGAGGACGACGGGCCTGTCGGCGGCGACGGTCTCCAACATCGTGCGGGAGCTGAAGGACGGCGGGACCGTCGAGGTCACGCCCACCTCGGCGGGCGGCAGGCGGGCCCGCAGCGTCTCGCTCAGCGGGGACGCGGGCATCGTCATCGGCGTCGACTTCGGGCACACGCACCTGCGCGTGGCCGTTGGCAACCTCGCCCACCAGGTGCTCGCCGAGGAGGCCGAGCCGCTGGACGTGGACGCCTCCGCCGCGCAGGGCTTCGACCGGGCCGAGCAGCTGGTCAGCAGGCTGATCGCGGCCACGGGTGTCGACCCCACGAAGATCGCGGGCGTCGGGCTCGGCGTGCCGGGACCCATCGACGTGGAGTCCGGGACGCTCGGCTCGACGTCGATCCTGCCGGGCTGGACCGGGACGAAGCCCGCCGAGGAGCTGGGCGCCCGGCTCGGCGTGCCGGTGCACGTGGACAACGACGCCAACCTCGGCGCCCTCGGCGAGCTGGTCTGGGGGAGCGGCCGCGGGGTCAAGGACCTCGCGTACATCAAGGTGGCGAGCGGTGTCGGCGCCGGGCTTGTGATCAACGGGCGCATCTACCGGGGGCCCGGCGGCACCGCCGGGGAGATCGGGCACATCACGCTCGACGAGTCGGGCCCGGTCTGCCGCTGCGGCAACCGCGGCTGCCTGGAGACCTTCACCGCCGCCCGTTATGTCCTGCCGCTGCTCCAGTCCAGCCACGGCACGGATCTGACCATGGAGCGCGTGGTGGGCCTCGCGCGGGACGGCGACCCGGGGTGCCGGCGGGTGATCGCCGACGTCGGGCGGCACATCGGCAGCGGCGTCGCGAACCTCTGCAACCTGCTCAATCCCTCCCGCGTCGTGCTCGGCGGGGACCTCGCGGAGGCCGGTGAGCTGGTGCTCGGCCCCATTCGGGAGTCCGTCGGGCGGTACGCCATCCCGAGCGCCGCCCGGCAACTCTCCGTACTGCCGGGGGCACTCGGCGGACGGGCCGAGGTGCTGGGCGCCCTCGCCCTCGCGCTCAGCGAGATGGGTGATTCAACCCTTTTGGACGGAACGCTGCCCGCCGGGACGCCTGCCTTCACTTAGATAACGCATGGCACCGTTGTCATCTCGTTAAGGATTTACTCCTTGACGCTGGTGTGGCGGCCGAGTTGACTTCGAGCCACCTCGGCCGCAACGACGCGGCCTCGTCAGGGAGGCACCCCACCATGAACGCAATGACGCGTCGCGTCGTCATAGGCACGGCCGCGGTTTCGATGGCACTGGCCATGACCGCGTGCGGCAAGGCCGGCGACGGCGACGACAAGGGCAGCGGCGGCGACGACAAGACCATCGGTCTGCTGCTCCCCGAGAACAAGACCACCCGGTACGAGACCTTCGACCGCCCCATCATGGAGGCGAAGATCAAGGAACTCTGCTCGGACTGCAAGGTCAAGTACAACAACGCCGCTCAGGACATCGAGAACCAGAAGAAGCAGTTCGACGCCCTCGTCACCCAGGGCGTCAAGGTGATCATCCTGGACGCGTCGACTACAAGTCGACCAAGTCGTGGATCAAGCAGGCCGACAAGCAGGGCGTGAAGGTCGTGGCGTACGACCGCCTCGCCGAGGGCCCGCTCGCCGCCTACGTCTCCTACGACAACGAGAAGATCGGCCGCCTCCAGGGCGGGGCCATGGTCAAGGCGCTCGGCTCCGAGGCCAAGGACGCCAACGTCGTCATGATCAACGGCTCGCCGACCGACCCGAACGCCCCCTTCTTCAAGAAGGGCGCCCACTCGGTGCTCGACAAGAAGGTCAAGAAGATCGCGTACGAGCAGGACATCCCGGACTGGTCGCCCGACGAGGCGAACAAGAAGATGTCCTCCGCGATCGACAAGCTCGGCAAGGACGGCATCCAGGGCGTCTACGCCGCCAACGACGGCATGGCGGGCGGCGTGATCACCGCCCTCAAGCAGCGCGGCATCAAGGTCCCGGTCGGCGGCCAGGACGCCGAACTCGCGGGCGTGCAGCGCCTGCTGAGCGGCGACCAGGACTACACGATCTACAAGGAGATCAAGCCGGAGGCCGAGACCACCGCCGAGATCGCCGTGGCGCTCCTCAAGGGCAAGGCCATCGAGCCCCTCACCGACCGCAAGGTCGACTCGCTCAGCGGCGACTTCAAGGGCATTCCGGCCAAGCTGTTCGACGCGCAGGCGATCACCAAGAACGAGGTCGCCGACACGATCATCAAGGACAAGGTCTACAAGGTCAGCGAGATCTGCACCGCCCAGTACAAGAAGGCGTGCGACACCGCGGGCATCAAGTAACTCCCGCTCCCAGTCAAGCAGTTCGTAGGAAACGGGTCCCGCGGAGCGTTCGTGAGAGCGCTCCCCGGGCCGCTGCTCTGCTCTCGCTGCACCACCCATCCCCGCCGGTCAGGCGGCGAAGGAGATGATTCACGTGTCCGCTACGCCCGTGCTGGCGTTGCGCGGGGTCTCCAAGCGGTTCGGCGCCGTCCAGGCGCTCACGGACGTAGACCTCGAAATCCACACCGGTGAGGTGGTCGCCCTGGTCGGCGACAACGGCGCCGGCAAGTCCACCCTCGTCAAGACGATCTCGGGCGTCCACCCGATCGACGACGGCACCATCGAGTGGGAGGGCCGCCCGGTCCGCATCGGCCGGCCGCACGACGCCCAGAACCTCGGCGTGGCCACCGTCTACCAGGACCTCGCGCTCTGCGACAACCTCGACGTCGTCGCCAACCTCTTCCTCGGCAGCGAGCTGAAGAGCGCCTCCGTCCTCGACGAGATCAAGATGGAGAAGCGGGCCAGGGAACTCCTGGACACCCTCTCCATCCGCATCCCCAGCGTCCGCATCCCGGTCGCGGCGCTCTCCGGCGGTCAGCGCCAGGTCGTCGCCATCGCCCGCGCGCTGGTCGGCGACCCCAAGGTCGTCATCCTCGACGAGCCCACCGCCGCCCTCGGCGTCGAGCAGACCGCGCAGGTCCTCGACCTGGTGGAGCGGTTGCGCGAGCGCGGCCACGGCGTGATCCTCATCAGCCACAACATGGCCGACGTGAAGGCCGTCGCGGACCGCGTGGCCGTGCTGCGGCTCGGCCGCAACAACGGCACGTTCTCCGTGGCCGACACCACCAACGAAGAGATCATCGCCGCGATCACCGGCGCCACGGACAACGCCGTGACCCGCCGCAAGGCGCGCACCGCCACGGCACCGAAGGAGGGAGCGAAGTGAGCGACCTCGCCAAGACCCCGACGAGCACCGACTCCGACACCCCGGCCCCGGCCGCCCCGGTCCCCGCCGTCGACCCGCGCCTCCTCGTCCGCGAGGAGGGCCTGGCCGGCTACTGGACCGAGTTCAAGCGCAAGATGCGCGGCGGCGAGCTGGGCTCGCTGCCCGTCGTCATCGGCCTGATCGTCATCGCGGTCGTCTTCCAGCTGAAGAACGACCACTTCCTGGACGCGAGCAGCCTCGCGAACATCGCGGTCTTCACCTCCGGCCTCGGCATCATGGCCGTCGGTATCGTCTTCGTCCTGCTGCTCGGCGAGATCGACCTCTCGGTCGGCTCGGTGGCCGGCATGGGCGCGGCCGTGTGGGCCGTGCTGAGCGTCACCCACGGCCTGAACGACTGGCTCGCGGTCGTCCTCGCCGTCCTCACCGGCCTCGTCATCGGCGCCGTCCACGGAGCGTTTTTCGCCAAGATCGGGGTGCCCGCCTTCGTGGTCACCCTGGCGGGCTTCCTCGGCTGGAGCGGCCTCCAGATCTGGCTGATGGGCGGCGAGGGCAGCATCAACACGCCCGAGGGCAGTGTCGTCGAGGACCTGACCGGCCACTTCTTCGCCGACAAGGCCGCGGCCTACGGTCTCGCGGCCGTCGCGATCCTCGCGTACGCCGCCTCCCTGCTGCTCGACAGCAAGCGCCGCAAGGCGCCGCGCTGCCCTCGCGCCGTCAGCGCGATCGTGCTGCGCACGGCCGTCGTACCGTCTCGCGGGCGGCGCCGCGTACGTCCTGAACGAGCCCGCGGCGCCCGCGGGCTGCCGCTGGCCCTGGTGCTCTTCCTGGCCGTCCTGGTGATCGCGGACTTCGTGGCGCGGCGCACCACCTTCGGCCGGCAGGTCTTCGCGGTCGGCGGCAACGCGGAGGCGGCCCGCCGCGCCGGCATCAACGTCGACCGGGTCCGGATCACCGTCTTCGCGATCTCCGGCATGCTGGCGGCCTTCGGCGGCCTGTTCATCGCGAGCCTCTCCGGTGGCGCGACGAAGAGCCTGGGCGGCGGCAACACGCTGATGATGGTGATCGCGGCGGCGGTCATCGGCGGTACGAGCCTCTTCGGCGGGCGCGGCAAGGTGTGGTCCGCGCTCCTGGGCATGCTGGTGATCCAGTCCATCCAGCAGGGGCTGAACCTGCTCGGCATGGCGAGTGAGATCCAGTACATGATCACGGGGGCGGTGCTGTTGGCCGCGGTGGTGATCGACTCCGTTTCGCGGCGTACGCAGAAGTCGGCGGGGCGCGCGTAGTTTCCTTGGGCGGTCTTTTCGGCTGCGGGTCCGTTGTGGCTGGTCGCGCAGTTCCCCGCGCCCCTTACGGGGCTCCTCCCCGCGTCCCTGCTCAGGGGCGCGGGGTTTCCCATGTCCGGTAAACCCGCCTCCCGGGCGCAGCCCCCGGTGGCGGAACATTAGACTCGACAGACCCGGCAACGCTCGAACAGCACATCTCAGCTCTACTGCAAGGAGGCACGGGTGCCGCTGCTGACCCGCATCACGGGACCGCGCGATCTGGACCGGCTCAGCCCCGAGGAGCTGAACGAGCTGGCGGGCGAGATCCGCGGCTTCCTCGTCGACGCAGTCTCCAAGACCGGCGGCCACCTCGGCCCCAACCTCGGCGTCGTCGAGCTGACGATCGCCCTGCACCGCGTCTTCGAGTCCCCCAAGGACAAGGTCCTCTTCGACACGGGCCACCAGAGCTACGTCCACAAGCTGCTCACCGGCCGCCAGGACTTCGACAAGCTGCGCGCCAAGGGCGGCATCTCCGGCTACCCCTCGCGCGCCGAGTCCGACCACGACGTGATCGAGAACAGCCACGCCTCCACGGTCCTCGGCTGGGCCGACGGCCTCGCCAAGGCCAACGAGGTCCTGAAGAAGGACGACCACGTCGTCGCCGTCATCGGTGACGGCGCGCTCACCGGCGGCATGGCCTGGGAGGCGCTGAACAACATCGCGGCCGCCAAGGACCGCCCGCTGGTGATCGTCGTCAACGACAACGAGCGTTCGTACGCCCCCACCATCGGCGGCCTCGCCAACCACCTCGCCACGCTGCGCACCACCGACGGCTACGAGCGGTTCCTGGCCCGCGGCAAGGACATCCTGGAGCGCACCCCGGTCGTCGGCAGGCCGCTGTACGAGACGCTGCACGGCGCCAAGAAGGGCCTGAAGGACTTCATCGCCCCGCAGGGCATGTTCGAGGACCTCGGCCTGAAGTACGTCGGCCCGATCGACGGCCACGACATCGAGGCCCTGGAGTCCGCGCTCCAGCGCGCCAAGCGCTTCGGCGGCCCGGTCATCGTGCACTGCCTCACCGAGAAGGGCCGGGGCTACAAGCCCGCCCTTGAGGACGAGGCCGACCACTTCCACGCCGTCGGCGTCATTCACCCCGACACCGGCCTGCCCGTCGCCGCCGGCGGCATGGACTGGACGTCCGTCTTCGGCGAGGAGATGGTCAAGCTCGGCCACGAGCGCGAGGACATCGTCGCCATCACGGCGGCCATGCTCCAACCCGTCGGCCTGGCGAAGTTCGCCAAGGAGTTCCCCGAAAGGGTGTACGACGTCGGCATCGCCGAGCAGCACGCGGCGGTCTCCGCGGCGGGCCTGGCCACCGGCGGCCTGCACCCCGTCTTCGCCGTCTACGCCACCTTCCTCAACCGCGCCTTCGACCAGCTCCTGATGGACGTGGCCCTGCACAAGTGCGGCGTCACCTTCGTCCTGGACCGGGCGGGCGTCACCGGCACCGACGGCGCCTCGCACAACGGCATGTGGGACATGTCGATCCTGCAGTGCGTGCCGACGGTGCGGATCGCCGCCCCGCGCGACGCCGACCAGGTCCGCCTCCAGCTGCGCGAGGCCGTCGAGGTCGACGACGCGCCGACCGTCGTGCGCTACTCCAAGGGCGCGGTCGGCCCGGCCGTCAAGGCCGTCGGCACGGTCGGCGGCATGGACGTGCTGCGCGAGGCGGGCGCGCGACCGGCCCGACGTGCTGCTGGTCTCCGTCGGCGCGCTCGCGACCCATGTGCCTGGAGATCGCGGGCCTGCTCGACAGGCAGGGCATCACCACGACCGTCGTCGACCCGCGCTGGGTCAAGCCGGTCGACGAGGCCATGGCGCCGCTCGCCGAGAAGCACCGCGTCGTCGTCACGGTCGAGGACAACTCCCGCGCGGGCGGCGTCGGTTCGTCGATCGCCCAGGCTCTGCGCGACGCGGGCGTCGACGTGCCGCTGCGCGACTTCGGCATCCCGCCGCGCTTCCTCGACCACGCCTCCCGCAAGGAGATCATGGCCGAGATCGGGCTGACCGCGCCGGACATCGCTCGCCAGGTCACGGGTCTGGTCGCCAAGCTGGACGGCAGGTTCGAGCGCGACACGGCCACGGCCGTGGAGTCCGTGGAGCCCGCCCGCGACTGATGTCCACCGACACGGCCGATGGGCCGGTTCCGGCACCCTGTACGGGTGGTGGGACCGGCCCATTCGCGTGAATAGGGCCGTGCCGGGCGGTGCGGGATACGCGGTCTCTCGATCATGTCGGGGACGACAAGCGTGGAGGCAAGCGTGGAGGTTCGCCCGTGACAAGCACCCTGTTCCGAACAAAGAGCGTAGAGCAGTCCATCCAGGACACCGAGGAACCGGAGCACGCGCTCAAGAAGTCGCTCTCCGCCCTCGACCTCACCGTCTTCGGCGTCGGTGTCATCATCGGCACCGGCATCTTCGTCCTGACCGGGAAGGTGGCCAAGGAGACCGCGGGCCCCGCCACCGCGCTCGCCTTCGTCGCCGCGGGCGTGGTCTGCGCGCTCGCGGCCCTGTGCTACGCCGAGTTCGCCTCGACCGTGCCGGTGGCCGGATCGGCGTACACCTTCTCCTACGCCTCACTGGGCGAGCTGCCCGCCTGGATCATCGGCTGGGACCTGGTGCTGGAATTCGCGCTCGGCACCGCCGTGGTCGCCGTCGGCTGGTCCGGCTACGTCCGCTCGCTGATGGACAACGCGGGCTGGCATCTGCCGGAAGTGCTCACCGGGCCCGACGCGGCCGAGGGCTTCGGCTTTGACATCCTCGCCTTCGCGCTGGTCCTCGCCCTCACCGTCATCCTCGTCCTCGGCATGAAGCTCTCCGCGCGCGTCACCACGGTCGTCGTGGCCATCAAGGTCGCCGTCGTCCTGATCGTCATCATCGCGGGCGCCTTCTTCATCAAGGCCGACAACTACAAGCCCTTCATCCCCAAGGCCCAGGAGGTCCCGCCGGGCGACAGCATCCAGTCGCCGCTGATCCAGCTGATGTTCGGCTACGCGCCCACCAACTTCGGCGTCCTCGGCATCTTCACGGCCGCCTCCGTCGTCTTCTTCGCCTTCATCGGCTTCGACATCGTGGCCACCGCCGCCGAGGAGACCAGGCTGCCGCAGCGCGACATGCCGCGCGGCATCCTCGGCTCCCTCCTCATCTGCACGGTCCTGTACGTCGCCGTGTCCATCGTCGTCACCGGCATGCAGCACTACAGCGAACTCTCCGTGGACGCCCCCCTGGCCGACGCCTTCAAGGCCACGGGGCACCCCGCCTACGCGGGCATCATCAGCTTCGGCGCCGCCGTCGGCCTCACCACCGTCTGCATGATCCTGCTCCTGGGGCAGACCCGCGTCTTCTTCGCGATGAGCAGGGACGGGCTGCTGCCCCGGTTCTTCTCCCACGTCCACCCGAAGTACAAGACACCGCACCGGCCGACCATCCTCCTCGGCGTGCTCATCGCAATCCTCGCGGGCTTCACCAGCCTCGACGAGCTCGCCGAATTGGTGAACATCGGCACGCTCTTCGCCTTCGTCGTCGTCGCCCTGAGCGTCATCATCCTGCGCCGCACCCGCCCCGACCTGCCCCGCGCCTTCCGCACCCCGATGGTGCCCCTGGTGCCCATCCTCTCGGTGGCGGCCTCGGTGTGGCTGATGCTGAACCTGCCCGCCGAGACCTGGCTGCGGTTCGGCATCTGGATGGCGCTCGGCTTCGTCGTCTACTTCGCGTACGGGCGTTCGCACAGCCGGCTGGGCCGGCGTGGGAAGCAGCTCGGCACCGACGACGCACGGTAGTCACCCGCCGTTCGGCAGGCATTTCCCCCCGCCCCGTATGTCCCGATCCGATCGGAACTGCGGGGCCGGATAGCGTGCACCGTATGCTCGCCGCGCCCGCCACCTCACTACGCTCCGTACGCGGCCTCCGGGTGCCGGGGCCGCGCAAGGAGCACGCACCCGGCCCCCGGACCGGCTACTGGAGGCGCCTGCTCCCCCTGCTCGCGGCCCTGGCGTGCGTGACCCGCCTGCCCTCCTTCCGGCTGCCGCTGTGGAACCCCGACGAGGGCTATCTCGCCGTCCAAGCACGGATATTGGCCGACGGCGGAGAGCTGTACGAGACGGTGGTCGACCGCAAGCCGCCGCTCGTCCCCTGGCTCTACGCGGGCGCCTTCGCGCTCTTCGGCGATTCCTCGCTGCTGCCGCTGAAGGTCCTCGCGGTCGCCGCGCAGCTCCTGACGGCGGCCCTTCTCGCCTCGCTGGCCCGGCATCGCTGGGGGGGACACCGCGGGCCGCACGGCGGGCGTGCTGTACCTCCTGGTCTCGATCGGCCTCAACCCGGAGGACGCCCAGGCGGCCACCTTCGAGGTGTTCATGCTGCCGTGCACGGCCGCCGCCATGTGGTGCGCGGACCGCCGCCGGTGGGGCGCCGCGGGCGCGGCCGTGGCCTGCGCCTTCCTCGCCAAGCAGACCGGCGGCGCGGTGCTCCTGCCGGTGCTCTGGCTGCTGTGGCGCGGTGGGACGCCCCGGCTCGGCGCCGCACGCCTGGCGGCCGGCCTGTGCGGGCCCGTCCTGGTAGCCGCCCTGCTGACCTCGCCCTCCGGCTTCCTCTTCTGGACGGTGACGGGGTCGGGCGCCTACGCCTCCTTCACCGGCTCCGAACTCCACGTCCTGGGGCGGGGGTTGGTGAACGCCGCGATCCTCGCCGCGGCCTGCGCGGGCCTCGGCCCGCCGGTCGTACGCGTCCTGCGCATCGCCCGCACCGGGGCGGGGGAGCTGTGGCTCTGGCTCGCCTCATCGGTGGCCGCGGTACTGCTCGGCTTCCACTTCTTCGGCCACTACTACCTCCAACTCATGCCACCTCTCGCGCTGTTGGGCACGGCGGCGCTCCAGATCCTGCCGCGCGAGCGGACGGTCAGGGCGCTCGTCACGTCGGGATGCGCGTGCGCGGTGTTCCTGGCCTGGGGCCTGACCGCGCCGCGCCCCGAACTGGCGCACGCCACGCGTCTCGCGGAGACGGTCAGGGCGCACACCGCGCCCGACGCCAGGGTGCTGTTCTGGGGGATACACCCGGAGACGTACTGGCTGGCCGACCGCCCGCCCGCGAGCCGCTTCCTCACGGCCGGGCTGCTGACCAATTACAGCGGCGGCCGCAACGGCCCGCAGGTGGGGGAGAAGTACGCGATCGACGGCGCCTGGCCGACGTTCCGCGAGGAGTGGCGGCGCCGCCCGCCGACGCTGGTGATCGACGACTCCCGGGGCAAGCCGTACGCCCCCACCAGGGTGCCGTCCCTGCGGAGGGCCTTGGCGGTGGGGTATGAGCCGGTGCTGTGGGTGGAGGGGGCGGTGGTGTACGCGCGGGTGGGC
>RBWT01000124.1 GCA_004010275.1 Streptomyces huasconensis
GCGGGTGGACCGGCGGGCTCCGGGGCTGCCGGGGGCTCGGGGGACTGGCTGCTGAGCTCGGCGCGCTGCTCGTCGGCGCCATCGCGGCGCTTCTTCTCGTACGCCTTCACCCCGTGCCGCTGCGGCTGCTGGCGCGCCCGTTCGCCAGGCGGCGGGGCGCGCTCGGCTTCCTGTCGGTGGCGAGCGCGGGGCGTGCGTCGGCCGCGCAGGCCCTGCCGTTGCTCGGGCTGCTCCTGGCGCTGACCACGGCGGCCTTCGGCGGTTCGGTGCTGGCCGGTGTGCAGGACGCCCGGGACCGCACGGCGCTCCTCGCGGTCGGCGCGGACGCCCGGGTGACCGCGGCGAGCGCGCCGCTGCCCGCCGCCCTCGCCGCGCAGCTGCGCCGTGCCCCCGGGGTGCGCGAGGTGGCTCCCGTGCACATCGACTGGAACCTCACCCTGCCCGATGGCGCGACCGCGCGCCTGATCGCCGTGGACCCGGCGACGTGGGGCGCGGCTGAGCAGGTCGACGGGGCTCGGCCCGCTCGCCGGGGACGAGCTGGCGGCGCCGCGCGCGAAGGGGGCCGCGGCCGTGCCCGCCGTCGCCTCCCCCGATCTCGCCCGCCGCCTCGGCCGCACGCCGCACACCTTCCGCACCTCTGCCGGGACGTTCACCGCGAAGGTCACGGCGGCGCGGGAGACGACGCCTGCCTTTCCCGCGCGGGGCGCGTTCCTCCTGGTGGACCGCCGGGCGCTGCCGAAGGCGCGGGACACGGTGCTCCTTGTGACGGGGGCCGGGGGCACGCGGAGGCGATCGCGGGGGCGGTGGCGGAGGCGTCCGGCGCGACGGGAGCGGGGGCGGAACCGCCACGGCCCGCCCCCGAGATCAGCCTCCGCTCCTCCGAACGGGCCGCGCTCACCGACTCGCCCCTCCAGTCCGGCGCCGAACGCCGTGTACGTGACGCCGTCGCCGCCAGTACCGGCTACGCCGCGCTCGCCGTGCTGCTCTCCCTCCTGCACTCCGCCCGTCGGCGCTCCGCGCTGCTCTCCCGGCTGCGCACCTTGGGCCTGGGCGCGCGCCAGGGCCAGACTGCTGCTCGCGCTGGAGTCGCTGCCGCAGGCTCTGCTCGCGGCGGCCGGCGGCGCGCTGGCGGGCTGGGCGGCGATCGGCCTGCTGGCGGACGGGCTCGACCTGCGCCGTGTCGCCCTGGGGGCCGCCCGCGGCGGTCTCTCCGACCTGGGGACGGTCACGCTGCGGGCCGAACCGTGGTCCCTGCTGCTGCCCGCCGCGGGCGTCGTGGCGCTCACCGCGGCGGTGGCGTTCGCCCAGGCGTGGTGGACGACCCGGCGTACCCCCGCCGCCGACCTGAGAACAGGAGACGACGACCGATGACAGAGACCGGCACAGGCGCGGCCGCCGGGCCCACCCCCGGCACCCCGAGGGCGTCGGCCGCCGCATCAGCCCCCTCCCTCTCCGAGCTGGAAGCCCGCGCGACGGCCCACCGCGACCGCCCCGCCTACGGCCATGACGCGCTGATCACGTGCGACCGCCTGGTCCGCGTCTTCGCGGCGGACGGCATCGAGGTGCAGGCGCTCCAGGGCCTCGATCTGCTGGTGCGCGAGGGCGAGTTGATGGCGCTGGTCGGCGCGTCGGGCAGCGGCAAGTCGACGCTGATGAACATCCTCGCGGGGCTGGACGAGCCGACCGCGGGCGCCGCGCACGTCGCGGGCCGCAACCTCCTCGCGATGACCGCGAAGGAACGGCTCGGCTACCGTCGTGACGTGGTCGGCTTCGTATGGCAGCAGACGGCCCGCAACCTGCTGCCCTACCTGACGGCCGCTCAGAACGTGGCGCTGCCCATGCAGTTGCACGGCGGCCGCGCCAAGAAGCGCAAGGAGAAGGCCGAACGCGCCCTGGCGCTGCTGGAGTTGCTGGAGGTCGCGGACTGCCGCGACCGGCGCCCGCATCAGATGTCCGGCGGCCAGCAGCAACGCGTCGCCATCGGCGTGGCCTTGGCCAACGACCCCGCGGTCCTCCTCGCCGACGAGCCCACCGGCGAGCTGGACTCGCACACCGGGGAGCAGATCTTCGCCGCGTTCCGCACCGCGAACGAACAGCTCGGCACGACGATCGTCATCGTCACCCACGATCAGGCGGTCGCCTCCGAGGTCCGCCGCACGGTCGCCATCCGCGACGGCCGCACCTCCACGGAGGTCCTGCGCCGCACGGAGGTCGACGCGTCGACGGGCGAGGAGTCACTGATCTCCCGCGAGTACGCGATGCTGGACCGCGCGGGCCGACTCCAGCTGCCCGCCGAGTACACGGCGGCCCTGGAGATGCGCGACCGGGTGGCCCTCGAACTGGAGCAGGACCACATCGGCGTCTGGCCGGACAACACCGGCCGCCCGGGCCCACGCCCCACGGACCAGCGCCCCATGGACGCGCGCCCCACGGACCCCTCTACGCGGGCGTGACCGAAAGCCCCTGGCTCCCGCCCCGCCGCACCGCGACGGACCCGTACGCCGTACGCAGCCGGAGCCACGCTCCCGAGGACAGCAGTGTCAGGGTGTCCCCCCGCAGGAAGCCGAGGGACTGCGCGGCGTGCGCGGCCCGCACCGGCAGCTGTGTGTCGCCGATGGTCCGGGACCAGATCTCCCGGCCCACCCGGTCCAGTTCGGCCCGCACCCGCCGCTCGGCGGGCAGTTGTTCGACGCGGGAGCGGAACTCGCCCACGGCTACCCGCACAGCTCCCGCACGGCGTCCGGAACCGGAAGCCCCGGCTCCTGTCGCCAGCCGCCCCGCGGCGGCAGCACGCCCGCCCACGGCGGCCCGGTGACGGCCCCCGGCACGGCGGCGACCCCCGCCGCACCCTCGGACCGCGCCGCCTCGCCCACGGACTCCAGGAACTCACCGGCGGAGGACGGTGACGTCGAGCGTGGTGTCGAGCCCGTGTTCGTACGGCTTGGCGAGCCGCGCCGTGCGGATGGCGAGCACCTCGAACGACGGCGGCCGCCCGAACACGGCGAGCGTGTCCCCGGCGGCCTGCAACCGCACCGCGGCGCCTTGTCGTAGTGGATCAGCCGGGCCAGGAAGGCGGCGAGATCCGCCGCCTCCCCGGCGTCGACGAAGCACAGCCGCGCGGTCATGCGGCGAGCGCCCCCGAACCGCCGTCGGCGGAGTCGTCGACGTACTCCTGGAGGAACTGCCGCTCCTCGGCGGAGATCCGCCGGGGCCGCTGCGCCTCCAGGTCGAAGGGGACGACCACGGTCGAGGCCCGCACATACACCTGGTCCGCGTCCTTGATCTCGTACGCGATGGTCAGGGACGCCGCGCCGATCTTCGTCACCCACGACTCGATGGTGACCGGCTCGTGCCGGTGCACCAACGGCCGTACGTAGTCGATCTCGTGGCGGGCCACGACCGAACCGCCGGAGAACGACGGGGACCCGTCACCGGGCGCCAGCCGGAACATGAAGTCGATGCGCGCCTCTTCCAGATACCGCAGGAAGACGACGTTGTTGACGTGCCCGAAGGCATCCATGTCCGACCAGCGCAGCGGGCACTGGTAGATGTGTCGAGCCACCGCCGCCTCAGCCTCGCGTCAGCTTCTTGTAGGTGGCACGGTGCGGACGGGCCGCGTCCGGGCCGAGGCGCTCGATCTTGTTCTTCTCGTACGCCTCGAAGTTGCCCTCGAACCAGAACCACTTGGAGTCGCCCTCGTACGCCAGGATGTGCGTGGCGACGCGGTCCAGGAACCAGCGGTCGTGGGAGACGACCACGGCCGCGCCCGGGAACTCCAGGAGCGCGTTCTCCAGGGAGGACAGGGTCTCGACGTCCAGGTCGTTCGTCGGTTCGTCGAGGAGCAGGAGGTTGCCGCCCTGCTTGAGGGTGAGCGCGAGGTTCAGGCGGTTGCGCTCACCGCCGGAGAGCACGCCCGCGGGCTTCTGCTGGTCCGGACCCTTGAAGCCGAAGGCGGACACGTACGCGCGGCTCGGCATCTCGACCTGGCCGACGTTGATGTAGTCCAGCTCGTCCGAGACGACCGCCCAGAGGGTCTTCTTCGGGTCGATGTTGGCGCGGCTCTGGTCGACGTACGAGATCTTGACCGTGTCGCCGACCTTGATGGAACCGGAGTCCGGCTCCTCCAGGCCCTGGATCATCTTGAACAGCGTGGTCTTGCCCGCGCCGTTCGGACCGATGACGCCGACGATGCCGTTGCGCGGCAGGGTGAAGCTCAGGTCGTCGATGAGGACCTTCTCGCCGAAGGCCTTCGAGAGGTTGTTGACCTCGACGACGATGTTGCCCAGGCGCGGGCCCGGCGGGATCTGGATCTCCTCGAAGTCCAGCTTCCGCATCTTGTCCGCCTCGGCGGCCATCTCCTCGTAGCGCGCCAGACGTGCCTTGGACTTGGCCTGGCGCCCCTTGGCGTTGGAGCGCACCCACTCCAGCTCTTCCTTGAGCCGCTTGGCGCGCTTGGCGTCCTTCTGGCCCTCGACCTTGAGACGGGTCTGCTTGGTCTCCAGGTACGTGGAGTAGTTGCCCTCGTAGCCGATGGCGCGGCCGCGGTCGAGCTCCAGAATCCAGCCCGCGACGTTGTCGAGGAAGTACCGGTCGTGGGTGACGGCGACGACGGTGCCGGGGTACTTCGCGAGGTGCTGCTCCAGCCACTGCACGGACTCGGCGTCCAGGTGGTTGGTGGGCTCGTCGAGGAGCAGCAGGTCGGGGGCTTCGAGGAGCAGCTTGCAGAGCGCGACGCGGCGCTTCTCGCCACCGGAGAGGTTGGTGACGGGCCAGTCGCCGGGCGGGCAGCCCAGCGCGTCCATGGCCTGCTCCAGCTGGGCGTCGAGGTCCCAGGCGTTGGCGTGGTCCAGGTCCTCCTGGAGCTTGCCCATCTCCTCCATCAGCGCGTCGGAGTAGTCGGTGGCCATCAGCTCGGCGACCTCGTTGAAGCGCCTGAGCTTGCCCATGACCTCCTTCGCGCCGTCCTGCACGTTCTCCAGGACGGTCTTGGACTCGTCGAGGGGCGGCTCCTGGAGGAGCATGCCGACGGTGTAGCCGGGCGAGAGGAAGGCGTCGCCGTTGGAGGGCTGCTCGATGCCCGCCATGATCTTGAGCACCGTGGACTTACCGGCGCCGTTGGGGCCCACGACACCGATCTTCGCGCCAGGAAGGAAGCTCAAGGTGACGTCGTCGAGGATCACCTTGTCGCCGTGCGCCTTGCGCGTCTTGCGCATGGTGTAGATGTACTCAGCCAAGAGAAACCGTCCGGCAATCAGTGAGTGGGCAGATACACCCCATCTTGCCTGACGGCCGCCCCCAGGCGGAAACCGGTTGGCTCTCCGCCCGAGGCGGCCGTCACGCGTGGTCGCCTTCCGGTGACCCGCTGTTCACTTCCCGGTGGGCGTCTCCGACGAGGCGTTCGCCGAGGCCTTCTTCGGGCGGAGGAAGAACACCGCCGCGCCGCCGAGCAGGACGAAGCCCACGGCGATGCCCGCTATCAGCGGCGTATTGCTGGAGCTGCCGGTCTCGGCGAGGTCGCCGCCGCCCGAGGTGCCGCCCGCCGCCGCGGGGATCGGCTCGGCGGCGGTCTGTGCCTTCGTCCCGAACGCGGCGCCTTCCGTCCGGCAGTCGAGCACGCCCTTGAAGCGCTTCTGCACGCCGTTCGGCCCGGTGATCGTGAAGTCGTAGGCCTGGTCCTCCTGCAACGGGATCGTCACGGTCTGCGACGTGCCCGCCTCGATCGTGTGGCTGGTGCCCATCAGGCTGAAGGTGAAGGAGGCGTCCCCCTTGTTGCTCGCCGTGATGTCCACGCCGCCCTTGGCGCAGTTCTTCTCCGCCGAGAGCGCCGGGATCGCACCCTTGGCCGCCCAGTCGGCCGTGGCCGTGGCCGACACGGTCGACTCGCTGGAGCCCGCGAGGATCTGCGTCTGGCTCCTGGTCTCGGAGGTGAAGGCCCTGCCGACCGGCACGGTGGTCGACGCCTGCACGAAGAGCGCGGCCGAGCCGTCCGGCGCGTCCTTAGGCACGTCGAAGTAGAGCCGGCTGCCGTCACGCGCGGACTTCACGCGCTTGCCGTCCTTGCCGACCACCTTCACCCCGCTCGCCTCGGAGTCGGCCGGTGGCGTCACCGTCACCGCCTCCGCATCGGTCCGCACGGTGACCGGGCCGAGCCGCTCCCCCGTGCGTCCGGAGACGGCGGGCGGCTCCAGCGTCAGCGACGCCTTGGGCTCCACGCTCGCGCGGGCGCTCCTGTGCAGATAGTCGGCGAGCTTCTCGGCCTGCGGGTCGACGGCGTCGACCCGCGCCCTGTCCGAGTACCGCCAGATCGCCACCTGGGTGCCGGCCGCGGCGGTCTCCTCGGTCAGCGAGGTCGCGCCGGCCTTCTTCGCGAGCGCCGCGAGGTCGTTCACCTGCGGGTACGAGTGCTGGAGAATCCAGCGGATCTTGCCCGCGTCGCGGTTGCCGTTCAGCGACGTGCCGCTCCAGGGGGTCTCCTGGTACTTGGCGTCCTTCTGCGTGGGGTTGTGGATGTCGACGCAGTACGTCTGGAGGGTGCCGCCGTCATCCACGGACATCTCGAAGAGCCCGGCGGGCACCTGCTGCGAGGTGCCGCCGTCCCTGACGACCGCCTGGCCGTACGTCTGCAGACCACCCAGCGTCGCGGTCGCCCCGCCCCGGTGCTGCGGAGCCTCTTCGGCCACCGCCGCGCCCGCGCCGGCCAGCGCCCCTGCGGCGAGGAGCCCCGATGCCAGGGTCACAGCGGCAAGGCGGGCGGCGCCTCGGCCGCGTATCGGCATCGTGGGTGAAGCAGTGACCGCGGACCGGGCGGCAACCGCAGAAAACGCAGAAAACACTGAATTCCCCTCCGGGCGGGACCCGTTCACGACGATGGGGGGTGGTCCCGCCAGCAGATCGAAAGGGGCAGGATCTCCCCTGCCACCTGCGTGGCATCTCCTGCCAACTGCCCCGTGAGCTACGTCCGGCATCCTAAGGAAGCCGCGCACCATGACCCTCAGTCATACCGTCGGATAAGCGATCCGACTCGGAATCGTTATCGCCGACACCCGCCAACACCCCTCCCGAGCTGCCCTTATCGACAAATCAACGGGCATTCCGCGTGGTGGGGGGCGGGGATGCCGCCGCGGCTCCGGCCCCGGCATCGACCCCGGCCCTGGCGCCGGCGCGGCACAGCGGCCGCGCCGACACCACACATGACGATCCATCACACCTCCGCGTCAGCCCACCGGTTCGGGCTCGGGCTCGCGCAGGGGCGGGGGCGCCGTCAGCGCCGCGTCCGCCCTGCCCACCCGCCGGAACGCCGCGGTCCCGCGCGACAGATCGTGGCCGATGGCCTGCGCGTCGATGTCCGCCGAGGTCCAGTGCTGCCCGCCGCGCTCCTCGTCGCGCACCTTCAACCTCCCTTGCACGATGACCGGTTCGCCCACCGCGAGCGAGGCCTGCACATTGCTGCCGAGTGCGCGCCTGGCCCAGACCGTGAAGAAGTTGGTGTGCCCGTCGTTCCAGGTGTTCTTCACCGCGTCGAAGTACCGCGCCGTCACCGCGAGCCGGAACCGCGCCACCGGTCCCGACGGCAGCTCCCGGTACACCGGCGTCGTCGCGACGTTCCCCACCACGGTCACCATCGTCTCGTTCATGCCCTGCCCCTCCCGTACGTCCTTCGCCCGTCCGTCTTTGCCACCGCGCCTTTCCGCGGCTGCGCTCTCAGACTGCACCGGTCCGGCCGAACCCGCTGAGCCCTGTGCGCTACCCACCGGTTGTGGATATCCCGGTCACTCGAAGGTGGCCTTCACCGGGTCCCGGCCGCGGCGCGTTCGCATATCTCAGCCGAGAGCCCCGCGCGTCATCCCGGAGCCCCCACGCATCCCCGTCACCCGCACGTACTGCTCCCTGACCTCCAGATACCGCAGCAGCTCGGCGGCCACCGGATCGAGGACGCGGGCCCGCCCGCACCCGGCCGCCGCCTCCCGAAGCCGCCGCTCCGCCTCCTGCCCGTACCGCCGCGCGGGCCCCCGCGTGGCAGCCGGCTCGCCCACTCCACGCACGGGCCGCCCACGATGCCCGCCAGCATCAGCAGTACCGGCACGCCGAGGTTCGGGTCGGCGATGCCGATGATCTGCCCCAGCAGCCAGAGCCCGCCCACGACCTGCAGCATCGACATCGCCGCCTGCGCGAGGACCGCCGCCGGCCACCAGTTGGGCCGCGGTGGACGACCGACCGGCACGCCCGCCGTCACCGCCAGCTTGTCGAGCGCCTCGGGCAGCCCTTCGGCACCGCGCGCCGCGGCCTCCCGGACGGCCTGCCCCCAGGGCACGGGCAGCCCTGCGGCAGCCTCGTCGGCCACCGTGCGCACGGCGTGCTCGACACGCTGGCGTGCCGTCACCTCCTCGTCCACCGGAGGCAGGGCCACGGGCGTCACGGTGGCGCCGTGCGGCGAGCGCTGTGACTCGTACCACCGCCAGATCCTGAGCCAGGGGTCGCCGCACGCCTTGCCCGCGTGCCGGCGCCAGGCCCGCTCCGCCGCGTCCCCGGCCGCCGCGGCGCCCACCGCGTCCGCGAGGCGGTCGGCGAACTCCTCGCGGGCCTCCTCGCTGAGCCCGACGCGCCCGCGGCCCCGGCGGGGCTGCGCGTCGACGTACACCGGACGCAGGCGTTCCGCCGCGGCGTCCAGGTCGGCGGAGATCCGGCGGACCGCGGCGCCCCGTTCCTGCGTGAACTGGCCGAGTGCCTCCCGCAGCTCACCGATGCCCTCGCCGGTCAGCGCGGAGATCGCGAGCACCGTGGCGCCCGGTTCGCCGTGTTCGCCGAGTGCGACGCCGTCCTCGTCGAGGAGCCCGGCGCAGGTCGTCGAGGACCTGGTCGGCGGCGTCCCCGGGCAGCCGGTCGATCTGGTTGAGCACCACGAAGGTGACCTCGGCGTGCCCGGCCATGGGCCTCAGATACCGCTCATGGAGCATCGCGTCCGCGTACTTCTCCGGGTCGACGACCCAGATGACGGCGTCGACGAGCTTGAGGATGCGGTCGACGTGTTCACGGTGCTCGCCGACGGCCGAGTCGTGGTCGGGCAGGTCGATCAGTACGAGCCCTTGGAGCTCCTCGGCGCCGGGGCCCTGGAGGGGGCGGCGGCGCAGCCGTCCCGGGATGCCGAGCCGGTCGAGCAGCCCCGCGGCGCCGTCCGTCCAGCTGCACCCGATGGGCGCGGCCGTGGTCGGCCTGCGTACGCCGGTGTCCGAGATCATCACGCCGGCGAGGGCGTTGAAGAGGGTCGACTTGCCGCTGCCCGTGGCGCCCGCGATGGCGACGACGGTGTGCCGTTCGGAGAGCCTGCGCCGGGCGTCGGCCTCGTCGAGCACCCGGCCGGCCTCGGCGAGCGTGTCGCTGTCGAGGCGGGTGCGGGACAGCCCGACGAGTTCGCGCAGCGCGTCGAGCCGCACGCGCAGGGGCCCGTCGTACGAGGTGGGGGGCGCGGCGGGGGCGTAGGCGCGGGTGATGGTGGCGGCGGCTTTCGAGGCGTCCGCGACGCGGCGGGCGATGAGGCCGTCGCCCCAGACGTCCTCGGAGTCGTCGGCGGAGTGCTCAGGGCCTCCGGCCGACGGGCTGAACTTCTGCTCGGCGCGACCGGAGCCGTGCGCCGACCGCCCGGCTTCCCCGGTCTGCCGCACGCCTGCCGGACCTGCCACGCCTCCTGCGCTCACCTGATCCGCCGTACCTGTCGGGCCCACTGTGCCTGCGGGGCTCACTGTGCCGACCGTGCCCGTGGGGCCGCCTGTGCCGGCCGCTGCTCGACGGGCCGCCCGCGCTCCCCATGAGTCCCGCGCGCCCCGAAGCCGCCCCTTCGCGCTCCCCACGCGCCTCCCGCTCCTCTCGGGCCGGCCGTTCCTCCCGGGCCTGCCGCTCCTCTCGGGCCGGCCGCTCTCCCCGTTCGCCCCGCTCCTTGCGCCGCTCCTCCCGCTCTTCTCGCTCCTCCCGCTCGTCGCGTTCGGTGTGATCAGTGACAGCAGTCACCGCGGTCACCTCTCCTTCTGCAGTACGGACAGGGCGGCGATCAGCTCGGCCTGGGGTTCGGGGTGCACGTCGAGGGCGTACAGGGGTGCGAGCCGCCGTTCGCGTTCGGCGGCGAGGACCTTCTCCAGGTACTCGGTCAGCAGGCGCCCGCCGCGGTCGCGCAGCCGGACCGCGCCCTGGGCGCCGATCCGCTCGGCGAGGATCTCCCCGGCCGCGCGGGCCCGGTGCCCGCCCATGAGGGCCGTGGCGAGCAGGGCGGCCACGACCTCAGGGTCGGGCAAACCGTTTCTGTCGATCTCCTCGAGGCCGCGCACCTCGTCATCGGCGTACTCCTCCAGGACGCGCCGCCATCTGCGGACGGCCATCCCGATGCGGTGCTCGGCGCTCTCCACCTCCGGGTCGCGGTCGTTGAGCCCCGGGGCGTTCGCGGCGGGTTCGCGCCGCCAGGCCTCGTCGACGCGCTCGTCGGCGGCGGTGACGGCGCAGAGCAGCAGCGCCTCCAGGCTCTCGGCGATGGCGTCGAGCAGTTCGCCGGGCCCGCAGTCGAGCGGATAGCTGCGCCACCGCTTCAGGGCGTCGCCCGCGAGTACGCCACCGGCCTGCAACCGCTCCTTCACGCGCGCGTACTCGCTGTCGTACGCCTCGTCGACGGCGGAGGTGAGCCGCAGGGCGGCGGCGTACTGGGCGGCGACGGCGCCCGCCAGTTCGGGCAGCCGTGAATCGAGCGAGTGCAGGACGCCGTGCGCCGTGCGGGCGATGGCGGCGGTGCGGGCGGCGGGTTCCTGGACCCGGTGGGTGAGCCAGGCGCGCAGCGGGGCCACGGCGTGGCGGGGAGCAGCCCGCCACCGCCCGCGGACTCGGGGAGTTCCGGCACGGTGAACCGCGGCACGTCGCCGAGCCCCGCCTTCGTGAGGAGGGCGCCGTACTGCCGTGAGACCTCCGTCACGACCTGGTGGGGCACGCGGTCGAGGACGGTGACGAGGGTGGCGTCGTGCTCCTTGGCGGTACGCAGCAGATGCCAGGGCACCGCGTCGGCATACCGGGAAGCGGTGGTCACCATCACCCATACGTCGGCAGCGGAGATCAGCTCGGCGGCGAGGCAGCGGCTGTGGGGGACGAGCGAGTCGACGTCGGGCGCGTCGAGGAGGGCGAGTCCGCGGGGCAGGGTGTGCGCGGTCTCGATCCGCAGGGCGCGTTCGGGTTCCTCACCGCCCCCGCCGCCGTCGCCGTACGCCGGCAGGTCGTCGTTGTCGTCGTCGCTGTCCCCCTCGCCGCCCTGCGCGGACTTCTTCGGGGGCATCCACACGCGGGTCAGGTAGGGCAGGACGCGCATCCCGGCGAACCAGTGATGATCATCCGGATGGCAGACGAGCACCGGCGTACGCGTCGTGGGCCGCAGCACGCCCGCCTCGCTGACCTGCCGGCCGACGAGCGAGTTCACCAGGGTGGACTTGCCTGCCCCGGTGGACCCGCCGATGACGGCGAGCAGCGGCGCTTCGGGCGCCTTGAGCCGGGGCACCAGATAGTCGTCGAGCTGTGCGAGCAGCTCGTCCCGGTTGGCACGCGCGCGTGGCGCCCCCGGCAGGGGGAGCGGAAAGCGTGCGGCGGCGACACGCTCGCGCAGGGCGGAGAGTGCGTCAAGCAATTGAGGCCGTACGTCCAAGGTCACCACATGCGAAGAATGCCCAATTTTGATGGTTTTCTGAAGCATATGAGAGCCTCTGCGCGCCGATCGGACACCACAGAGGGAAGGGATGGCGGGGGCGCAGGCATAACGAGTGCACAACACCCGTGGCGTGAGGCGCCAAAAGCGATGCGAGATTCGCACCTGCCTGCGATTATCAGGACCGCTTCACCGAACCTCCACATCGCGGCGCGGAGGCGAAGCACCAGGGACAGGGACCCGGGAGCCCTATCCTTGTCCCCGGCAAGGTCACGGATCTCCCCCACATCCGAACCAACGCCACCCGGCCACACCCGGCCCCCGTAGCTCAGTGGATAGAGCAGGCGCCTTCTAAGCGCTTGGCCGCAGGTTCGAGTCCTGCCGGGGGCGCAAGTCTCCGCCCTCCTTCGGGAGGGCGTTTTCGCTGGCCAGAGGTGCTCTATCAGGCCTGGCCGAGTAGCTTCGCGGGTACGGGTGATGCCGTCCGGCCTCGGCGGATCAGGGGTCAAGGGGTCAGCATCGTCGCCGCGGTCAGGGATGGTTAGCGCTCTGTGGGACAGGGCCGACGCGCCCACGACTGGGCCTTGGTCGACGTGGAGACGTCGGGCCTCGTGGCCCGGCGGGACCGCGTGCTGTCGGTCGCGGTGATCACGATCGGTCCGGACGGTGAGCAGACCGGGGAGTTCTCGACGCTGCTCGATCCGGGGTGTGATCCGGGGCCGGTGGAGGTGCACGGGCTGACCGTCGAGCGGCTGCGGGGTGCGCCGACGTTCGATCAGGTCGCCGGGCGGATCGGGGCGATGCTTCAGGACCGGGTCCTGGTCGCCCACAACGCCCAGTTCGACTACGACTTCCTGGCCCACGAGTTCGCCCGTGCGCGGATGTGGCTGCCGGTGTCGCAGCGGCTGTGCACCCTGACGCTCAATCGCCAGGTGGAGCCGCCGACGGACGACATGAAGCTCGGCACCCTCGCCGCCCATTACGGCATCCCCCGGCAGCGGGCGCACGACGCGCTGGACGACACCCGTGTCCTGGCCGGGGTCCTGCGGGCGTCACTGCGCGAGGCGGCGCGGCTCGACATGCCCTTGCCGCTGGTGACCTGCCCGCCCCGGGCGGAGTCGCAGTTCACGCCGAAGCCTCCGAAGACTCCCTGCGCCTACCGCAATCCTGGACGGCTGGCTCCCGGCGGGCCGCTCCAACAGGGGATGAAGATCGCGATCACCGGTGAGACCGCCCATGCCCGGGCGAAGTGCGGCCTTGGTGAAGGCCGCATGGCATGGCGCCGCAGGCACCCGTTCCCCGCGCCTTCGCCCGCCGTGGGCGCGCCCAGGCCGCCGACTACGCCGACCCCGCCCCGTACAACGCCTCGATCTCGCTCGCATACGCCGCCACCACCGCCCGCCGTTTGATCTTCAGGGACGGGGTGAGCAGTCCGTTCTCCTCCGTGAAATCGCCCTCTATCACCGCGAACCTGCGGATCGACTCGGCTCTGGAGACCGCCGCGTTGGCGTGGTCCACCGCCTTCTGGACCTCCGCGATCAGTTGCGGGTCGCGTGTCAGCTCCGCGAGTGGTGTGTCCTTGGGGCGCTTGCGTACGGCGAGCCAGTGGTCGACGGCTTCGGGGTCCAGGGTGATGAGCGCGGCCACGTACGAACGGTTGTCCCCTACGACGATGCACTGCCCCACGGGCGGGCGGCTGCGCAGGCGGTCCTCCAGGACGGCGGGCGAGACGTTCTTGCCGCCGGAGGTGACGATGATGTCCTTCTTGCGGCCGGTGATGGTGAGGTAGCCGTCCTCGTCGAGCGCTCCCAGGTCGCCGGTGGCCAGCCACTCGCCCGTGAGCACGGCGTCCGTCGCCGCCGGGTCGTTCCAGTAGCCGCTGAAGACGATGCCGCCCTTGAGCAGCACCTCCCCGTCGTCGGCGATGCGTACGGCCGTGCCGGGCACGGGCAGGCCGACCGTGCCGGGGCGTGGCCTCAGCGGTGGTGTGAGGGTGGCGGCGGCCGTGGTCTCCGTCAGGCCGTAGCCCTCGTAGATGATGATCCCGGCGGCGTAGAAGAAGAGGTTGAGGTCGCGGTCCAGGGGGGAGCCGCCGCTGATCGCGTACCGCAGGCGGCCGCCGACCTCCTTTCGGATGCGGCGGTAGACCAGGAGTTCGTACAGCGCCCAGCCGAGGCGCAGCCCCAGGGAGGGGCCGGGTTCGCGCGGGTCGAGGAACTTGTTCAGGTACGCCTCGGCGAAGCGCACCCCGATGCGCTCGGCCCGGTCGAAGGACGCGGCGCGGCCTATCCTCTCGGCGGTCGCCGGCCGGTGTCGTGGATCTTCTCGAAGAGATACGGGACGCCGACGAGGAACGTCGGTCTGAAGGCGCGCAGTTCCGGGCGGAGTTCGTCCGGCTTGATGCTCGGGCAGTGGCCGACCTCTATGCGGGCGAGCATGCAGGCTATCTGGAGGGTGCGGCCCAGTATGTGGGCGAGCGGCAGGAAGAGGAGCGTGGCGGCGACCTGGCCGGTGATCTCCTTGAAGACGGGGTGCAGCAGCTCGACCGTGTTGGCGGCCTCGGCGTGGAGATTGCCGTGCGTGAGGACGCAGCCCTTGGGGCGCCCGGTGGTGCCCGAGGTGTAGCAGAGGGTGGCGATGGTGTCGGGGGTGAGGGCGGCGCGCCGCTCCGCCACCTCCTCGTCGGGCACGTCCCTGCCCAGCAGCGTCAGTTCCGCCATCGCGCCGCCGTCGAGGTGGCGGACGCGTGATCCACCGGAAGTACGGACGCGTGATCCACCGGAAGTGCGGAGAGCCGCCTCGGCGGTCGCCGCGTTCCCCGCGGTCTCCGCGATCAGGAGGCGGGCGCCCGAGTCCCGGACGATCCACTCGATCTGCTCCGCCGACGAGGTGGCGTAGATGGGCACGCTCTGGCCGCCCGCCGCCCATATCGCGAAGTCCAGGACCGCCCACTCGTAGCGCGTGCGCGACATCAGCGCGACGCGTCCGCCCGGTTCGAGGCCGTCGGCCAGCAGCCCCTTGGCCGTCTCCGTCACTTCGCGCGCGAAGGCCGCCGCCGTCACGGGGTACCACCGGCCGCCCTGCTTGCGGCGCAGCACCACGGCGTCCGGGGCCTCTTCGGCGTTGGTGAAGGGGATGTCAGCGGTGCTGCCCGTGGTGGTCCGGGTGGCCAGCGGGGCGGTGCGGGCCTCGCGCACGGTGCCGTGCGCGTCCCTCACGAGTTCGACCCGGGCGCGGTCCGCGAGGTCGGTGCGGCGCTGAGCCCTTCTCAGATCCTTGCGTACGCCCATGACGGCTCCCGGGGTCCTGTGCACGGAACTGCTGACGCGGACGTCAACTTACTCGCCCGTAAGGAAAATTCAATGGGCCGGACATCGGCAGTCGTACGCGTATCCGTACGCTGCCACGGAGCAACTGCCGCAAGGCGAACCGGGTGAGGAGACGACCGTGGCGGACGCCATCAGCAGGATCGCCGGGCTGGATTTCGCGAGCGTCACCCCGGAGCGGTTCGCCCGCATCGTGAAGGGCCTCTCCGGCAAGGAGATAGCCGCGATCGCCCGCGACGGAGCACTGCGCAAGCGCGTCCTGGACGAGGTGTTCGGGCGCATGGAGCGGCAGTTCAGGCCGGAGGCGGCCGGCACGCTGACGGCGCTGCTGCGCTGGCGGATCACCGGCAGCGGCGGCAACCCCGAGGCCGTCTACGAGACGCGGATCGCGGACGGGGGCTGCACGGTGCGGGAGGGGCGTTCGGAGGCGGCGCCCCGCGTCACGTTCGTGCTGGGTGACGCCGAGTTCCTCAAGCTCGTGTCCGGCAACGCCAGTCCCGTCACGCTGTTCGTGTTGCGCAAGGTCAAGGTCGTGGGCGATGTCGCGCTGGCGGCGGCCCTCACCCGGTACTTCGACATCCCCAGGCCGGGGGCGTGAGGCCGGGCGTGGGGTAACCGGCGGCGGGGCGTGAGGTAACCCGCGGCGGAACGGAACGCACCGCTTCGGGGTGCCGGGGCCGCGTGGGGCGCCGGCGGCTCAAGGCCGGGGTGAGCTGCGCCGATGTAGGGCCCATGACGTCTACGTACTCGTTCGGCTCCTCCGGTGTCCGTACCACGGAGCCGCTGCCCGTCGACGCCCGGAGCGAGCGATGGCGGGCGGCCGCGCGGCTCGGGCTCGCCTTTCTGCCCGCCCTCGTCGTCGCCTTCGCCGGGTTCCAGCGGCGGTGGATGTCCGACGACGGCCACATCTACGTGCGGACGGTGCGCCAGGTGCTCGCGGGCAACGGGCCCGTCTTCAACGCCGGGGAGCGGGCCGAGTCGTCCACCGGAACCCTGTGGCAGTGGCTGCTGGTGGCCGCCGGGGCGCCCGGCTTCGACATCCCCACGGCCGCGATGTACGGCGGGCTGTTCCTCACCGCCACCGGCTTCGCGCTCGCCGCGGCCGGCCGCGCTGCACCTGCGCGGCGGGGACGGCCTCCTGCTGCCCTGCGGCGCCCTCGTGCTCCTCGCGCTCCCGCCCGTCTGGGATTTCGCGACGTCCGGCCTGGAGACGGGGCTCGCGACGTGCTGGATCGCGGGCGCGCCTGGCTGCTGCTCGTCACCCGGCCCCGGGAGCTGTCGACCAGCGTGGTGCTGGGGCTCGGGCCCCTCGTGCGGCCGGATCTGGCGCTGGTGTCGCTGGTCTTCCTCGCCGCCCAGTGGGCCGTGGCGCGCCCGTCCTGGCGCGGGGTGCTCGCGGGCGCGGGCGCCGCGGGGGGGCTGCCCGTCGCGTACGAGATCTTCCGCATGGGCTACTACGGCCATCTGATGCCGCTGCCGGGCGTCACCAAGGAGGCCTCACGGAGCCTGTGGTGGCGGGGCGCGGACTATCTCGACGACTTCGCCGGTACGTACCTGCTGTGGCTGCCGCTGCTGATGATCGTGGCGGGTCTCCTGGCGTCGGGGCGGATGCGCGGGCGCGTCGTCGTGACGGCGCCCGTGGTCGCGGGGGCGCTCTGCTGGCTCTACGTCATCAAGGTGGGCGGCGACTTCATGCACGGGCGGATGTTCCTGCCGGGACTGCTGCTGATGCTGCTGCCGGTCTTCCTCGTGCCCCTCACGCGCGCGTGGACGATCGTCGTCGCCGGGGTCGCGGTGTGGGCCGTGACGTGCGCGGCCGTGCTGCGGGTGCCGTACGAGGGGCGGATCGGGCCCGGCGGGATCGCGGACGAGCGGGGCGTGTACGTCCAGCAGAACGACGCCCTGCACCCCGTGCACCACACCTTCGCGGGGCAGCCGGGCAACATGGCGTACGCCGGTCTCGTGCGGGAACGGGCGCGGGACGGGGCGCCCACGCTGCTGCTCGCCCGCAGCCCGGTCGCGGCGGCCCGGCCCGGGATCACGGGGGTCTACAACACGCTCGGCTTCAGCGGTTCCGTCATCCCGCTGTCCGGCGCCGCGCTCGACCCGATCGGCCTCGCCTATCCGCTGGCGGCCCACTCCCAGCCCATCAACGGCCGGGTGGGGCACGACAAGCGGCTGCCGGACGAGTGGATCGTCGCCGACCGCGGGTCAGGGGCGCGCTGCCCGAAGGGCTCGACCCGAAGCGCGTCGCGGCGGCCCGGCGCGCCCTGCGCTGCGAGCCGTTCGCCGAGCTGCGGGCGGCCACGCGGGCACCGCTGACGGCCGGGCGGTTCTGGCGGAATCTGACGGGGGCGGCGGGGCTCACGGCGTTCCGGTTCCCCAATGACCCGGTGCGGGCGGAGCGGGAGCTGTGCGGGTAGCCGCAGCGGGGGCGTGGGTGTGGGGCGTTTGACCCCCTGCCCTGCCCTGCCACGACCCCGGGGAACGCCGCCGACTGATCTCAGGGATAGGTGATCGGGTTGGTGTAACTCCGATGAATGACGGTTCCAGCGCTGTTGTACATGACGAATGTCGCGTAGGCCGTCAGCCGTGTGAAGCGTGAGGCGTCTGCGGTCGCCTGTTTCGAAGGCGTCTCACCGCAGGGCCTGAGACTGGTGGATACCACTGCCTCGCCGGTGACCCAGTCGACGAGGGAGACACGGTAACCGGCGCAATTACTGGGCGGGCGATGAACGGTCGCCTGGCCGACGAACGTCGAACTGACCAAGGCCAGGCATATCCGGGAGTCGGAGTTGATGGTGGTGCTGCACTGCTGCTCATCGACTGCCGCCCGGGCGGGGGACAGGGTTTCTGAGGCCTGGGCGGAGGACGCGGCGGCCGGAACCGCTCCCGCCCCCATGGCCAGAATTACGGCACCGAATAACGCCGGAAACAGACGCCGCATAACGCTCCTCGGTTTTGTGGAATTCCCCGCTGACGCCTCCCGAGTCTGGCCGCTGTGTGCCACGCCCACAAGGCCGTGGACAAACAACGCCAAGGCCGCGGCCAAGGATCTTGCTAAACACTCCCCGAAGTGCCGCCATACCTGTCACTGGCCCGAGGCCCACGTCCGTGGTGCGATGGAAACGGGGGCGGAAGGGAGAGCCATCATGCCCGCAGTGCAGCGAACGAGTGTCGCGGCCTCGGTGTCCGTCCGCCCGCTGGTGGAGCCGGACCTGGACCGGGCCGACAAGATCTTCAGGGTCGCCTTCGGGACCTTCTTCGGGGCCCCTGAACCGGAGACGTTCTTCGGGGCCGCCGACTATGTCCGCACCCGCTGGGCGGCAGATCCGCAGGCGGCCTTCGCGGCGACCGTCGAGGGCGAGGTCGTCGGATCGAACTTCGCCGCCGACTGGGGCAGCGTCGGGTTCTTCGGCCCGCTGACCATCCGTCCGGACCTGTGGGACCAGGGCATCGGCAGGCGCCTCATGGAACCGGTCATGGCGTGCTTCGACACCTGGCGGAGCCGCCACCTCGGCCTGTTCACCTTCTCGCACAGCCCCAAGCACCTGGAGCTGTACCGCCGGTACGGCTTCTGGCCCCGCTTCCTCACCGCCATCATGAAGAAACAGGTCGCCGCCCGCGCCACGGCCCCCGGCCGCGTGCTGTACGGCGAGCTGAGCGCCGCCGAGCGGCCCGGCGCCCTCAGCCTCTGTCGCGCGCTGACGGAGGCCGTGTACGAGGGCCTGAGCCTGGAGCGCGAGATCACGGCCGCGCAGGCACAGGGGATCGGCGACACCGTCCTCCTCCAGGGCGCGGCGCCGACCTCGACGGTCTGGCCGTCTGCCACTGCGGCGCGGGGTCGGAGGCCGGCGAGGACGTGTGCTACGTCAAATTCGGCGCCGTACGCCCGGGCCCCGGCGCGGCGGAACGGTTCGAACGGCTCCTGGACGCGTGCGAGCAGCTGGCCGCCGAGAAGGGACTGGCGCAGCTGGACGCGGGAGTGAACCTGGCCCGCCAGGATGCCTACGGGCGCATGGTCGACCGCGGTTTCCGTACCTGGCTGCAGGGCGTGACCATGCACAAGCCCAACGAACCCGGCTACAGCCACCCGGACGCCTATGTGATCGACGACTGGCGCTGAGTCCACCCCTCGTACGCGGCTGCGGGGCCGCCCCCGCCCCGGTCAGGACACCACGTCCTTGCGCGCGAACCCCCGGAACGCCAGCGCGAACAGCACCAGCGCGTACGTCACCGAGATCGCCGAGCCCTGGATCATGCCGCCCCACTCGGGGCGGGCCTGGAGGACGTCGGCCCAGGCGAACTGCCAGTGCGCGGGGAGGAAGTCGCGCCAGTCCTCCAGCGCGGTCACCGCGTCCAGGACATTGCCGACGATCGTCAGGCCGACCGCGCCGCCGACCGCGCCGAGCGGGGCGTCGGTCTTCGTCGACAGCCAGAACGCGAGCCCCGCGGTGACCAGTTGGGAGACGAAGACGTAACCGACGGCGATCAGCAGCCGCTGGGCCGCCGTGGCGGCGGGCAGCTCGCCACCGGTCGGGATCTCCAGGGGGCCCCAGCCGTACGCCATCGTCCCCACCGCCAGCGCGACCAGCGGGAGCAGCACCATGCCGGCGGCGCTGAGGGCGAGCGCGACGGTGAGCTTGGACCACAGGAGGCGGGCGCGCGGCACGGGTGCCGCCAGCAGGTACCGCAGGGAGGACCAGCTCGCCTCGGAGGCGACGGTGTCCCCGCAGAACAGGGCGACGGGGATGACGAGGAGGAAGCCCGCGGAGACGAACAGGCACGTCGCGGCGAAGTTCACGCCGGACGCGGTGGCCGTGTCCATCAGCGTCACCGCGCTGTTGCGCTCCCCCGGCGACCCGGCGACGGCGAACGCGATGACGAGCACGACGGGCAGCAGCGCCATGACGGCGCCCATCACCAGCGTGCGGCGCCGCTTCAGCTGGCGGACCGCCTCGACGCCGCAGGGCAGGTGCGTCCGGCGCGGTAGCCGGGGGCGGTGGGGCGCTCCAGGGTGGGGGCGCTCATGCGGTGCCTCCGATCAGGGTCAGGAAGGCGTCTTCGAGGCGGCGGTGCGGGCCCATGGACTCCACGGGCACGTCGAGGCGGACCAGTTCGGGCAGCAGTCGCGCGGCGCCCGCCTCCGGGGTGCCGTCGAGCCGCGCCAGGAGGCCGTCGTCGGCGCGCACCGCCGAGGCGACGCCGGGCAGCGCGGCGATCTTCTCGACCAGCGGGTCGGAGATGTCCCGCGCGAGGCCGACGAGGAGCGTGTCCCCGGAGCCGATGATCTCGGCGACGGGGCCCGCCTGGACGAGGCGGCCGCGGTCCATGACGACCAGGTGCGTGCAGGTCTGCTCGACCTCGGCGAGGAGGTGGCTGGAGACGATGACCGTGCGGCCCCCGCGCGCGTAGCGGATCATGACCTCGCGCATCTCGCGGATCTGCGGCGGGTCCAGGCCGTTGGTCGGCTCGTCGAGGATCAGCAGGTCCGGCAGGCCGAGCATGGCCTGGGCGATGGCGAGGCGCTGCCGCATGCCCTGGGAGTACGTCCGCACGGCGCGGGACAGGGCGTCACCGAGCCCCGCGATCTCCAGCGCCTCGGTGAGGTGGGCGTCCTCGGCGGGGCGTCCGGTGGCCTTCCAGTACAGCTCCAGGTTCTCGCGGCCGCTGAGGTGCGGCAGGAATCCGGCGCCCTCGACGAACGCGCCGACCCGGGAGAGGACGGGCGCCCCCGGCCGGATCGCCTGCCCGAAGACGCGGATCTCGCCCGCGTCGGGCCGGATCAGGCCCATCAGCATGCGCAGGGTCGTGGTCTTGCCCGCGCCGTTCGGCCCGAGGAGGCCGAGGACCTGGCCCTTCTCGACGCGGAAGGAGACGTCACGGACGGCGTAGCGGTCGGCGGACTTCGCGTACCGCTTGGTCAAGTCCGTGATCTGGAGGG
Organism: Streptomyces huasconensis; assembly: GCA_004010275.1. Lineage (GTDB taxonomy): Bacteria > Actinomycetota > Actinomycetes > Streptomycetales > Streptomycetaceae > Streptomyces > Streptomyces huasconensis. The sequence continues at coordinate 20,936 of RBWT01000124.1, forward strand.
GCACTTCGGCGAGAGCGGGGTCGGGCGCGGGCGCCGTGCTGCGCCGCCGCCCGGTGATCAGCAGGCCGAGGGCGATGACCGCTCCGGCGGCCGGCAGCCACCACACCCAGGACGGCAGCGGCGCGGCGGCGGTCTTCACACCGGCGGCCGTAGGCACCGTCAGGTCGCCCTTCAGGGAAACGGTGTACTTGGCGGGTTCGACCGGTGAGGCGTACCCGAGGTCGGTGGAGGCGAGGACGAGCCGCAGCCGGTGGCCCTTCTGCACCTCGTGGTCGATGGCGGGCAGCCGCAGTTCGACGTCCTTGCCCTGCCGGGCGTTCTCGACGCGTACGGGGGCGACGAGTTGGGAGGGCAGGACCTGCTGCTTGCCGCCGGGCCCGACGTCGTACACCTTCGCGAAGAGCACGGCGTCCTCGCGCGTGGACGTCACATGGGCCCGCACGGTCGGTGTGCCGGTGATGCGCAGGTCCTTGCCCAGGGGCTTCGACTCGAACTTGGCGTGCTGTCCGGGGAGGTCCAGGGAGACGCCGATGCCGAGGGTGGAGAGCCGGGAGAGGCCTGTGCCGCCGAGGCCGGGAAGGGTGGAGACGGCGGGCGGGCTGGCGCCCGCGGGGTTGTCGAAGGTCTGCTCGCGCCCGCTGAGCGGCACCGCGCGCGGGCCGCTCTCCAGGCCGGGGTACGTGCCGCCGCTCGCGCCCGCCAGCTGGGCCGCCCCGTCGGTGGAGTCGACGCCTCCGGTGCGGGTGACGCGGAAGGCGGGGCCGGTGTCGGCGCCCTTGTCGCCCTTCAGATAGCGGTCGAACCAGGTGCCGACGCGCTTCTCGACGCGCCCCGCTCGGCCTCGCGCTCGCCGCCGTCGTGGCCGCCGGCGATCCAGTCGACCGCCACGGGCGCGCCGTTGGCACGGACCGCCCGCGCGATGGCGTCGCCCTGGCCGAGCGGGAAGAGCGAGTCGGTCTGGCCCTGGACGAGATAGGTCGGCACCTTGATGCGGTCGCCGAGGGCGGCGGGGCTGCGCGCGGCCAGCAGGTCACGCGCCTTCGCGTCGGGCTTCCCGGCGACCGCGACGCGGTTGTACATGGCGCACAGCTGTTTCTCGAACTTCTCGCAGCCGCCCCCGGTGTTGATGAACGAACCGGTCCACAGCTTCTTGAAGACGCCGTCGGGGAACAGGGCGTCCGCGAGGTTCCAGTAGGTGATCTGCGGGGCGATCGCGTCCACGCGCCGGTCGTGCCCGGCGGCGAGCAGCGACACCGCGCCGCCGTACGAAGCTCCGGTGACGCCCACGCGCGGGTCGCCCGCCTTGTCGAGCCGGACCTCGGGGCGCTTCGCCAGCCAGTCGATCAGCTTCGAGACGTCGGCGACCTCACCCTTGGGGTCGTTCAGCCCGATCTTGCCGGTGGACTTCCCGAAGCCGCGCGCGGACCACGTCAGGACGGCATAGCCCTCCCGGGCCAGCTCCTCGGCCTGGGTGCGGACGTCGGCCTTGCTGCCGCCGAAGCCGTGGCCGATGAGGACGGCGGGGCGCTTGGTGTCCGCGTCCCCCGCCGTGAAGTACGAGGTGTCGATCTTCGCGCCGCCGGTGCGGAGCACGCGGTCCGACCGGTGCACCGCCGGGCCGTCGTCCGACGCCACCGCCGTCCAGGTGCCCGCCCCCGCGAGCACCACGACGGCGGCCACGGCGGCGATGAGCCGGCGTGGTCCGGGGAGCCGGGGCCTGGGCAGTCGTAGATCCATGCGTCAACCGTACGGGCGGCCACCGAAAACCGGGGCAGCCGCCGGTCTGAACTGTGCCGACTCCCCGGGGAGTAGACTCCGCGCCCGCGTACCGCGACCGTGGTACGCGGGGAGATCGGACAACGAGGGGCGGTTCGCCTCGGTCGGGTGGGACTTCGGCTGAGCGGGACCTACCGCGTCAGGGGTGAACCTACGCTGCACCTATGACATCTCCGGCCTCGCCCCGCACCTCCCCGGCTTCCCTCGCCACCGGCCAGCGCTCGCTCGGCGACCCTTCCATCCGCTTCCCCCTGTGGCCGCCGCTCACCGGCGGGTGCCCGGTGACCAGCACGGACAGCGTGTCGTACCCGGTCGAGGTCGACTACGCGTACGACAAGGTGCCCGCCGACCTCTTCACCGCCGCGCCCGGCAGGCCGCGCGGCCACGAGCGCTGGGCCCCGCTCCTGCCGCCGCTGCGCGCGCCCGGCCTCGGCGAGGGCGGCACGCCACTCGTCCCGCTCGGGGACGGGCTGTGGATCAAGGACGAGTCCCGCAACCCGACCTGGAGCCACAAGGACCGCATCAACCGCGTCACGGTGAGCGCGGCGGTCGGCGCGGGCGCGGAGGGCGTCGTCGTCGCCTCGTCGGGCAACCACGGCGCTCGGCGGCGGCGTACGCGGCGCGGGCGGGGCTGCGGTGCGTGGTGATCTGCTCGGCCGGGACGCCGCCCGCGGTCGGCGCGTTCCTGCGGGCGTACGGTGCGGTGGTGCTCCAGGTGCCGGAGGACGCGCGGTGGCCGCTGCTGCGGCGGATCGTGGAGCGGTTCGGCTACCACCCGGTGAGCAACGTGACGCCCACGCACACCGGGCACGCGTTCGGACCCGAGGGCTACAAGACCCTCGCCTACGAGATCTACGCGGAACTCGGCGTGCCCGCCGCTGTGTTCGTGCCCACCGGTTACGGCGAACTCCTCTTCGGCGTCTGGAAGGGCTTCGCGGAGCTGGCCGCCCTCGGTCTCGCCGAGCGGGTGCCCCGCCTCTACAGCTGCGAGCCGGGGGCCGGGGGGCCGCTGGCGGCGGCCGTGCGGGAGGGCGTGCCCGCGGCGCGGGTCCCGGTCGGCGAGACGGCGGCGTACGCGATCGACTGCGCGGTCGGCGGCTACCGCGGGGTGGTCGCCCTGCGGGAGAGCGGGGGCCGGGCGCTGCTCGTCTCCGACCCGCAGATGGTGGCGGCGCGGGCGGAGCTGGCGCGGGCGGGGCTGTGGGCGGAGCTGTCGGCGGCGGCCGGGCTCGCGGGCTACCGGCAGCTCGGGGAGGAGGTGGCCGACGGGCCCGTGGTGTGCGTGTCCACGTCGAGCGGCTTCAAGGACCGTGACCTGCTGGACGTGGACGGCTCGGCGGTGGTGGATCCGGAGGACTGGGCGGAGGTGGAGCGGCGGGTGGGGAGGGGGTGAGGTCCGCTCGGCGTCTTCCGTCGTCT
>RBWT01000125.1 GCA_004010275.1 Streptomyces huasconensis
CCCACCCCCAAGCCCCAGGTCCCCGAACTCTTCACCTGGGAGTTCGCCACCGACCCTTACCCCGCCTACGCCTGGCTCCGAGAGAACTCCCCCGTACACAGAACCACCCTCCCCAGCGGCGTCGAGCCTGGCTGGTCACCCGCTACGTGGACGCGCGCCACGCACTGGCCGACCACCGGCTCAGCAAGAACCCCGCCCACCACGACGAGCCCGCCCACGCCAAGGGCAAAACCGGCATCCCCGGCGAACGCAAGGCCGAGCTGATGACGCATCTGCTCAACATCGATCCGCCGGACCACACCCGCCTGCGCCGCCTCGTCTCGAAGGCGTTCACCCCACGCCGCGTCGCCGAGTTCGCGCCCCGCGTACAGGAGCTGACGGACGGCCTCATCGACGCCTTCGCGGCGAAGGGCGAGGCCGACCTCATCCACGAGTTCGCCTTCCCGCTCCCCATCTACGCCATCTGCGACCTGCTCGGCGTCCCCCGAGAGGACCAGGACGACTTCCGCGACTGGGCGGGCATGATGATCCGGCACGGCGGAGGCCCGCGCGGCGGCGTCGCCCGCTCCGTGAAGAAGATGCGCGGCTACCTCGCCGAACTGATCCACCGCAAGCGCCTCGACCCCGGCGACGACCTCATCTCCGGCCTCATCCGCGCCTCCGACCACGGCGAGCACCTCACGGAGAACGAGGCCGCCGCGATGGCCTTCATCCTCCTCTTCGCCGGCTTCGAGACCACCGTCAACCTCATCGGCAACGGCATGTACGCCCTCCTCACCCACCCCGAGCAGCGCGCACGGCTGCAGCAGGCGCTGGCGGAGGGCGACACGGGCCTGCTGGAGACCGGCGTAGAGGAACTCCTCCGCTTCGACGGACCCGTGGAGCTGGCCACCTGGCGGTTCGCCACCGAGGCGCTGACCCTCGGCGGGCAGGACATCGCCGTCGGCGACCCCGTCCTCGTCGTGCTCGCCGCCGCCGACCGCGACCCGGAACGCTTCGACCGGCCCGACACCCTGGACCTCTCCCGCCGCGACAACCAGCACCTCGGCTACGGCTACGGCATCCACTACTGCCTCGGCGCCCCGCTCGCCCGCCTGGAGGGCCAGACCGCCCTCGCGACGCTGCTCAGGCGCCTGCCCGACCTGCAACTGGCGGCCGATCCGGCGGATTTGCGGTGGCGTGGCGGGCTGATCATGCGAGGACTGCGCACCCTGCCGGTGAAGTTCACAGACGCACAGGAAACGGCACCGGACCAGCATCTTTCTGACGGCACGTCACAACTGTGATGTTGACGTGATCTCCGCTGCATCGACTTGTGACAAGCGTTCGAGTGCGGCTACGTTCACGTCCACTCGGGCACCCGGTGCCCAAGTCGCCGTAACAGTCTCCTGAAAGGCAACCGCATGCTCTCCGGCAATGGTCGTCACCGACGCCCCCGCCAGGCCCCGGCCCTCATCGTCGCGGCAGGAGTCACCGGGTCCGCCATCGCCATCCCGCTGCTCGGAGCCACCAGCGCGAGCGCCGCCGAGACGGTGACGTGGGACCGGCTCGCCGAGTGCGAGAGCGGCGGCGCGTGGAGCGCCAACCCCGGGAACGGTTACTACGGAGGACTCCAGCTCTCCGAGGAGATGTGGGAGAAGCACGGCGGCCTCGACTACGCGCCGAGCGCCGACCAGGCCTCCAAGTCCCAGCAGATCGCCGTGGCCGAGCGGATTCTCGACGGGCAGGGCCCCCAGGCCTGGCCGAGCTGCGCCCCGATCGCCGGGCTCACCGACGGCGGAGCGGCGGCCGACGTGGACCCGGGCGACCCGGTCGCCCCGGACGCGACGGATTCCAAGGCGCCCGAGAAGTCCAAGGAGCCCAAGGAGCCCAAGGGGTCCAAGGGGTCCAAGGACAAGACGGACAAGGACGCCGGCAAGGCCTCCGACGACACGTCAAAGGCCCCTGACTCCGCCCGCGACGGCGAAGGCGACCCGAGCGACACGCCCGACCCGGACAGCGCCCCCCGAGACAAGAATCACGACAAGGGAGACAAGGGAGCAGGCAAGGGAGAGAGGGCCGACAAGGGCGGCGACAGCGCCACGGACGGCAAGTCCGGGCGCGCGGACGCCCCTTCCTCCGGCGGCCCCGCCTCCAAGGACCCGGCCACCCCCGCCGACGACTCCACCCCCGGCCGCCACCGCGGCGACCGCGCGGACGAGAACCCCTCCCCCGGGAGCGAGAGCGGCAGCGGCGGCGACCGTCCGGGCCGGCATGCCTCGCGCGGCGGCGAGCGCACCGAGAAGGTCGCGGACGGGACGTACACGGTGCGCTCCGGTGACAACCTGTCGGCCATCGCGGACGACCTTGACGTCAAGGGCGGTTGGCACGAGCTGTACACCGAGAACAAGAAGACCGTCGGCGCCGACCCGGACCTCATTCTCCCCGGTCAGAGCCTCGATTTGGGCGAAAAGTAGGGTAATTGACGACCCGTCCACCGGCCGCTTCGGGCTGTATGCCCCAATTGGTGCAAGTGAGAGATGGGTCTCAGAAGCCCTGATCGTCTTTGAAATTCCGGCGATCGCGTGACTACCGTCGTCAACGCCCGCCATTGGTGGGCCCCGCCGGTCGGTACGCCGAATCCTGCCAACGGCCGGACGGGAACAGTCGTCGCTTCGAGCGCCGTAGGCAGGAGCGGGGGACCCAAGGTAAGCCGCCGGGTCCGCACGTCGAGCTCCGAGGAGGAGCGGGACGTACGGAACCGGCTAGGGGTGAAGTCGCACTCAGGAAGTGCGGCCGGGCAACTTCACTGGCCCGAACCCGACAGCTCACCTCGCAGGCGTCGGTGAGGGGATGAACTCATGCTGTTTTCCAGCAAGGGCAAGCACCGTCGTCCGTCCAAGGCCACTCGTGTCGTCACGCTCGCCGGTGTCACCGGTGCGGCCGTGGCCGCCCCGCTGATGGCCGCCGGTTCGGCCTCCGCCGCCACCGGCCAGGAGTGGGACGCCGTCGCCCAGTGCGAGTCCGGCGGCAACTGGTCGATCAACACCGGCAACGGCTACCAGGGCGGCCTGCAGTTCTCGCCGTCCACCTGGGCCGCGTACGGCGGCACGCAGTACGCGCCCACCGCCGACAAGGCCTCCAAGGCCCAGCAGATCGCGGTCGCCGAGAAGGTCCTCGCGGGCCAGGGCAAGGGTGCCTGGCCGCACTGCGGCGTCGGCCTCTCGGGCGCCGCGTACAACGGTGGCGCCCCGCAGCAGCAGGCCCCGCAGCAGCAGGCCAAGCCGCAGCCGAAGCCGCAGCAGACGCAGCAGCAGGCCGCCCCGCAGCACCAGACGCAGCAGGCCCCGAAGCCGCAGCCCGCGCCGCAGACCGAGTCCAAGAAGACCGTCGAGACCCCGACCGGCAAGACGGTCAAGAAGGGCGACGGCGAGTACAAGGTCAAGACCGGCGACACGCTGTCCAAGATCGCCGCGGCGCAGGACGTCAAGGGCGGCTGGCAGAAGATCTACAAGCTCAACGGCGACATCATCGAGAACGCCGACGTCATCTACCCGGGCCAGCAGCTCCACCTGAGCTGACCCGGCTCCCCCCGGAGACGCGGCCGTGCCTCGGCGGAAGCACGGCCGTACTCCCCGCCCCGTCCCCACGGGCTCCCCGCCCCGGTGCGCGTACCCCCGTACGCACCGGGGCGGGGCCATGTCCGCACCACCGCCGCTCGGCCCCTTGTTCGCTACCAGCGAGTAGAAAACGTGGGCTTACGCCCTGTTTCCCGGCTGTTTGCGCACTCGACCGTCCCACGGGACGGGCGGTCGGCTGGCCGAAGGCTCCGGGCCGGTTAGGCTCAGGAGACGCAGGGCCGAAGCGGCCCGGCGTAATCGTGTTTACGCGTCACACTCCCAGAAGGAGATGCTCGTGCCGTCCATCGACGTCGTCGTAGCCCGGGAAATCCTGGACTCCCGAGGCAACCCCACGGTCGAGGTCGAGGTCGGCCTCGACGACGGCAGCACCGGTCGTGCCGCCGTTCCGTCCGGTGCCTCCACCGGTGCCTTCGAGGCCATCGAACTCCGTGACGGTGACCCCAACCGTTACCAGGGCAAGGGTGTCGAGAAGGCCGTCCTCGCCGTCATCGAGCAGATCGGCCCGGAGCTGGTCGGCTACGACGCCACCGAGCAGCGCCTGATCGACCAGGCCATGTTCGACCTGGACGCCACCGACAACAAGGGCTCCCTCGGCGCCAACGCCATCCTCGGCGTCTCGCTCGCCGTCGCGCACGCCGCCTCCGAGGCCAGCGACCTGCCGCTGTTCCGCTACCTCGGCGGTCCGAACGCGCACCTGCTGCCCGTCCCGATGATGAACATCCTCAACGGCGGGTCGCACGCCGACTCCAACGTCGACATCCAGGAGTTCATGATCGCGCCGATCGGCGCCGAGTCGTTCTCCGAGGCGCTGCGCTGGGGCACCGAGGTCTACCACACGCTGAAGAAGGTCCTGAAGAGCAAGGGCCTGGCCACCGGCCTCGGCGACGAGGGCGGCTTCGCCCCGAACCTCGACTCCAACCGCGCCGCCCTGGACCTCATCCTGGAGGCCATCAAGGAGGCCGGCTACGTCCCCGGCGAGCAGATCGCGCTCGCCCTCGACGTCGCCGCGTCCGAGTTCTACAAGGACGGCACCTACCAGTTCGAGGGCAAGTCCCGCACGGCCGCCGAGATGACCGAGTACTACGAGGAGCTCGTCGCCTCGTACCCGCTCGTCTCCATCGAGGACCCGCTGTTCGAGGACGACTGGGCCGGCTGGAACGCCATCACCGAGAAGCTCGGCGACAAGGTGCAGCTCGTCGGCGACGACCTGTTCGTCACCAACCCGGAGCGCCTGGCCCGCGGCATCGAGGAGAACTCCGCGAACGCCCTGCTCGTCAAGGTCAACCAGATCGGTTCGCTGACCGAGACCCTGGACGCCGTCGAGATGGCCCAGCGCAACGGCTTCAAGTGCATGATGTCGCACCGCTCCGGCGAGACCGAGGACGTCACCATCGCCGACCTCGCCGTCGCCACCAACTGCGGCCAGATCAAGACCGGCGCCCCGGCCCGCTCCGAGCGCGTCGCCAAGTACAACCAGCTGCTGCGCATCGAGGAGATCCTCGACGACGCCGCGGTCTACGCCGGCCGCAGCGCCTTCCCGCGCTTCCGCTCCGCCTGACCCGAGCACAGCAAGGCTGAGCTGTCCGCAGCTCGCGTAGCCACGTAGTTGCGTACGTCCCCGCAGCCGGTCCCGTACCGTGTGCGGGGACGTATGTACGTGCGGACGCAAGCTCTGGGGAGACCGAACCATGGCCAAGGCCGGGACCAAGGACCGGTTCTCCACCGCTACCCGCCTGCGGCTGCTCGGCGAGCAGACCGCCGAGCGGGTCTACCGCTCCCAGACCAAGCGCCAGGCGCGCCGCTCCCGGCTCACCGGCCGCGCGGCGCTCCTCGCGCTCGTGCTCTGCTCCCTGGTCGTCGCGCTCGCGTACCCGATGAGGCAGTACGTCTCGCAGCGCGCCGAGATCGACGACCTGCGCCGGCAGCAGGCCGAGCACCGGGCCGACGTCGAGAAGCTGCGCGACGAGAAGGCCCGCTGGCAGGACGACGCGTACGCGCAGCAGCGCATCCGGGACCGCCTGCACTACGTGATGCCGGGCGAGACCGGCTTCACGGTGATCGACCCCGCCGCGGCCAAGAGCCGGCGCGCGGACCAGGGAGCGGTCGCCCGCCCCTGGTACTCGAACGTCTGGCACGGCATCGACAAGGCCGACCGTGCCGGTGACTGACCCACTGACACGAAAGACAGGCATGGAAACGCCCCCGCCGAGCACCCCGCGCACCGAGCCCACCGACGCCGACGTCGAGGCCTTCAAGCAGCAGCTCGGCCGCCCGCCGCGCGGCCTGCGGGCCATCGCGCACCGCTGCCCCTGCGGTCAGCCCGACGTCGTCGAGACGGCGCCGCGCCTGCCGGACGGGACGCCCTTCCCGACGACGTACTACCTGACGTGCCCGCGAGCCGCCTCCGCGATCGGCACGCTGGAGGCCAACGGCGTCATGAAGGAGATGTCGGAGCGGCTCACGACGGACGAGGAGCTGGCGAAGCAGTACCGCGCCGCGCACGAGGACTACATCGCGCGCCGCGACGCCATCGAGGTCCTGGAGGGCTTCCCGAGCGCGGGCGGCATGCCGGACCGCGTGAAGTGCCTGCACGTCCTGGTGGGCCACTCGCTGGCCGCGGGACCCGGCGTGAACCCGCTCGGCGACGAGGCCATCGCGATGCTGCCCGAGTGGTGGGCCAAGGGGCCGTGCGTCACGCCGTGCGCGCCCGAGGCCGCCGCGGGTACCGAGGGCGCCGAGTGACCCGTGTCGCCGCGATCGACTGCGGCACCAACTCGATCCGCCTCCTGGTGGCCGACGCCGACCCGGCCACGGGCGCGCTCGTCGACCTGGACCGGCGGATGACGATCGTCCGCCTCGGCCAGGACGTGGACCGCACCGGCCGCCTCGCTCCCGAGGCCCTGGAGCGCACCTTCGCGGCCTGCCGGGAGTACGCCGAGGCCATCAAGGAGCACGGCGCCGAGCACGTCCGCTTCGTCGCCACCTCCGCCTCCCGGGACGCGGAGAACCGCGACGAGTTCGTGCGGGGCGTCCTGGACATCCTCGGCGTCGAGCCGGAGGTCATCACCGGGGCGCAAGAGGCGGAGTTCTCCTTCACCGGCGCGACCAAGGAACTGACCGGCCGTGACGACCTGGCCAGGCCCTACCTCGTGGTCGACATCGGCGGCGGCTCCACGGAGTTCGTGGTCGGCGCGGACGAGGTCGAGGCGGCCCACTCGGTGGACGTGGGCTGCGTCCGCATGACCGAGCGTCATCTCGTGCGGAACGGCGTCGTCGCCGACCCGCCGACGCGCGAGCAGTTCGCGGCGGTGCGCGCGGACGTCGAGGCCGCCCTGGACCTCGCCGAGCGGACGGTCCCGCTCCGGAAGGCCCGCACCCTCGTCGGCCTCGCGGGCTCGGTCACCACGGTCGCCGCGATCGCGCTGGGCCTCGACACCTACGACTGGCGGGCGATCCACCACGCCCGCATCCCGTACGACCAGGTCAAGGCCGTGGCGGAACGCCTGATGAGCGCCACGCACGCCGAGCGCGCCGCGATCCCGGTGATGCACCCGGGACGGGTCGACGTCATCGCGTCGGGTGCCCTCGTACTGCTCGCGATCATGGACAGGATCGGTGCCGAGGAGGTCGTCGTGAGCGAGCACGACATCCTGGACGGCATCGCCCACAAGGTGGCCGAAGGGGCCGAAGAGGCCGAGCAGCGGCGGTCGGACGCTCCCGGCGCGGCCTGAGGCCCCCTGACCCCGCAGGAGCCCCTAGCCTCGCTGGAGCCGTGACGGCGCGCCCCTGGCCCTTCCGGGCGAGGCTGGGGGGCGCGCCGTGTCTTCTCCGGGCGGACGAGGGGCGTCGGCCGCCCCGCTGCGGGCGGCGGGGCCCGCCCACTAGACCGCGTTGCCGCCGATACCGCCGTAGCCGGCTTCCGCGGGCACGCCGCGCCCGAGCACCCCGCCGAGCAGGTTGTTGAGGACGCCGAGCAGCGGGCCGAGGACGGGGAGCTGGTTGGCGGGGGGCTGGGGGTCCTTCTTGGACAGGGTGCCCTGGCCGATCTTGTCGCTGTCCGTCACGTCGTTGTCGTTGTCGTTGTCGAGCATGTCGTCCTCGACCATGCCGTTGTCGAGCATGTCCCTGCCGAGCGGGTCGTCGTCGAGCGGGTCGGGGTCGGCGGCGCGCGGCTGGGTGACGTCGGCCGTCGTGTTCGCGGGCGTGTGGTGCTCGGCGGCGGCAGTACCCGCGCTGCCGAGGGTGGCCGCGGCGACGAACGTCGCCGTGACGAATGCGGTGCGGATGCGCATGAGGCTCCTTTGCGAACGGATGGTCTCCCCCTGGCATCCATTCACCCGGGCATCGCGCGCGACCGCATCTGATCGGCGGCCATCCGGCGGCCATCGGGTGACATCGGGTGCCCTGACGTCCGGTCGGCGGCCTGTCGGAAAAAGTTCGTGAAGTTCTTCACAAGGAATTGGGCCCCTGCGGGCGAGGTTCGCGGCCGCGGGGCCGCCGAAAAGGTCATTCCGGGGTTCTGGGCCGGGTGGCCCGGACGCTCCGAGCGGTCGGCCGACCGGCGGCGCCGAGGGGTGGTCCACCCCGGCGGCGGACCCGGACCGGCAGCTCACAAGGGGTGGACAACGACTCACGAGGTGCGGTGGTTCCCTTGGGACGCCATGACCTCGGTCACGTGGGCGGCGAAGTGTAGCAGAGCCCCCCGGCAAGCTTGTGAAGGGGCGCACGAGCACCCCCCGCCGAGCGGGTGGATACTCGATGGCATGAGCACCACGGAGCGTCCCAGGATCCTCGTAGTAGGCGGTGGGTACGTAGGCCTGTACGCAGCTCGGCGCATCCTCAAGAAGATGCGCTACGGAGAGGCGACCGTCACGGTCGTCGACCCCCGGTCGTACATGACCTACCAGCCCTTCCTGCCCGAAGCCGCCGCCGGCAGCATCTCGCCGCGGCACGTCGTCGTCCCGCTGCGACGCGTGCTGCCCAAGGCCGAGGTTCTCACCGGCCGGGTCACCACCATCGACCAGGACCGCAAGGTAGCCACGATCGCCCCCCTCGTGGGCGAGGCGTACGAGCTGCCCTTCGACTACCTCGTCATCGCGATGGGCGCGGTCTCCCGCACCTTCCCGATTCCCGGCCTCGCCGAGCAGGGCATCGGCATGAAGGGCATCGAGGAGGCCATCGGCCTGCGCAACCACGTCCTCGAGCAGCTGGACAAGGCTGACTCCACGACGGATGAGGAGGTCCGCCGCAAGGCGCTGACTTTCGTCTTCGTCGGCGGTGGCTTCGCGGGTGCGGAGACCATCGGCGAGGTCGAGGACATGGCCCGCGACGCGGCCAAGTACTACAAGAGCGTCAAGCGCGAGGACATGCGCTTCGTGCTCGTCGACGCCGCCGACAAGATCCTCCCCGAGGTCGGCCCGAAGCTCGGCCAGTACGGCAAGGAGCACCTGGAGAGCCGCGGCGTCGAGGTCTACCTCTCGACGTCGATGGACTCCTGCGTGGACGGCCACGTCGTTCTGAAGAACGGCCTGGAGGTCGACTCCAACACCATCGTGTGGACCGCCGGCGTCAAGCCGAACCCGGCGCTCGCCCGCTTCGGTCTGCCGCTCGGCCCCCGCGGCCACGTGGACACTCAGACCACGCTCCAGGTGCAGGGCACGGACTACATCTGGGCGGCCGGCGACAACGCGCAGGTGCCGGACCTCGTCGGCCGCAAGGCGGGCAACGAGAACGCCTGGTGCCCGCCGAACGCCCAGCACGCGCTGCGTCAGGCGAAGGTCCTCGGCGACAACGTGATCTCCGGCATGCGGGGCTTCCCGCAGAAGGAGTACAGCCACGCCAACAAGGGTGCGGTCGCCGGTCTCGGCCTGCACAAGGGCGTCGCGATGATCGTCATGGGCAAGATGAAGATCAAGCTCAAGGGCCGTCTCGCCTGGTACATGCACCGCGCGTACCACGGCATGGCGATGCCGACGTTCAACCGCAAGATCCGCGTCTTCGCGGACTGGACGCTCGGCATGTTCCTCAATCGCGAGGTCGTCTCCCTCGGTGCTCTGGAAGCGCCTCGCGAGGAGTTCTACGAGGCCGCCAAGCCGGCCCCGAAGCCGCAGGCCGCGGCCGAGCCCGCCCCGGCGGCCAAGGCCGAGGCCAAGGACGACGAGAAGGCCAAGGCCTCCTGACCTCGCGTCACTGATCCACCCCGAAGGGGGCCGTCCGCCATCCGTGGTGCGGGCGGCCCCCTTCGGCGTGCCCGGGACAGCGGACGGCGCGGGATAGATGCCCGTGGCATCTATTTTGCCGTTCCATGACACGGCGGGGGGACTGCGCGCGGGGTTCTTCGGTGTTTACGTGGTGTCGGACCGATCACAGGTCGTCGTCACGGAGGTGTGCGCCATGCAGAACGCCGCACTGCGGCTGAAGAGTCTCGCCGAGCAGCTGATGGGAGCCCCGCTGCCGGTGCGCATCCGCGCCTGGGACGGCTCGGAGGCCGGGCCTCCGGGCGCCCCCGCGCTCGTCGTCCGCAGCCGCCGCGCCCTGCGCCACCTCCTGTGGAAGCCGGGCGAACTGGGCCTGGCCCGCGCCTGGGTGGCCGGTGACCTGGACGTCGACGGTGACCTGTACGAGGTGCTCGACCGGATGGCCGAGTTCATCTGGGAGCGGGGCGAGGACGCGCCCGGCCTGCGGCAGGCGCTGCACGACCCGCGGTCCGCGCCGCCGCCCGCTCGCTGCTCGCCCTCTCCGCGCCCTTCCTGCCGCCCGCCCCGCCACCCGAGGAGATGCGCAGACACGGCCGTCTCCACCGGCACACCAAGGGCAGCGACCGACAGGCCGTCAGCCACCACTACGACGTGGGCAACGACTTCTACGAGCTGGTCCTCGGCCCCTCGATGGTCTACTCCTGCGCCTACTGGGCCTCACCGGACTCCACCCTGGAGGATGCCCAGCGCGCCAAGCTCGAACTCATCTGCCAAAAGCTCGCCCTGAAGCCCGGCATGCGCCTGCTCGACGTCGGCTGCGGCTGGGGCTCCATGGCGATCCACGCGGCCCGCGAGCACGGCGTCACCGTCGTCGGCGTCACCCTCTCCCAGGAGCAGGCCACGTACGCCAGGAAGCGCATCGCCGACGAGGGCCTGACCGACCGGATCGAGATCCGCGTGCAGGACTACCGGGACGTGCGCGACGGCCCGTACGACGCGATCTCCTCCATCGGCATGGCCGAACACGTCGGCTCGGAGCGGTATCTGGAGTACGCGCACGACCTGTACGCCCTGCTCAAGCCGGGCGGGCGGCTGCTCAACCACCAGATCGCGCGCCGCCCGCGGGCCGACGAGTCGGCCTACGAGGTGGACGAGTTCATCGACGCGTACGTCTTCCCCGACGGGGAGCTGGCACCCGTCGGGACCACCGTGGGGCTCCTGGAGCGGGCCGGGTTCGAGGTGCGCGACGTGGAGGCCATCCGCGAGCACTACGCCCTGACCCTGCGCGGCTGGGTCGCCAACCTGGAGGCGGGGTGGCCCGAGGCCCAGCGCCTCACCTCGCCCGGCCGTGCCCGCGTCTGGCGGCTCTACATGGCCGCCTCCGCGCTCGCCTTCGAACACAACCGCATCGGCGTCAACCAGGTCCTCGCGGTGAAGACCCCGGAGAGCGGCGCCTCGGGGATGCCGCTGCGGGCCCGGGAGTGGCGCGCGCAGCCATAGGTGTCCGTACGTGAGAGGGGCCCCGGACGGTGATCCGTCCGGGGCCCCTCTCCTCGTACCGCTGTCGGCTACTCGCTCTTGATGGCCATCAGCGGGTTCAGCTTCGCCGCGCTGCGGGCCGGCCACATCGCCGCGAGGACGCCGACCAGGGCCGCGATTCCGAGGAAGACCACGATGCGGCCGAGCGGGATCTCCATGGTGTACGTGGAGACGCTGTTGGAGATGGTGCCGCCCGCGACCCAGCCCATGAACAGGCCGAGGCCGAGGCCGAGCACCGCGCCGAACAGGGAGATGATGACCGCCTCCAGGCGCACCATCTGCTTGACCTTCGCGCGGTCCAGGCCGATCGCCCGCAACATGCCGATCTCGTGCTTGCGCTCGAACACCGACATCGCGAGGGTGTTGATGACGCCGAGCACCGCGATCAGGACGGCCATGGCCAGCAGGCCGTAGAGCATGTTCAGCATCATGTTGATGGCGCCGGCCACCGCGTTGCTGATCGCGTCCTTGTCCTGGACGGTGATGGCGGGGTTCTCGCCGAGAGCCTTGACGATGGCGTCCTCGGCCTTGTCGGAGGCGCCGTCCTCCATCTTCACCAGGACCTGCTTGTCGACGACCTTGGTCAGGTGCGGGTCGACGACCGAGGTGGCGGCGAAGACGCCGCTGAGCATTTCGTTGCCCTCGTAGACACCGGCGACCTTCACCTTGACGGTCTTGCTGTCGTCGTCGAACTTCAGCGGGAAGGTGTCGCCCGCCTTCAGGCCCTGGTCCTTGGCCAGCTTGTCGTCGATGAGCGCGTCACCGGCCTTCAGGCCGTCCACCGAGCCGCCGATGAAGTCCATGCCGACCAGGCTGCCGAAGGTCTTCGGGTCGACGCCGGAGATGGTGGTGAAGCCGCCGTCGGCCTCGCCGTACGCCTGGCGCAGCGGGGTGGTCGCCGCGACGTCGGGGAGCTTGTCCAGCTTCTCGCGGACCTCGGGGGCCAGCGGCTGGAAGTTCGCCATGGAGACGCTGTAGTCGGCCTTCATGGAACCGGCGGCCATCTTGTTGATGGCGCTGCTCATGGAGGTGGCGACGACGGTCATCGCCGTGATGAGGGTCAGGCCGATCATCAGGGCCGCGGCCGTGGACGCCGTACGGCGCGGGTTGCGCACCGAGTTGAGGCGCGAGAGCTTGCCGGTGACACCGAACGGCTTCAGGAGCGGGGCCGAGGCGGCGATGAAGGGGCGGGACAGCAGCGGCGTGAGGACGATGACGCCGACGAGCATGACGCCCGCGCCGCCCGACTTCACGTAGTTGTCGTCCATGAAGAGCATCAGCGCGCCGAGCGCCACGATGATCGAGCCGATGGTGTTGCGGACCACCAGGCCGCGCATGGTCGGCGTCGCGTGGACGCTGTTCATCGCGGCGACCGGCGGGATCTTCGCGGCGCGGCGGCCCGGCAGCCAGGCGGCCAGCATGGTCACGACGACGCCGATGAGCAGCGCCACGACGATCGTGGTCGGGGCGATGACGAGCGGTCCGTCGGGCAGCGAGGCACCGGCGGAGTTCATCAGGGACTCCAGGCCGACGGCCACGCCGATGCCGAGCGCGAAACCGGTCACGGCGGCGACCATGCCGACCAGGAGGGCCTCGATCAGCACGGAGCGCGTCACCTGGCGGCGCGAGGCGCCGACGGCCCGCATGAGCGCCAGCTCCTTGGTGCGCTGGGCGACCAGCATGGTGAAGGTGTTGGCGATGATGAAGATGCCGACGAAGAGCGCGATGCCGGCGAAGATCAGCAGGACCTGGCTCATCGAGCTGGTCTGCTCCTCGATCATGCTGTCCTGCTGGGCCTTCAGCTCCCCGCCCGTCATCGTCGGGTGGTCCTCGGGCAGGATCTTCTCGACGGAGCGCTCCAGGGCCGCCTCGGAGGTGCCCCCGGCCGCCTTCACGTCGATCTCGTCGTACTGGGTCTTGTTGAGCGCCTTGAACGCCGTCTTGTTGTCGAAGAGGACCAGGCTGCCGCCCGCGACGACGCTGCCCTCGTCGGTGTCGAAGACGCCGCTGACCTTCGCGGTGCGCACGGGGCCGTCGGTGGAGAGGCGGACGGTGTCGCCGACCCGGTAGCCGGTGCGGTCGGCGGTGCGGGAGTCGAGGGCTATCTCGCCGGCGGACTTCGGGGCGGCGCCGTCGGTGAAGTCGTAGCGCGGGTCCTTGCCGCCCTTGCCGGGGAAGTAGTTGGCGCCGGTGGTGCCCCACTCGCCGCCCACCAGCTTGCCGTCCTTGTCGGCGAGGGCGGTGAAGCCGGAGACGGAGCCGATCGCGGAGTCGGCGCCGGGCAGCGCCGCGGCCTTCTTCAGGAGGGCGTCGGTGAGCCGGGGCTTCTCCTTCTTCTCGTCCTCGTCCGAGCCGCCTCCGGAGAGGACGGCGACGGAGACGTGGTCGAAGCTCTTCGCCGACTTGTTCTTGTAGGCGTTGCCGAAGGTGTCGGTGAAGACCAGGGTGCCGGAGACGAAGGCGACGCCGAGCATGACGGCGAGCACGGTCATGAGCAGCCTGGCCTTGTGCGCGAGCACGTTGCGCAGGGCGGTACGGAACATGGGTGTGAGTCCAGGTGAAAGGGGGGCGGAGGGCCGGGGGGGGCAAGGAACGAGGCGACGTGACGCCTAGCTGGTCCGCCCCTTGGCGTCGAAGTGCTTCATCCGGTCGAGCACGCCCTCGGCGCTGGGCCGCAGCATCTCGTCGACGATCCGCCCGTCCGCGAGGAAGATCACGCGGTCCGCGTACGACGCGGCCACCGGGTCGTGGGTGACCATCACGACGGTCTGCCCGAGGTCCCGCACGGAGTTGCGCAGGAAGCCGAGGACCTCCGCGCCCGAGCGCGAGTCGAGGTTTCCGGTCGGCTCGTCACCGAAGATGATCTCGGGCTGCGAGGCGAGCGCGCGGGCCACGGCCACGCGCTGCTGCTGGCCGCCGGAGAGCTCGGTCGGCCGGTGGCCGAGCCGCCCGGAGAGGCCGACCATCTCGATGACCTGCTCCAGCCACTTCTTGTCGGGCTTGCGGCCCGCGATGTCCATGGGGAGCGTGATGTTCTCCAGGGCGGTCAGCGTCGGCAGCAGGTTGAACGCCTGGAAGATGAAGCCGATCTTGTCCCGGCGGAGCTTGGTGAGCTGCTTGTCCTTGAGCGTGGACAGCTCCGTCTCACCGAGGCGCACCGACCCGGAGCTGAAGCTGTCCAGGCCCGCGACGCAGTGCATGAGCGTCGACTTGCCGGACCCGGAGGGACCCATGATGGCGGTGAACTCGCCCTGCCCGAAGTCGACGGAGACGTGGTCCAGGGCGACCACCTGGGTCTCACCCTGTCCGTACACCTTGGAGAGGTCCGTGGCGCGGGCGCCACGGCGGTGGCTCGGGTGGCGAAGGGGGTGGTGGTCACGGGACGGTGCTCCTGTCGGGACGACGAGTGGGGACGTACTCCATCGTCGCGGCCGATCGGCGTCCTGGAGTCAGCCGCTGTTCCGGTTCCCGGGGCCCTCTCGAGTCGGACTCGGGGGCCTCATGTCATACCTGGGGATGAGGGGCGTCCCTGAGGTCCGGCACCTGGGGCGGGAACGGACGGGAGGCTAAATTCCGTCATTCCGTGCAGAGGCCCATGAGACCGGCCGCGGCCATGGAAAGGCCTCCGGCAAGTACCAATGGCCCGTACCGGCGGCTGATGCCCCCTCAGACGTCAATAAAATAAGACAACATCATGCCGTTCCCCCGCTGTTCGGGGGACGCCTCCCGATAGGGTCGAATCCTTGATGCGGGGCCTACGGCCTGCCCGGATGGTGGAATGCAGACACGGCGAGCTTAAACCTCGCTGCCCCTCGGGGGCGTGCCGGTTCGAGTCCGGCTCCGGGCACCTCCGCCATCCCGCGACGGCGGGGGCGCCCGACGGGTGCGCGGCATGTGCCTGACGCAACGTCACCTCGCCTACGTGGTCAGGACATCCGCACCGTGTTGAAGCGGGCGGCGATGTGCAGGTCCGTTTCGATCGCCGCGCCGTCGCGCGCAGGGCGGGCAGCAGGGCGTCGCGGGTCCGGGAGAGCGGGGCGGTGCCCGCGTGCTGCGCGACGTTCACGGCGGCGACCACCCGCCCGGCCGCGTCCCTGACCGGCACGGCCACCGAGCGCAGCCCGTCCTCCAGTTCCTGGTCGACGGCGGCGTGGCCCTCGGCGGCGGCGTGGCGAGGACGCGGGCCTGCTCGTCGGGGTCGGTCACGGTGCGCGGGGTCAGGGCGCGGGGCGGCGCGGCCTTCAGGAGGTGCTCGCGCTCCTCCTCGGGGAGCCCGGCGAGCAGCACCCGGCCCATGGCGGTGGCGTACGCGGGAAAGCGGGTGCCGACCGTGATGTGGACGCTCATGACGCGGACGGTGGCCGCCCGCGCGACGTAGCGGATGTCCGTGCCGTCCAGGACCGTCGTCGACGCCGACTGGCGCACCCGGTCGGCGAGGTCGCGCAGGTGCGGCTCGGCCAGCTCGGCGAAGGTGAGCCCGGACAGGGCCGCGTGGCCCAGCTCCAGGATGCGGGGGAGCGGGCGGAACAGGCGGCCGTCGTGGGCCGCGTACCCCGCCGCCTCCAGTGTGCGCAGGCAGCGCCGAGCGGTCGCCCTCGGCAGGCCCGTGGCCTCGGCGAGCGCGGTGAGCGGCAGCCCGCCGCCACGGGCCCCGCCAAGGGCACGCAGCACGGCGAGCCCACGGGCCAGGGACTGAAGAAAGCCGGGGCCGAGCTCGTGCTTGGCGGTGGCGGGGTCGGCTGCGGGATCTACGGAGCCGGTGGCGGTGGGGCCGGTGGCTTCCCGGGCGGACGCCCGGCCGCCGTCCGGTGGCTCCGCCGCGCCCGGCAGGCCCGCCAGGGCTTCCGCCTCCGCGCGCAGTCGCGGCAGCACCGCCGCCGCCAGGCCCTGTGCCGTGTGCCTGCTGGTGTGGCTCACCGCCGAGATCGCGTACCGCACCTGGCCCGTGGTGTCGCGCACCGGGACCGCCACCGCGATCAGGCCCGGCTCGATCAGCTGGTCGTCCAGGGCCCAGCCGCTCCGCCGCGCGTGCGCGCACGCCGTTCCGCGAGGTCCGGGGCCCCGGCGGGCGCGGGCCCCGGCGGCAGCGCGGGATAGGCCTCCTGGGCCGACCCGGTGGCCATCCGCTCCCGCCAGGCGGCCCACCGCTCCGCGTCCCAGGTGTCCGCGAAGAGGGCGCCGGGAGCGCAGCGCTCGCGGCGGCAGCAAATCCCCGATGCGGAAGGCCACCGACATCGCGCGGCGCCGCGCGGCCTGCGTCACGAAGCGCACTCCGTCGCCGTCGGGCACGGCGAGCGACACCGACTCGTCCAGCTCGTCCGCGAGCCGGGCGGTGCGGGCGGCGACCTCGCCGGTCAGGCCGCTGGCCGCGAGGTAGGCGTTGCCCAGCTCCATGAGGCGGGGGGTGAGGTGCAGCTGCTGGCCGCGCAGGCGTACGTACCCGAGCCGGGCCAGGGTCGTCACCACCCGGTCGACCGTGGAACGGGCCAGGCCCGTGGCGCGGACCAGGTCGCCGGCCCGCAGCTGCCCCGGTCCGGCCGCCGCGAGGGCGCGCAGGACGGCCAGGCCGCGCTCCAGGGGGCGTACGGACTCTTCCGGCATGGCGCCGCTCCTGACGTCTGGCGGAATCGGGTGCCGCACACCCGTTGACACGGCACGGGCGCGGCCCGAGACTCCCGCTCAAGCATTATGAACGAAAGTTCATCAGGCGAACAAGCGGGCAGGGCGAGCGAGGGGCGAGGGATGCGCACCACCGTCGGAATCATCGGGGCCGGACCGGCCGGGCTGCTGCTCGCCCGCCTCCTGCACAACGCGGGGATCGACTCCGTCGTCCTGGAGAGCCGCGACCGCGCCTACGTGGAGCGGCGCCAGCGCGCCGGAATCCTGGAGCAGGGCACCGTCGACGTGCTGCGCGAGGCGGGCGCCGGGGCCCGCATGGACCGCGAGGGCCTCCCGCACGACGGCATCGAGCTGCGCTTCGACCGCCGCAGGCACCGCGTCGACCTCCCCGCGCTGACCGGCGGCAGGTCCGTCACCGTCTACGCCCAGACCGAGGTCTGCAAGGACCTCATCGCCCTCCGGCTCGCCGAGGGCGGCCCGCTGCTCTTCGAGGCCGAGGCGCTGGCCGTCGAAGGCGCCGAGACCGAGAACCCGAGGGTCCGCTTCCGGCACCGGGGCCGCGAGGAGGTCCTGGAGTGCGACTACGTGGTGGGCTGCGACGGCTTCTGGGGCGTGGCCCGCAAGGCGGTGCCCGAGGCGCTCTCCCAGGTCTTCGAACGCACGTACCCCTACGCCTGGCTCGGCATCCTCTCCGACGTACCGCCCTCCCACGACGAACTGGTCTACACCCGCCACGACCGCGGCTTCGCCCTGCTCTCCATGCGGTCGCCGAGCGTCACGCGCGCGTACCTCCAGGTCCCCGACGGCACGGACGCCGCCGACTGGACCGACGAGGAGATCTGGGACGAGCTGGACCGCCGCCTGGAGACCGACGACCCCGCCTGGACCCTGCGGCGCGGCCCCGTCACCGCCAAGTCCGTCACCCCCATGCGCAGCTACGTCCACGAGCCCATGCGCCACGGCCGCCTCTTCCTCGCCGGGGACGCCGCGCACGTCGTCCCGCCGACCGGCGCGAAGGGCCTCAACCTCGCGGTCGGGGACGTCGTCACGTTCGCCCGCGCCCTGATCCTGCTGCGCGAGAAGGGCGACCCGAGCCGCCTGGAGGCGTACTCCGCGACCTGCCTGCGCCGCGTCTGGCAGGCCGAACGCTTCTCGTACGCGATGACGACCCTGCTCCACCGCGCCCCCGACGCCACCCCCTTCGACGACCGCGTCCAGCTCGCCGCGCTCGACCGGATCACCACCGCGCGCTCCGCCGAGACCGACTTGGCGGAGGCCTACACCGGTTTCCCCTTCGACGAGCCGCAGTAGGAAGAGAGGCAGCACGTGACCCCTCCCGCCCGTGACCGCACCTTCCGCTCCGTCGCGCCCGTCCTCGCCCTGTGCTGGCTCGTCGTCTTCTTCGACGGCATGGACGTCAACATCTACGGCGCCGTCATGCCGCACCTCCTCGACGACGAGGGCTTCGGCTTCAGCACGTCCACCGCCGGGACCATCGGCTCCTGGACCACCTTCGGCATGCTGCTCGGCGCCCTCGGCTGCGGCACCCTCACCGACTGGGCGGGCCGCAGGCCGATGGTGACCGGCAGCGTCGTCCTCTTCTCGCTGGGCTCCGCGCTGTGCGCGCTCGCGCCGAGCGCCGCCTTCTTCGGCGCCGGACGCTTCGTCTCCGGGCTCGGCCTCGGCGGGCTGATGCCGATCGGGCTCGCGATCGTCGCCGAGTTCGCGCCGCCGCGCAGGGCCGCGCTCGCCACCGGCCTGATGATGACCTCGTACCACGCGGGCGGCATGGCGGCGACGGGCCTCGGGCTCGCGCTCGGGCCCGGCCACGGCTGGCGCGTCGTCTTCTGGTGCGGCGTGCTCCCCGCGCTCGTCGCCGTCCCGCTCGTCGTCAAGTGGCTGCCCGAGTCGCCCGGCGTGCTCCTCGCCAAGGGGCGTGTCCGCGAGGCCGAGGCGGTCGCCGTCCGCTACCGCCTGCCGTCCCCGACGGCCGCCGAAGCCCCCGAGGCCGGGGCGAAGGGCCGCTTCACCGCCGTCGCCGCGCTCTTCGCGCCCGGCCGGCGCCTGGCCACCCCGCTGCTGTGGACCGCCTCCTTCGCCGGGCTCCTGCTCGTCTACGGAGTCTCCACCTGGCTCCCCGAACTGATGCGCGCCTCCGGGTACTCCCTCTCCTCCTCCGTCACGTTCCTGCTGGTGATCAACGCGGGCGGCATCGTCGGCATGCTCGTCGCGGGCCGCGCCGCCGACCGCTTCGGCGCCGTCAAGGTCTCCGCGGTCTGGTTCCTGCTCACCGCCTGCGGCGCCTTCCTGCTCAAGGCCCAGCTGCCGCTCGGCGTCGCCTACGCCATCGTCTTCGTCACCGGCATCTGGCTCTTCTCCGCGCAGGTCATGGTGTACGCGGCGACCCCCGCGCTCTACGGGCCCGCCGAGCGCGCCACCGGGCTCGGCTGGGTCACCGGCGTCGGGCGCACCGGGGCGGTCGTCGGGCCGTGGCTCGGCGGCGCGGTGGTGGCGGGCGGCGACGCCTCCCTCGGCTTCACCACCTTCGCGGTCGCCGCCGTCCTCGGGGCCGCGGCCATCTCGCTGGTGCCACTCGCCCGGGGGAACGATTCCGATCCGGGAACAGTCGGGGCCGTCCCGGGCGTTCTCGGTCACAGAGGGGGAAAGATCCTCCCCAAGCACTAGGTCCATCCTTTTGCCTACGCATTACTCTTGAGGCAAAGCCACGCACGGTGGCCATGGAGGAGTGAAATGAGGAGCAGCAACCCGGTCTTCTCGCGACGGGGGTTCAGCCGCGACAACGGCTACGCCGGCTTCGGCGCGCAGCCGCAGGCCGGGGGACCCGCAGCCGCGACCCAGACCCAGGGCAACCCGTACGCGCAGGGCAATCCGTACGCCGGCGGCCAGCAGGCCCCCGCGGGCAACCCCTACGCCACCAATCCGTACGCCCAGCAGGACGTGCAGCACGGCGCGCCCCAGGCGCCCGTAAGCACCACGGGCCGCATGACGATGGACGACGTCGTCATGCGCACCGCCACCACGCTCGGCACGCTGCTGGTCACGGCGGCGCTCGCCTGGGCGCTGCTGCCGGTCGACGACGCCAACATCGGCAAGTCGTACGGCATCGCGATCGGCGCCGGCCTAGTGGCGATGGTGCTCGGCCTGGTGCAGTCCTTCAAGCGCAAGGCCTCGCCCGCGCTGATCCTGACGTATGCCGCGCTGGAGGGCGTCTTCCTCGGCGTCGTCTCCAGTGTCGTCGACAACCGCATCGCGGACGGCGCGGCCATGCAGGCCGTGCTGGGCACGATGGCGGTCTTCGTCGGCGTCCTCGTGGCGTACAAGGCGGGCTGGATTCGCGTCAACCGCCGCTTCTACGGCTTCGTGATGGCCGCGGCGATGGGCTTCCTGCTGCTGACCGCCGTGAACCTGCTGTTCATGGTCTTCGGCGGCGGTGACGGCCTCGGCTTCCGCAGCGGCGGCCTCGGCATCGTCTTCGGCATCGTCGGCATTCTGCTCGGCGCCTGCTTCCTCGCCCTGGACTTCAAGCAGGTCGAGGACGGCATCGCCTACGGCGCGCCGAAGGAAGAGGCCTGGCTCGCGGCCTTCGGCCTGACGATGACGCTCGTGTGGATCTACCTCGAGTTCCTGCGCCTGATCGCGATCCTCCAGGGGAACGACTGACGCGGGAAGATGAAGTGACAGCCGAAGGGCCCGCGGACCGGAACCGGTCCGCGGGCCCTTCGCATGTCGGCTGGGGGGTCGTGGTCGGGGGGTGGTGGCCGCCGGGTCAGCGGAGCTTGCGGGCGGCCCGCCTCAGGTCGTACTCGTGGATGATCGCTTTCGCGTGGCCGTACGCGAGATTGTGCTCGGCACGCAGCCAGCTGACCTTCTCCTCGAAGCGGAAGAGAGAGGGACCTTCCTCCACCGCGCGCAGCCAGTCGGAGATATCACGACCGGTGCACTCGGGGATTCGGGCGATCAGGTTGCGGTGGGTCTCCTCGGAGAAGACTTGTGACATCGGCGCCTCCGGACGCGTCGCGATGTGTTCCGTCCTTCACGCCACCGTGCCCGAGGCCGCGGGCGTTGGCAACAGTCCCGGAAAGGCACATAAAGTCGCGGGGTGCTCGATACGACGCCTTTGACGGCCGCAGTGGACCATTTCGCCGACCGCCTGCGGGCCGCGCCGCAGAGCCGGCTGCAGCGCGGCGCGGCGACCGAAGCGCTGGCTCTGGCCAGGGAATTGGCGGCGCGCGCGCAGGCCATCGAGGAGCCCGGGACCCCGCCGCGCGAGATGCCGGACGCGGGGATGTTCGCCGCCGCCGACCAGATCACGGTCGCGGGGCGCGATCTGGCCCTCGTACTGACCGACGAGGAGGAGCTGGCGCGGGCGCTGGAACTCGTGGGGGAGGCGCAGAAACGGGCCGGGGTCTAGGCCTGTCGGGCAGGCTCCGGACCCCGGCCCGGTGCGGAGCGGGTCAGACCGAGGCGATGACGCGGTCGGCGAGGATGTAGACGTTCTCGGTGCCGCACTCGAAGGTCAGGGCGTAGGCACCGGAGATGCCGGAGCCACCGAGCAGGACCGGGGCCTGGCCCTCGCGCAGGGCCTCCGCGAGCTGCTCCGCCGTCTCGCGGTGGCCCGGGGTCATGCAGAGCGTGGTGCCGTCCGCGAAGACGTACACGTCCAGGGTGCCCAGCGGGCCGGGGCGGACGTCGGCGAGGGCGGTACGGGCGTGGGCCAGCTCTTCGAGGCAGGCCACCGTGCGCTCGTGGTCGCCGTGGCTCTCGGCGGCGGGCGTCCGCACCGGCACGAAGTCCGGGTGCGAGGGGTGGCGGCGGCGGGCCGCGGCCAACTCCGGGGAGTCACCCGCGAACTCGTCGGCCGCCGGATCGGGGAAGGGCTCGATCACCGGCTCCAGGCTGTCCGCCTCCAGGCCGGTGAAGTCGGCCTGGCGCGGCAGGAACAGTTCCTCGGCGATGCTGTCCGGGATGCCGTCCGCGAGGCCCGGCAGGCCGTGCAGCAGGGACGGCGTGTCCGTGCCCTCACGGGCCTCCTGGGCGGCCCAGAAGGCGCGGGCCTCGGCCAGCTCCCGCTCGCGCTCCTCGGCGAGCGCCTCGGCGACCGCCGCGCGTATCTCGTCGGTGTCCACGGCGGTACGGGCGGCCGGCACCGTGGGGTGCGGACGGCCGGCGGCGGCACGGCTGTCGGCCAGCTCGGTGCGCAGGGCTGTGATCTCGGCGAGCTGCTTGCGCAGACCGCGCACTGCGTGCAGGGCGGCGGCGCCCACGACCGTGGCAGCGGCCGTGGAGAGCAGCAAGGCAAGAGGCATGGCGCTCACTGACGTACTCCCGGTTTCAAGTCGACCCCCGACTTCCTACATCAGCTTGAAGCCTGCACGATCCGTCTGTCAGTGCATAACGTCACGAAAGGGGCAGGTCTTTGTGCCTGGCGAGGCAAGTGGATCTGCCGTGACCAGGGCATATGCCTCTCCCCCAGGAGATAGGTCACATCCTGGGGGAGATTGGGTCACGGAACGATGCAGATACGGAGCGTCAGAGCGGCGCACTCTGCGTCAGTGATTCCGCGGCGATCGGGCGTCAGCTGAGGCGCTCGATGACCATCGCCATGCCCTGGCCGCCGCCGACGCACATCGTCTCCAGGCCGAACTGCTTGTCGTGGAACTGGAGGGAGTTGATCAGCGTGCCGGTGATGCGGGCGCCCGTCATGCCGAAGGGGTGGCCGACCGCGATCGCGCCGCCGTTGACGTTCAGCTTGTCGAGCGGGATGTTCAGGTCGCGGTAGCTCGGGATCACCTGGGCGGCGAAGGCCTCGTTGATCTCGACGAGGTCGATGTCGTCGATGGTGAGCCCGGCCCGGCGCAGGGCCTGCTTCGACGCCTCGACCGGGCCGAGGCCCATGATCTCGGGGGAGAGGCCGGTGACGCCGGTGGAGACGATGCGGGCGAGCGGGGTCAGGCCCAGCTCGCGGGCCTTGGTGTCGCTCATGATCACGAGGGCGGCGGCGCCGTCGTTCAGGGGGCAGCAGTTGGCGGCGGTGACCATGCCGTCGGGGCGGAAGACGGGCTTCAGGCCCTGGACACCCTCGTACGTGACGCCGGCGCGCGGGCCGTCGTCCTTGCTGACGACCGTGCCGTCGGGGGTGGTGACCGGGGTGATCTCCCGCTCCCAGAAGCCGTTCTTGAGGGCTTCCTCGGCGAGGTTCTGCGAGCGGACGCCGAACTCGTCCATGTCCTTGCGGGTGACGCCCTTGGCGCGGGCGAGGTTCTCCGCGGTCTGGCCCATCGCGATGTACGCGTCCGGGATCAGGCCGTCCTCGCGCGGGTCGTGCCAGTCCGTGCCGGTCTGCTCGGCGCGGGCCGCGGTGCGGGCCTCGGCGTCGGCGAAGAGGGGGTTGTGGGTGTCGGGCAGGCCGTCGCTGGTCCCCTTGACGCTGCGGGACACCATCTCGACGCCCGCCGAGATGAAGACGTCGCCCTCGCCCGCCTTGATGGCGTGCAGGGCCATGCGGCTCGTCTGGAGGGAGGACGAGCAGTAGCGGGTGATGGTGCAGCCGGGCAGGTGGTCCATGCCCAGCTGTACGGCGACGATGCGGCCGAGGTTGTGGCCCTGCTCGCCGCCGGGCAGACCACAGCCGAGCATGAGGTCGTCGATGTCCTTGGGGTCCAGCTCGGGGACCTTGGCGAGGGCGGCCTCGATGATCGTGGCGGTCAGGTCGTCCGGGCGCAGGTCCTTGAGCGAGCCCTTGAAGGCGCGGCCGATCGGGGTGCGGGCGGTGGAGACGATCACGGCTTCGGGCATCACGGGCTCCTGGGGCGGGGGCGCGCTGCGCTGGGCGGCGGCGGCGGTGCGGCTGGGCGGTCTGGCTGGGACGGTTGACCGTCGGTCGCGGAACCTGGATCGAATTGCCAGCCCTGGTAACGTGA
>RBWT01000126.1 GCA_004010275.1 Streptomyces huasconensis
GATGTGCGGGGGGCGGGAGGGGTGAGGGGGCGTTCTCGGAGGTGCGCTTGTACGTCGTCAGTACGTCGTGGAGTACGGCGGCGGACCGCCAGGCGTATCGCCGCGACCGCAGGATGGGGACCCATGTCCGGTTCCCTTCGTGAAGTTCGGGGGTGAGCCTCGGATCAATCACTCAGGACCCACTGGGGAGGCGGGGCCTGGCCGCGCGGACCAGGCCTCGGTCACCCGAGCGATCAGTCACTCAGAGTGTGTCGATGGTGACAGAACCGAGCCGTTCCCCGAGCATCGCACGCCTACCCATCGCCCACGGTCCCTCGGACGGGTGATTGCTGGGGCGTTCTCCTGCCATCGGCCGCATCCGGTCCCTCAGTCTCCCTTACGGTGCACCCGCGCGACCCAGTCCGCCGGTTTGGCGATCTCCGCCTTGGTGGGCAGGGTGTTCGGCGAGGTCCACACGCGGTTGAAGCCGTCCATCCCGACCTCCTGGACGACCGCGCGCACGAAGCGCTCGCCGTCCCGATATTGGCGCAATTTCGCGTCGAGGCCGAGGAGCTTGCGCAGCGCCTGGTCGAGGCGGCTCGCGCCGCGGGCCCTGCGCTCCTTGAACTTCTCGCGGATCTCCTCGACGGACGGCACCACGTCGGGGCCGACGCCGTCCATCACGAAGTCCGCGTGGCCTTCCAGGAGGGACATCACGGCGGTGAGGCGGGCGAGGATCTCGCGCTGGGCGGGGGTCTGCACCAGCTCGACGATGGAGCGGCCACCGTCGGCGCCGTCCTCGCCCTCCTCGCCCTCGGGCCGCCCGCCCGCGAACGACTGGGCGGCTTCCCGGATGCGCTCCAGGACCGTCATCGGGTCGACGTCGGTCTCGCCGAGGAACGACTGGATCTCGCCTTCGAGGTGGTCGCGCAGCCAGGGCACGGCGGTGAACTGCGTGCGGTGCGTCTCTTCGTGGAGGCAGACCCAGAGGCGGAAGTCGTGGGGGTCGACGTCCAGCTCGCGCTCGACGTGCACGATGTTCGGGGCGACGAGGAGGAGCCTGCCGCCGCCGTTCGCCCCCGCGGGGAGGGCGCGGGTGGCCGGGGCGAAGGTCTCGTACTGGCCGAGGACGCGGGAGGCCAGGAACGACAGGAGCATGCCCAGCTCGACGCCGGTGACCTTGCCGCCGACCGCGCCGAGGACCGCGCCGCCGGGGCCGCCGCCGCGCTTGTCCTGCATCTTCTCCAGGAGGGGCTTGAGGATCTCCCGGAAGCCGGCCACGTTCGCCCTGATCCAGCCTGCCCTGTCGACGACGAGGACGGGGGTGTCGTGGGTGTCCTCCGTGCCCATTCCCGTGAAGGAACGGACGTGTTCCTCCGAGGACTTGGCGTGCCGACGCAGCTCCGCGACGACTGCGCGGGCCTCGTCCTTGCTCACTTCTGGGCCCGGCCGCACGAGGCGGGTCGCGGTTGCCACCGCGAGGTTCCAGTCGACCATCTCCGCACCACCGATGCTCGTCATGCGTCAACGGTACGTGCTTGGCACCTCCGGTGGAGGGGGTTGACCCCCCAGGTTGCCCTGGGGTGGCCCCTAGGGGGCGGTCGCCTCTGCGGTCATGGTGCGGGTGTGTGGGGGTTGCTCGCGCAGTTCCCCGCGCGCTTTCGGGGCGGGGCTGGCGTCTTGTGGGTGCGGGTCCTATGGGGGTTGAGCGCGCAGTTCCCCGCGCTGGCGGGGCGCTCGCGGCGGTGGGGTGGTCAGCGGCAGCCGCAGTTGGCCAGGGTGGAGGCCATGTGGTCCAGGGCCGACTGGGCTGCTCGGGGGTCTGTGGTGCCTGTCGTCATGAAGGCGAAGAGGAGGAGGCGGCCGTCGGCGTCGACCACCGTGCCGGCGAGGGTGTTCACGCCCGTGAGCGTGCCGGTCTTGGCGCGGACGACGCCGGTGCCCGGGGATTCCTTCGGGTAGCGGTCGATGAGTGTGCCGGTGAAGCCCGCGACGGGCAGGCCCGTCAGCACGGGGCGCAGCTCGGGGCGGCCCGGGTCGGCGGCGCGGTCCAGGAGTGCGGCGAGCAGCTCGGCGGAGATCCGGTCGGCGCGTCCAGGCCGCTGCCGTCGGTGATCTCGGCGTCCTGGACCGGCAGCTTCAGCCCGGCCAGCTCGGCGCGGACCGCGTCGCCCGCGCCGTCGAAGCTGGCGGGTTCCTTCGCCGCGAGGGCCGTCTGGCGGGCCAGGGCCTCGGCGATGTCGTTGTCGCTGTGGGTCAGCATCCGCTCGACCAGGGCGGACAGGGGCGGCGACGAGACGTCGGCGAGGGATTCGGCCCGTTCGGAGGCCTTGGTCGGGCCGGGCTCCGCCTGTGTCGCGATGCCGTGGTCCTTGAGGAAGCCCGCGAACTTCTTCGCCGCGTCGCCCGCCGGGTCGCCCGAACGCGGCGCCGGGCCGCTGGTGGAGTCGTCGAGGCGGCCCTCGTCGGCCATGAGGGCGCTGACGGGAGTGATGTTCTCGTTCGGGCCGATGGGGTGCTGCGGCGGCCCGGAGTACAGCGAGGTGTCGTAGGAGAGCCGCACCTCGTCGATGTCACGGGTCTTCAGCGCGCGGGCGGTGCGCTCGGCCAGCGTGCGCAGGTTCGCGGCGGTGTCGGTGTAGCGGCCGTCCTTGCGGGCGGTCAGCGTGGGGTCGCCGCCGCCGATCAGGACGAGGTCCTTCGAGTCGGGTTCCACGACCGTCCTGGTCGTGATGCGGTGGTCCGGGCCGACCGCGGAGAGCGTCGCGACCGCCGTCGCGATCTTTATGGTCGACGCGGGCGTCAGCTCCTCCCCCGCCCCCTTGTCGTAGACCCGCTTGCCGGAGACCGCGTCCAGCACGACCGCCGAGCGCTTCGGGCCGAGCGCCGGGTCCTTCAGGAGCGGGTCGAGTACGTCGGCGAGGGCGCGGTCCGTCGGCTTCGGCGCCGTTCCCGCGGGTGCGCCGAGCCCGGCGAGCACCGCGGGGGCGCTCGGAGCCGCCTCGGGGCCCTGTCCCGACGTACGACCTTCGTGATCTGCGCCACCCCAGGCCTCCTGAGCGGCGGCCCACTCCCGCTCGGCCGTACGCTGACCGGAGGAGTCCCAAGGGCCGGCCGCGGCCACCGCCCCGGCCGAGATCACCAGGCCGAAGGCGGCGGCACCCGCCGTGAGCTGCCAGGTCTTGAGCGTCCCCGAGAATCGGGGGCGCTGGAAGGCGGAGGGCTTTGCCAGCTGTCGCAACAGCTGTCGAGGCCGCTGCCAAGGTCTGAGCTCCGGCACGACGACCAGCCCCTTTCGCGATCACACATGTGCGTGAGGGACACTTAATCACCCGAAGTATGTGCTGATCATGGAGGAGCCACCCGTGGAGTTCGACGTCACCATCGAGATTCCGAAGGGTTCGCGGAACAAGTACGAGGTGGACCACGAGACCGGCCGGATTCGTCTGGACCGTCGCCTCTTCACTTCGACCAGCTACCCCGCGGACTACGGCTTCGTCGAGAACACCCTCGGCGAGGACGGTGACCCGCTGGACGCCCTGGTCATCCTGGACGAGCCGACCTTCCCCGGCTGCCTCATCAAGTGCCGCGCCATCGGCATGTTCCGCATGACCGACGAGGCGGGCGGCGACGACAAGCTGCTCTGCGTCCCGGCCTCGGACCCGCGGGTGGAGCACCTGCGTGACATCCACCACGTCTCCGAGTTCGACCGCCTGGAGATCCAGCACTTCTTCGAGGTCTACAAGGACCTGGAGCCCGGCAAGTCCGTCGAGGGCGCCGACTGGGTCGGCCGCGCGGACGCCGAGGCGGAGATCGAGAAGTCGTACAAGCGCTTCGAGGCGCAGGGCGGCCACTGAGCCTCCCGCCCCGTACGGGCCGCGCGATCCGGGAGCCCCGGGCCGCGCGGCCGTTCGTGTATTTGTGCCCATACTGGCCATACGGAGGGTGCGTACGAGTCGTATGAGAAGTGAGGGCATCAGTGGCCGAGCATGAGGCCGAGGACCAAAAGCCTCAGTCGGACGAGGCCCGCAGTGCGTTCGCGCAGCCCAGCGGGGTGGCGCCGCAGCCGGCGGCCCCCGAGGACGACTCGCAGACCACTTCCGAGTTCGCGATCCCCGACGGTCTCGCCGCCCCGGCACCTCCGACGGCACAGGAGCCCGAGAAGTCGGCGTTCTCCACGCCGCACACCTACAGCGCCCGCAACGCCCCGCAGGCCTTCACGCCCGCGCACGGCGTCCCTCTGGTGAAGCTCACCAAGGAGGCGCCCTGGCAGGATCAGATGCGCACGATGCTGCGGATGCCGGTCACCGAGCGGCCCGCGACGGAGCCCGCGCAGAAGCACGAGGACGAGG
The DNA here is from genome assembly GCA_004010275.1 of Streptomyces huasconensis. GTDB lineage: Bacteria > Actinomycetota > Actinomycetes > Streptomycetales > Streptomycetaceae > Streptomyces > Streptomyces huasconensis. Next base: position 4,332 of record RBWT01000126.1, read on the forward strand.
CCGGCCCCGCCGTGCCGCGCGTGCTCGACCTGACGCTGCGTATCGGTGAGCTGCTGCTCGCGGGCGGTGAGGGCGCCGAGGACGTCGAGGCGGCGATGTTCGCCGTCTGCCGCTCGTACGGCCTCGACCGCTGTGAGCCGAACGTGACGTTCACGCTGCTGTCGATCTCGCACCAGCCGTCCCTGGTGGACGACCCCGTGACGGCCTCCCGGACGGTACGCCGCCGGGGGACCGACTACACCCGGCTCGCCGCGGTCTTCCACCTGGTGGACGACATCAGCGACCCGGAGATCGAGGTCTCCCTGGAGGAGGCCTACCGCCGTCTCGCGGGCATCCGGCGCAACCGGCACCCCTACCCGGGGTGGGCCCTCACGGCGGCCAGCGGGCTGCTCGCGGGCTCCGCGTCCGTCCTGGTCGGCGGTGGCGCGCTGGTGTTCGTGGTGGCCGCCGTCGGCGCGATGCTCGGCGACCGGCTCGCGTGGCTGTGCGCGGGGCGCGGGCTGCCGGAGTTCTACCAGTTCGTGGGGGCCGCGATGCCGCCCGCCGCGATGGGTGTCGCGCTGAGCTTCGCGCACACCGAGGCGACCATGGCGTCCGCGGTCATCACCGGTGGGCTCTTCGCGCTGATCCCGGGGCGGGCTCTGGTGGCGGGCGTGCAGGACGGCCTGACCGGCTACTACATCACCGCGGCGGCGCGCCTGCTCGAAGTGATGTATCTGATCGTGGGCATCGTCTGCGGTGTGCTGCTGGTGCTCTCGCTCGGCGTGATGCTGGACGCGACGAACCTGACGCCGGAGACGGAGTTCGGGGTGTCGTCGACGCGGCCGGTCATCCAGATCCTGGCGTCGATGGCGCTGAGCCTCGCCTTCGCGATACTGCTCCAGCAGGAGCGCAACACGGTCCTGATAGTGACGCTCAACGGCGGCATCGCCTGGGTGATGTTCGGCGCCCTGGCGCACACCCCGCTGGAGCTGTCACCCGTCGCCGCGACGGCCGTGGCGGCCGGGCTGGTGGGCCTGTTCGGGCAGCTCTTCTCGCGCTACCGGTTCGCGTCCTCACTGCCGTACGTGACGGCGGCGATCGGGCCGCTGCTGCCCGGCAGCGCGACGTACTTCGGGCTGCTCGCCCTGGCGCAGAACGACCTCAACACGGGCATCAACTCGCTCACCAAGGCCGTCGCCACGGCGCTGGCCATCGCGATCGGTGTGAACCTGGGGAGCGAGGTCTCCCGGCTGATCATGAAGGTGCCGGGCGCCGCCTCGGCGGCGAACCGGCGGGCGGCGAAGCGAACCAGGGGCTTCTGACCGCCCCGGGTCCCCTGGGGGGGGCTACCGCTTGGCGTGGCGGCCGCGCTGGGCCGGGGGCGCGCCCTCGGCCACCGCCGCCTTCTTGGACTTGCCGCGTGCCCGCAGGAACTCGATGGCGATCGGCACCACCGAGATGAGGACGATCAGGATGAGGATCGCCTCGATGTTCTTGTGGACGAAGTCGATGTTGCCGAGCCAGGCGCCGAGCAGCGTGACGCCCGCGCCCCACAGGACGCCGCCGATGATGTTGAACGTGATGAACGAGCGGTACCGCATGCCGGAGACACCGGCGATGATCGGCGTGAACGTCCGCACGATCGGCACGAAGCGGGCCAGGACCAGGGACTTGGGGCCGTACTTCTCGAAGAAGTCGTGGGCCTTGACCACGTTCTCCTGCTTGAACAGCTTGGAGTCCGGGCGGTTGAACAGCGCCGGGCCGACCTTCTTGCCGAAGAGGTAGCCCGCCTGGTCGCCGAGGATCGCGGCGAGGCAGATCAGGACGCAGGCCAGCCACAGCGGAGTGTCCAGCTTGTGCGTGGTGATCAGCAGGCCCGTGGTGAACAGCAGCGAGTCACCGGGCAGGAAGAAGCCGATCAGGAGGCCCGACTCGGCGAAGACGATCACCAGCAGGCCCCAGAGGCCGAACTGGTTGAGCAGGTAATCCGGATCCAGCCAGCTTGGTCCGAGCGCAAGCGTCGTCACGGTTCCGGGCTCCTGAGGGTGAGGGGGCGGTGCGGCGGCAGGTGCAGCCGCCCAAAGTTATCAACGTGGGGCGGCACGGCCAGGTTCCACGGTCCAACTAGGCAGCATAGTAAGGGGCGCCCTCCATTGAGAACGCCCCTTACCAGCCCCGTACCGGCCCCCCATCAGCCCCGTACCGGCCCCGCGCCGGCGGTGGCGATCAGCTGCTGCGCGCCGCGTTCGCGAGGATCGCGTCCCGCATGAACACCGCGAGCCCGGGGCGGATGGCCTCGTAGAACGCGGTGAACCGCTCGTCGGAGACGTACATCTCACCAAGGCAGCTGTGCAGCTCGTGCGAGCACTCGTAGTGGTGCCGCGTGATGAACCTACGGTGTTCCTCGGCGCCGTCCATCGCCTCGGCGGAGTCGGCCGCGAGCCCCCGGTCGAGCAGGTCGCCCATGTGCGCGTGGACCGCGTTCAGCTCGTCGTTGATCCGCTTCCAGTCGTCCTTGGTGTACGACCCGGCCCTGCGCTGCGCCTCGCGGTAGGCCTCGGTGCCGCCCCAGCGCTGCTCGACCTCCTCCGCGTACTGCTCGGGGTCGTGGTCCCCGAAGACCTCGAACTTCTCCTCGGGGGTGAGGTTGATGCCCATCTTCTTCGCCTCCATCGCGGTCTCGACGGCGGCGGCCATCTCCTGGAGCCTGCGAATCCGCGCGGTCAGCAGCTCGTGCTGGCGGCGCAGGTGTTCCCGGGGGTTCGTGTCCGGGTCGTCCAGGAGGGACGCCACCTCGTCGAGGGGGAAGCCGAGTTCCCGGTAGAACAGGACCTGCTGCAGCCGGTCCAGGTCGGTGTCGCTGTAGCGCCGGTGACCCGCGTGGCTGCGCCCGCTGGGCACGAGCAGGCCGATCTCGTCGTAGTGGTGCAGCGTGCGCACCGTCACACCGGCGAAACCGGCGACCTGTCCCACGGAGTAGTCCATGGCCTCCGCCCTCCTTCTCGGTACGCGGATCAGCCTGTGTCCTCACGTCGCGTGAGGTGCAAGTCCGCACCGCGCGGGCCGCTCAGCCGGAGTGGTCGTCCGTCTCCGGCGGGCCGGCCGCGTAGGGGTTCTCCTGGCCGTCCGCCAGTACGCCGATGAACGGCTCGCCCTCACCCGCGAAGGTGTAGGCGCCGCCCTCGATCCGTTCGATGAGACCCCGCGCCCACTCCATGCCGCCGTCGGCGGTGTGCACCCAGTAGTTCATGATCTCGCCGATGTGGCCGAGCTGCCCGGGTCCCTCCTCGGGCGTGTAGTACTCCGTGACGGACGTGCGCCACTCCTCCATCGCCCGCACCCGCTCCTTGAGCAGCGCGACCGCCTCGTCGCGCGGCAGGTCCACGATGAAGCCCAGGGCGGACGTGAGCATGTCGGGCCGCTGGTCGTACGTGGCGAGGGACTCGCGGAGCAGCGTGAAGAACTCCGCGGTGCCCTGGTCCGTGATCTCGTACTCGGTGCGCGGCGGGCCGCCCACGGTGGAGGGCGCCGTCTCGTGGGCGAGCAGGTGGCCCTGCTTGGCCAGCTGTTTCAGGGCGTGGTAGATCGAACCGGGCTTGGCGTTGGACCACTCGTGGGCGCCCCAGTACTCCAGGTCGTTGCGGACCTGGTAGCCGTGGGCGCGGCCGTGCTGGCGCACGGCCCCGAGAACCAGTAGCCGGATCGCTGACATGTACCGCGCCCTTCCGCTAGCCCCCCAGTCATCAACTTTGACTAGGGTATCCCTGCTCCAGGGCCACCAGCTCGAAGGCCGTCTTCCCGTCCAGGGACTCCCGGATGATGTCGGCGTGGCCCGCGTGCCGCGCGATCTCCTCCACGAGGTGCAGCATCAGCCAGCGCATCGAGACGGCCCCGTCCTTGGGGAACCAGGGCGCCTCGGGCAGCGGGAAGGTGTCGTCGAGGCTCGGCACCCCGAGGATGAACTCCTCGATCTCGCGGGCGACCCGGTCCCAGAAGGCCAGGGTCTCGGCGAGCGTCTCGTCCTCCACGAGGCGGAAACTGTCGCCCCAGGTCTCCTGGGTGCGCTGCCTCTCGTTCGGCTTCCGCTGCGCCATGCGCAGCCAGTTCAGCTCCGTCTCGGCGACGTGCTTCACGAGGCCGGACAGGGACAGCTCACTGGCGCTGGGGCGCCGGGCGGCCTGCTCGTCGGTGAGGCCGAGCACCGCGCGGCGCAGGCCGCCGCGCTGGGCCGCCACGAAGGCGATGAGGGCGCCGCGCTCGTCGCCGCGGGCTTCTGAACTGACGTGGGTGACCATGGTGTCCGCCTTCTCAAGGGGTGAGGTCCGCCGGGGACTCCGGCTTCCCTCCCGACACCTCACACGCTAGGGACCCTTGCGGTCAGCTTCTGTCCGCAAGGGTCGGCGGAGGCCCGCGGGTTCCCGGGAAGCCGCGGCGGGGGCGAAAGGCGTCAGAACGGGAAGCGGGAGCGGCCGTGCTGCACCGAGATCCACTTCTGGGTGGTGAAGACGTCCACCGTCGCCTCACCGTTCAGGCGGCCGACCCCAGAGCTCTTCTCGCCGCCGAACGGCACGATCGCCTCGTCGTGGACGGTGCCGTCGTTCACATGGATCATGCCGGTCCGTACGCGCTTGGCGACGCGCACGCCGCGCTCGATGTCGGCCGTGTGCACCGCGCCGCTCAGGCCGTACGGGGTGTCGTTGGCGATCCGTACCGCCTCGTCCTCGCCGTCGAAGGGCAGGAGCAGGGCCACGGGGCCGAAGATCTCCTGGCCGAGGACCGGGGAGTCGGCGGGCAGGCCCGTCAGGACGGAGGGCGTGACCACGTTGCCCTCGGCGCGGCCGTGCAGGAGGGCGGTCGCGCCCGCGGCGACGGCCTGCTCGACGACGGCCGAAACGGCGTCCGCCTGCGAGGAGTTGATGAGCGGGCCGATGTGGGTGCCGGGCTCGGCCGGGTCGCCGGCCTTGAGCGAGGCGGCCTTGGCGACGAACTTCTCGGTGAACTCCGCCTCGACGGACCGGTCCACGAGGATGCGGTTGGCGGCCATGCAGACCTGGCCCTGGTGCACGAAGCGGCTGAAGACCGCCGCGTCCACGGCGTAGTCGATGTCGGCGTCGTCCAGGACGATCAGCGCGCTGTTGCCGCCCAGTTCCAGGATCGAGCGCTTGAAGTGCGAGGCGCAGACGGTGGCGACATGCCGGCCCACGCGGTCCGAGCCGGTGAAGGAGATGAGGCTCGGCACCGGGTGCTCGATCAGGGCGTCGCCTATCTCGGCTATGTCGGTGATGACGACGTTGAGCAGACCGGCCGGCAGTCCGGCGTCCTCGAACACCTTGGCGACGAGGCTGCCGCCGAGCACCGGCGCGTTCTGGTGGGGCTTGAGGACGACCGCGTTGCCGAGGGCGAGGGCCGGGGCGACGGACTTGATCGACAGCAGGAACGGGAAGTTGAAGGGGCTGATGACGCCGACCACGCCCACCGGGACGCGGTACACGCGGTTCTCCTTGCCGTCCTCCGGCGAGGGCAGGATGCGGCCCTCGGCCCGCAGCGCGAGGTGCACGGCCTCGCGCAGGAACTCCTTGGTGAGGTGCAGCTCGAAGGCGGCCTTGAGCCGGGTGCCGCCCAGCTCGGCGACGATCGCCTCGGAGATCTCCTCCTCGCGGTCCTCGATGATCCGCAGGGCGCGCTCGAAGACGCCGCGCCGGGTGTAGGGGTTGGTCTCGGCCCACTCCCGCTGCGCGCGCTCGGCGGCGCGGTAGGCCTGGTCGACCTCGTCGGCGGTGGCGACGGTGATGGACGCCAGCTTCTCGCCGTTGTACGGGTTGAAGTCGATGATGTCCCAGGAGCCCGATCCGGTCTTCCACTCCCCGTCGATGTACTGGTGAGCCAGATCAGTGAAGAAGGAAGACATGAGAGGGACCCCTTGCCATGACAGCGGACGGAAGCAGGCATCCGAACCGGTGGCAGACACCTGAGGTCACGTCATAGTACTTATGTTCCACGCAAGTTGGACGTAAAGGCTCAGGTGAGCTGGAGAAGTCCGCGCAGAAGGTCGCGGCTGTCCGCCGCGTCCGGGCTGTCCTTGTGCAGTTGCGCCGCGACCCGCTCGTACTGGGCCACCTCTTCCGCCTTGTCGAGATAGAGCGCGCCGGTGAGCTGCTCCACGTACACGACGTCGGAGAGGTCGGACTCCGGAAAGCTCAGCATCGTGAAGGCGCCGCTCTCGCCCGCGTGGCCGCCGAAGCTGAACGGCATCACCTGGAGCGTGACGTTCGGCCGCTCGGAGATGTCGATCAGGTGCTGGATCTGACCGCGCATCACATCCCGGTCTCCGTACGGGCGTCGGAGCGCCGCCTCGTCCAGGACGCAGTGGAAGCGGGGCGCGTGCTCGGAGGCGAGGAGCTTCTGGCGCTCCAGGCGCAGCGCGACGCGGCGGTCGATCTCCGCCTTGCTCGCGCCCTGCATGCCGCGCGCGACGACCGCGTGGGCGTACGCCTCGGTCTGCAACAGGCCGTTGACGAACTGGACTTCATAGACGCGGATGAGCGAGGCCGCGCCCTCCAGACCGATGTACGTCTGGAACCAGCCCGGCAGGACGTCGGAGTAACTGTGCCACCAGCCCGTGAGGTTGGCTTCCTTGGCGAGCGAGAGGAGTGCGCCGCGCTCGGCCTCGTCCGTGACGCCGTACAGCGTGAGGAGGTCCTCTATGTCCCTGGACTTGAAGCTCACCCGTCCCAACTCCATGCGGCTGATCTTCGACTCGGAGGCGCGGATCGAGTAGCCGGCCGCTTCGCGGGTGATGCCCCGGGACTCCCTCAGGCGCCTCAGCTGTGAGCCCAGCAGGATGCGCCGTACCACCGAGCCACTCGACTCCGCTGCGGTCACTTCGCTCAATCCTCCCCATCGACTGGAAGCCAGCAGTCTGCCATTAAACGCTTCAGGCCGTACACGTCCGGTTACAGAAAGGGAAAGCCTCCGAAAGCTGACCAGAAGAAGTCCGGGGAAGAAATGCACAAGAAAGGGCACGGGTGCCACCAAGTCCGGCGCGTGCACGTGCATCTGCCCTTGCATCTGCTGTGCGCATTCGGAACCATGGTCCGCGCGCCACTGCTGTACCGACCGCGCACCACCCGCACCATCGGCGACCGACCGCGCCACCGCTCCATCGCTACGTACCGCGAAACCGGGGAGTGCCTCGCATGGGGACGAATGGATCGACCGTGCTCGAGCCGTTGAGGCAGGGCCTTCCTCCACTCGACCCCTCGGCGGTCTCCAGCGCCGCGTCCGTCGCCCTCCCGGCCCGCTATGAAGCGGTGGGCAGCGCACGGAAGTTCACCCGCGCGACGCTCGGGCAGTGGGACCTGGAGGAGCGCTTCGACGACATAGCGCTGGTCGTCTCGGAACTCGTCACCAACGCCCTGCGGCACGCCCTGCCCGCCGACACCCCGCGCGAGCAGCCGGAGCCTCCCGTGCGGCTCCATCTGATGTGCTGGGCGTCGCGTCTGGTGTGCGCGGTGCGCGACCCCAGCGACGAGAGCCCGGTCGCCCGCGACACCGACGACGACTTCTCCGCGGAGTCGGGCCGCGGCCTGTTCCTGGTGGAGTCCTTCAGCGACGGCTGGGGCTGGCACCCGCTCGCCGGCGCGGTGCGCGGCAAGGTGGTCTGGGCGCTGTTCCAGCTGCGCTGAGCGTCACGGGCCGGGGGCCGACGGAGTCCGGCGGGCTAACCGGCTATCAGGTGGTCGAACTCCCCGTCCTTCATCCCCAGCAGCATCGCCTCTATCTCGGCGCGCGTGTAGACGAGCGCCGGGCCGTCCGGAAAACGCGAGTTGCGTACGGCGACATCGCCGCCGGGCAGTTTCGCGAACTCCACGCACGAGCCCTGCGAATTGCTGTGTCTGCTCTTCTGCCAGACCACCCCGTGGAGCTCCGTGGCCGCCATGCCGTTAAACGCGTGGTGCACAGATCGCTCCCCGGTGGTGCAGTGCCTGTAGTGGCTCTAGATGCAATGGTCAACTGTCCCGGATCATAGCTGTGTTCACATGCCGATGCATGGGCAGATGCACGTGCACGCGCGGTGGTGCCTTGATTACAGCTGCTGAGCGCGGTCTGATCGCCGCCCGATCACGGCTCCGATCACAGTTCCGATCGCGGCTCTTCAGAAGACAGACGCACACCGCGCCGGATGTGTTCCGTCCGGGGACGGAAAACAGGGGCGCGGTGTGCGGAGGGGGAGGGAAAACCGGCGGTTCGGCCCGCGGATCAGCGCGGAGTGCCGTACGGCAGGAGTGCCATTTCGCGGGCGTTCTTGATCGCCGCGGCGATCTGCCGCTGCTGCTGTGCCGTCACACGTGTCACGCGGCGGCTGCGGATCTTGCCCCGGTCCGAGATGAACTTCCGGAGCAGGTCCGTGTCCTTGTAGTCGATGTACGTGATGCCGGCCTGATCCAGGGGATTGGGGCGCGGCTTCTGCGGGCGGGCGGGGGACTTGCGGGGGGACAAGGTCAGACCTCCAGGAGGGTGTCGAAGGCGGGCGGCAGGTTCTTCCAGGCGTCGCGCCCGGCGGCGTACTCCTCGTCGGTCAGCAGGCAGGACTCCAGCAGCTGTGCGAGGTTGTCGCGGTCCAGGCCGGGCGAGGTGAACACCAGGTGGTTGCAGCGGTCGCCGTGCTCCGGATGCCAGTCGAGCGCCGCCGCCGCGCGGCGCACCGGCGGCACCATCTCCCACGCGGCGTCGGGCAGCGAGGCCAGCCAGGGCCCGGCGGACTCCACGCAGAGCGCGCCGCGCCGCCGCGTCCCAGCCGAGCAGCGTGTCCGGATGGTCGGCGAGCCAGAACCGGCCCCGGCTGCGGGCGGCGGCGCAGGTCAGGTCCTCCAGCGCCTCGTACAGCCGCTCCGGGTGGAACGGCCGCTCCCGGCGCCATACGAAGGTGGAGACGCCCGACGCGTCGGCCTCGACCGGCAGCAGCGCGCAGGACGGGTGCTGCGCGGCCGCGGCCGCCTCGACGTCGAACCCGGCGAGGACGGCGCCCGGCAGGTCACCGTGGCCGATCAGGACCTGCCGGGCCGTCGGGTGGAGCTGGGGCGAGCAGCGCGCGGTCCTCGTCGTCGGCCTCGGGGGAGCGGCGACGGCGAGCACTGGGGGCGTACTCCAGCTGGCGCGCCCAGGTGTCGGCGACGGTGCGCTGGTCGGTGGGGGCGGCGGCGAGCCCGGCCGCCATGAGGTCGTCGCCGTTGCCGAGGCAGGGCAGGAGCAGGGCGGGGTCCACCGCCGTGACCACGCCGCTGAGCCTGAGGTCCGCGCCGCTGTGCGCGGCGATGACCTCGGCCATGGCCTTGGGCTCGACGGAGTCCCACAGCTCGACGACCGCGAGCCGGGTCAGGCCCGCGTCCGCGAGGCGCTCCAGCTCGGGCACGAGGTCCTCGCGGAGCGCGCAGCACGCGCAGTCGTTGACGAGGGGGGCGTCGCCCGTGGAGAGGATGCCGGTGGTGTCGCGCACGGTGCGTACGACCGTGCCCCGCACCGCGGTCGACAGGTCGTGGTGGAGGGCGACGCTGTCGGGGACGGTGGCGAGGAGTTGGTCGACGGCCGCCCTGCGGGCGTCCGCGTGGAGCCCGCCGACGATCACGGTGTCCATGGGGCGGGCGGTGTGATCGTCGGGCCCGCCGTGCTCTGCGTGCTTGTCGTGCCGGTGGTCCATCAGCGCTTACCGAAGCGGCGTTCGAAGCGCTCGACGCGGCCCGCGGTGTCCAGGACGCGCGCCGTCCCCGTGTAGAAGGGGTGGCTCGCGGACGAGACCTCGACGTCGATGACCGGGTACGTCCGTCCGTCCTCCCACTCGACCGTCTTCGCGCTGGTGGCGGTGGAGCGGGTGAGGAAGGCGAAGCCCGCGGCCTTGTCGCGGAAGACGACGGGGGCGTACGGCGGGTGGATGTCCTTGCGCATGGCGGTCAGCGCTCCTCTCGGAAGTCGACGTGGCGGCCGGCCACCGGGTCGTACTTGCGCAGCGTGAGGCGGTCGGGGTCGTTACGGCGGTTCTTGCGGGTGACGTAGGTGTAGCCGGTTCCCGCCGTGGACCGGAGCTTGATGACGGGGCGGAGTTCGTTGCGGGCCATGTGGGTAGTATATGAAAACGACTCCCGTTTTCAATAGCGGGTGTCTTCGACCGACAGAGAGGTGCGTCACCTTGTCCGCCCACTGCCAGCTGACCGGCGCGAAGCCCGGCTTCGGCAACCACATCTCCCACTCCCATCGGCGGACCTCCCGCCGCTTCGACCCCAACGTCCAGCGCAAGCGGTACTGGCTGCCGAGCGAGGGGCGGTACGTGCGGCTGCGGCTCAGCACGAAGGGGATCAGGACCGTCGACTCCATCGGCATCGAGGCGGCTGTCGCCCGCATCCGCGCGCGGGGCGGGAAGGTCTGACCGATGGCGAAGAAGAGCAAGACCGCGAAGAACGAGAAGCGCCGCGAGATCGTCGCGCGGTACGCCGCGCGGCGGGCCGAGCTGAAGGAGATCATCCGCAGGCCCGGCACCGGCGACGCCGAACGGCTCGCGCGCGCAGCGGGAGTTGGCGCGCCAGCCGCGTGACGCGAGCGCCACGCGGGTGCGCAACCGCGACAGTGTCGACGGGCGTCCGCGCGGTTACGTGGGAGCGTTCGGCCTGTCGAGGGTGAAGTTGCGTGAACAAGCACACGCCGGATTTCTCCCCGGTGTGCGCAAGTCTTCCTGGTAGCTTGGCGCGCGATTTCGCCGGGATCTCCGGCGTGCGACACCAGGCTCTTCAGGGGGACTTCACGTGCGTACGTACGTCCGTAATGCTCGTCGTGCCGGTCATGTCCGGGCAGGGGCCGTCGTGGTCGGGCTGGTCGCGGCGCTCGCCGTGGCCGGGTGCGGCAGTGACGGCGGCGATGACGAGGGCGGCAAGAAGGACCGCGGTTCGGCCGCCGGGTCCGGTGGCTCGGACGGCGGCGGCTCCGGCGGCTCCGGTGAGGGCAGCCTGGAGGGCTCGTGGATCACGACGACCGGTGGCAAGCCGCTGGCTCTCGTGATCCACGAGAAGGCGGCGTCGCTCGTGGGCGAGGACGTGATGTGCAGCGGCACCGCGGGCGGCGGGACGATCACTCTCAAGTGCCCGCAGGGCAACGGCGACCGCACCAAGGGGCAGGTCGAGTCCGTGGACGCCAAGACGCTGAAGGTCTCCTGGGAGGGGGCTGGCCAGGACGAGTTCCTGAAAACGGAGGGCGGCAAGCCCCCCAAGGGACTGCCCACGGACCTGCCGACCGATCTGCCCAGCGGTTTGCCCAGCGATTTGTCCACGGATATGCCGTAGTCCTGACGGGGCGCCACTCGTGTAGCGGGCCGGGGGCCTTCCTGGTCGCCCGGCGTTCGGCGTCCCGGAGGCCTGGGGCCGTCTACGAGCCGTGTAGGCCTGACGGCGCGCCGCCTCCGCGACGGCCCGGGGGCGTACCGGACAGCGACAGGACTGCCCGAGGGACCGCCCACCCGCATGCCGGGATTCGCCCATCGGCATGCGCAGCCCTGACGGCGCGCGGCACGCGCAGCGGTCAGCGGGCCGGGGGGCCTTCCTGGTCGCCCGGCCCGTTCGGAGTCCCTGAGGCCTGGGAGCCGTCCACGAGCTGTGTCCGCCGGTACGCCGCAGACCTGACGGCACACCGCCTCCGCGACCGCCCCCCGGGGCGAAGCGGACGGCGATGCACGGCTGCCCACCGGCATGCCGCCCAGCCGTCAGCGGGCCGCAGGGTCTTTCCCGTCGCTCGGGCCATTCCGTGGCCCGGAGGGCTGGGTGCCGTCCACGAGCATTGGGGGTGGGGGGGTGTCGAGGGCGTCGGTGAGTTCTTCGAGGGTGTCGAGGAGCAGGCCTGCGCCCTTGCGGACCACGCGGTCGGGGACGCCCTCGCCGTCCCACTCGTCCAGGGCCGTGCGGACCGCGTCCCAGCGCGGGAGGCGGCGTTCGCGTAGCGCCTTCGCGCCCTGGTCCGTCGACTTGCGCAGCGCCTCGGCCAGGCGGGCCGCCGCGGGGACGGGGGTGGCGTCGCGCTCCGGGAGGTGTGCCTCCATCAGCATGGCCACGCGGCCCAGTTGGGCGAGGGCCCGCTCCGCGTCGGCGGCCGCGGCGCGGGACAGGCCGCGGTGGCGCACCGGCTCGTTCTTGGCGCGGTCCACGGCCTCCTGCCAGGCGACACGGGCGTCGCGCGCCGCGAGCAGGGCCTGGCGGACGTCGGGGCAGGCCTTGCCCGCCGGGTGGGCGTAGTGGTCGACGACGGCGGCGGCGTAACGGCCGTCGGCGGTCAGCCAGTCCGCGAGGCGGGTGCGCAGGCGCGGGGTCTCCCAGGCGGGGTACAGCGCGTACGCGATCATCGCGAGGACGCCGCCGAGGAGGGTGAGGACGACGCGTTCGGGAACGGTCTGCGTCCACTGCTGGCCGCTCATGCCGAGCAGGAACACGACGTACGCCGACACGCAGGCCTGCGCCGCGACCTGGCCGGTGCGCATGAGCAGGTACATCAGCCCCGCGCAGAGCACGGCGAGCGCGGCGGAGAGACCGGTGCCGGGGTGGGCGAGCTGGACCAGGGCCGTGGCGAGGGCGACGCCGACGAGGGTGCCGCCGAAGCGGGCCACGGCGCGGGAGTACGTCTGGGAGAAGTCCGGCCGCATGATCATGACCGCCGCCATGGGCGCCCAGTAGCCGTGCCCGAAGGGCAGCCAGGTGCCCAGCAGATACCCGGCGGCGGCCACCGCCGTGACCCGGATCGCGTGCCGGGCGATGGGGGACTCGTGGCGCAGGGCGGCCCGCATGGCGCGCAGGGCGGAGGGGACGAGGGCGAGGAGGGAGGGCCGCAGCAGCGGGCTCTGCGGGGCCTGCGGGGTGGCCTTGTCGTGGGCCGGGGTGTTCTGGGTGCTGCCCGCCGTCTCCAGTACGTCGCGCAGGAGCGCGCCCAGGCGGGTGGCCGCGCGGTGCGCCGGGCCGGTCAGGATCGCGCCGGTGTCGGGGGTCTTCAGGGTGGCCATGGCCGCCGGGGGGACGCGCACCGGCTCGCCGTGGCGGATCGCGCGGGCCGCGGCGTCCAGGACCGCGCCCGCCGCCGCGAGGATCTCGCGCACCCGGTCGCGTTCCTCGCCCTCGTGCGGGATGCCGACCGCCGGGTCGGCGAGGGAGGCGAGGACCGGGCGGATGCGTTCGGCGATGCCCCGGGCGCCGTGCAGTTCGCGGGGGCGGCGGCGGGCCTGGCGCGGGGTGATCGTCGCGCGTCGCGGGCCGCCATCAGGGGCTCGGGGTCGAAGGCGGCCACGGGGTCGTGGCGGAGCCTGCGGGCGTAGTCCGCCTCGCGGCAGGGCGTCGGCGAGGGCGTCACGGTGGGCGCCCCATCTGCGGACCGGGAAGAGGATCACCAGGGCCGCCTGGACGCAGCCGCCGGCCACCATCATCGCCGCGTGGACGCCGCGCCGGCGGCCGAGGTCGGGATGGTGACCGTCACCAGCATGATCGCGACGTTGGAGGAGGCGATGATGCCGACGGTCGGGCCCGCGGCCCAGCTCAGCCCCGAAAGGAACGTCCACAGGGAGAGCAGGGCCAGGAAGAGCAGCAGGTGGGACCCGGTGAGGTAGCCGAGGAAGGTGGAGAGGGCGAGGCTCGTTCCGGAGGCGAGCGCCAGCTCCGGGTGGGCCGCCAGCTGCGCTGGAAGGTGGCGATGGCCGCCTGGAAGGCGCCGAAGGCGGAGCTGGCGGCCACCGCGGGGCCGAAGACGGCGAGGCTGACGCCGATGACGATGGCGAGGCCGGCCGCGCCGCGGGCGGCCACGAGGGGTTCGAGGCGTTTGCGCTCGACCGTCAGGCCTGAGCGGGCTGTCACTTTCAGCGCTCGGAGCCAGGTCACTCTGTGATGATACGGGCGATACCCGACATAGATGATACGCGTGACACCTGGCATACCCGGCATAACCGTACATAATTTACGGAGTGCTCAGTGCGACCGTGGGGTGCAGGCGGGAGGCCCGCACCGCCGGGTAGAGGCCCGCGGTCACGCCGATGAGCAGCGTGGCGCCGAAGCCCGCCGTCAGGGCCCATGGGGGCACCACCGGCGTCCACCCCTGGGCCAGCGAGAAGCCGTACGTCGCCGCCGTGCCGAGCACCGCGCCCGCCGCGCCGCCGAGTGCCGACAGGAGCAGGGACTCCGTCAGGAACTGGAGGCGGATCGCGTTCCTGGTGGCGCCCAGCGCGCGCCGCAGGCCGATCTCCGCGCGGCGTTCCAGGACCGAGATCACCATCGTGTTGGCGACCCCGACGCCGCCGACCAGGAGCGCCACCGCGCCGAGGCCCAGCATCAGGGTGGTCAGTCCCTTGTCGGCCGCCGCGCTCGCGGCCAGCGCGTCCGAGGGGCGGGAGACCTTCACGGAACCCTCGGCGCCGGGGCTGACCGTGCGGGCCAGGACCTCGCGTACGTCGTCCACGGCGGCGTCGGCGGAGCGCTCGAAGACGGTCGAGGGGTGGCCGTCGAAGCGGAAGTACTTCTCGGCCGCCGGGAAGCCGACCAGGGCGACGCGGTCGAGGTTCGGGGCCAGTTCGACGGGCTCCAGGATGCCCACGACGACGACGTACTCGTCGTTCATCATGATCTTCTCGCCCGGGGCCGTGACCCCGAGGCGGTCCGCCGCGACGGCGCCGAGGACCGTCACGGGCAGCCGTGCACCGGCCTCGGTGAGCCAACTCCCTTGGGCCACTTTCGCGTTCAGTGCCTCCAGGAGGTCGGTGCGGGCGGCCTGGGCCGTCACGCCCGCCGTCCGCTCCTCGGGGACCACGTCGCTGCGGCGGACCCGGGCGTCGACGTCCGCCGTCGCGGTGGCGTGCCGGACCGGCCCGATGCGCTCCACCATCGCCACCGCCTCCTTGGGGAGCCGGACCTCGTGGCCCAGGGGGTCCTTGCCGGCCTCGGCGGTGAGCAGGTTCGTGCCGAGCCGGTCGAGCTTCGCCATCAGGTCCGACTTGCTGGACTGGGAGAGGCCGACGACGGCGACCATCGTGGCGATGCCGATCGCGATGCCGAGGGCGGACAGGACGACCCGCGCGCGGCGGGCGCGCAGGCCGACGGCGCCGACGCGGAAGGTGTCCGCGAGACAGAGCCGGGACGGCTTCAGGACAGGGACCGCGCTCATCCCGCCTCACCTGCCGTACGACACCGGGGGCCGCTGTCGGCGATGATCTCGCCGTCGCGGAAGCGGACGCGGCGCGGCAGCGAAGCGGCGATGTCGTGGTCGTGCGTGATCACGCAGATGGTCGTGCCCGTCCCGTTCAGCTCGTGCAGCAGGTCCATGACGATCTCCCCCGACGCCGTGTCCAGGGCGCCCGTCGGCTCGTCCGCGAGGAGGACGGACGGCTCCCCCACCAGCGCGCGGGCGATCGCCACGCGCTGCTTCTCGCCGCCGGACAGCTCGCTCGGCCGGTGGCCGAGGCGGTGCCCGAGGCGGACCCGCTCCAGCGCCTCGCGGGCCCGGGCACGGCGGGCCTTCGGGCCGACGCCCGCGTAGAGCAGCCCGTCCGCGACGTTGTCGACGGCGTCGCGGCCCGCCGCCAGGTGGAAGTGCTGGAAGACGAAGCCGATGTGGCGGGCGCGCAGGGCGGAGAGCCGGGCGTCCGACAGGGCGCCGACGTCGTGCCCCGCGACGCGGACCGTGCCCGAGGTGGGCTTGTCCAGCGTGCCGATGACGTTCAGCATCGTCGACTTGCCGGAGCCCGACGGTCCTACGATGGCGAGGAGTTCGCCCGCGCGGACGGTGAGGGACACCCCGCGCAGGGCGTGCACCCCGCCCGCGTACGACTTGGTGACGTCCCGCAGCTCGACGACGACGGACGGCGAAAGGGCGGGCTCGGGTGTCATGGGGTCGCCACCCCCACCTTCGTGCCCTCCGTGATCCCCGAGCCGCTGACCTCGATCCTGCCGTCGGCCGTCATGCCGGTCCTGACCCGCACCATGCGGGAGGTGTCGCCGCGTACGACCTGGAGGCCGTAGCCGCCGTGTGCGCCGCGCAGGGCCACCACCGCCTCCACCGGGACCGCGAGGACGTCCTCGCGGTTCGCTGACGAACGTCACGCTCGCCGTCGCCCGGCTGTCCTCGCCCGCGGCCACCGACCGGCCGCCGTCCAGGGCGACTTCGACGGTGACGGTGTCGCCGGGGCCGCCGTCCTCCGCCTCCCCGGAGGCTTCCGGAGCCGCCGTGCCGGTGACCCGGCCCGGCTCCCTTCTGCCGCTGGGCAGTTCGACCTCGGCCCGCGTGCCCTTCGCGGTGAGCGACACGTCGCCCTGGTCCAGCTCGGCGCGGACGACGGGCCGCGTGGAGGCGACCGTGAGGACCGGGTCGGCCGGGCCGACCTGGTCGGCGAGCGCCGCGTCCGCCGAGGCGACCTTGACCTGGTCGGGCTGGAAGACGACGTCTCCCTTGCCGACCCGGCCCGTCGGCGTGCGGTTGAGCGACTTCTGCCACCGCTTGACGGCGGCCTCGGTCGCCCGGTCGAAGCGCGGGTCCACGTACAGGCCGGCGCCGTACCCGAGGGCGAGGAGGTTGCGTTCGAGCTGGAGGACGTCGCTGCCCCGGCACCCGGCCCGCATCTCGCGGAAGGCGGGGACCGGGCCGTACAGCAGCGTCACCGGCTTGTCGTCCCGTTCGTACAGCGCCTGGCCGCGCGTCACCGTGGCGCCCTCGCGGGCGGCGACCGTGACCGTGCCCTCGACCGCCGACCTCACCGGCGCGCCCCGCGAAGGCGACCTTGCCGTCCACCGTCTTGGACCGCACCAGGTCGGTGCGGACGACGGTGGCGGTGGCGGGCGGCAGGCCGTCCGCCACGCGCCCGGCGCCGGGGTCGCCGCCGCGGAGGGCGTACGCGCCGGCCCCGAGCGCCGCGACGGTCACCACGGCCGCGCCCGACATGAGTCGCGTACGGCGTTTCATCACTGCATCCCGTCCAGGCCTTCGAGCAGCTTGTCCGCGCAGGCCTCGCGGGCCTTCTTGTACGCGGGAGAGTCGCGGTCCATCGACGGGTCGGTGGGGTTCGCCTCACCGCCGGGCAGGACGTTGCCCCCGGACATCGTGGGGTTGGCGAACTCCGAGACGCCGTTCTCCCGCATGCACTTGGCGTGCGCGAGCATCGACTCGTAGTCCTTCTGCGCGTCGCGCTCGGGCTCCAGGTTCATCGCGGCGCGCAGTTCGGGGGCGCAGACGCCGTCCTTGCCGCCCTTGTACTCCTCGCCCTTGCCCTTGGGGTCCACGAGGGCGTCGATCTTCGACCAGTCGAGGTAGCCGCTGAGCTTCGGGTCCGGGTAGTCCTTGAGACCGGCCTTGGCGCGCATGCAGCGGACGTACTTCATCTGCGCGTCGAAGAAGGCGCTCTTGCCGGTGGCCGCGGGCTTCTCCTTGCCGCGCGAGCCGCCCTCGCCGCCCTTGTCCCCGGGGGCCGACGCGACCTCGTCGGAGCCCTGAGCGCCGTCTCACCGCCCTGGCAGGCGACGGAGAGGGCGAGGACCGGGGCGGCGACGAGCGCGGCGATCCGCAGGCGGGCCGTGCCGCGCGGTGTGGTGTGGATGCTCATGGACCCCACCGTCGGGCGCCCATGTGGTGGCCGGTCCATGACCACATGATGAGAACGTAACAATGCGCCGGGTCCACCCGCCCGGCGCCCGCACCCGCCCTGGACCGTGCGTTTTCTCGCCCATAATCGTCGCCATGCCCCGAGTGCCCCATGTGCTGCTGATCGAGGACGACGCGTCCGTGCGCGACGGCATGGAACTGGTCCTGCGCCGCCACGGGTACGCGCTCGACACCGCCGCCACGGGTGAGGCCGCCCTCGCCCTGCTCTCCGGACCGGCGGGCCACAGCGTCGAACTGGCCGTGCTCGACCTGATGCTGCCCGGCATGGACGGCTTCGAGGTCTGCCGGCGCATCCGCGCGACCGGGTCGGCCGTCCCCGTCATCATGCTGACCGCGCGCGGCGACGACAGCGACATCGTGCGGGGCCTGGAGGCGGGCGCCGACGACTACGTGGTCAAACCCGTGACCGCGCCTGTCCTGGAGGCGCGCATCCGGGCGGCGCTGCGGCGGGCCGAGCCGGTGCGCAGGCGGGCGGCGAGGACACGTACGCCGGACTCGTCATCGACCGCGCCGGGCTCACCGTCACCAAGCGGGGCACCCTCCTCGCGCTGCCGCCCACCGAGCTGCGGGTGCTGCTCGAACTCTCCGCCTCCCCCGGCCAGGTGTTCAGCCGCGAACAGCTGCTGCGGTCGGTGTGGGAGCACGACTTCCTCGGGGACTCGCGGCTGGTCGACGCGGCGGTCGGACGGCTGCGCGCCAAGATCGAGGACGTGCCCGCCAAGCCGGTGTACATACAGACCGTGCGGGGCTTCGGGTACCGGTTCGGCCCGGTATGAGGCCCGGCATGAGGCCCGGCATGCGGCCGGTGTGAGGCGTCCAAGAAGCAGGCCGCCGCGCATGTGGGGCGGGCTGCGCGTGCGGCTCGTCGTCGCCTTCGTCCTCGTCGCCCTGATCAGCGCGGTCACCGCCACCGCGCTCGCCTACCGGGAGTCCCGCACCGCCGTCCTTGAACGCAAGCAGGACGCCGTGCGCACCGGCTTCAAGGACCGCGTCGAGCAGGTCGCCGCCGACCTCTCCATGCCGCCCGACGAGGTGTCCCTCACCCGCTTCGCCACCACCGTCGCCGACGGCCTCGGTGACGCGGTCGTCGTCGTCCGGTACCGCTCCCTGACGGCGTCCTCCGACGCCTCCGCCGACCGCTCGCTCATCACCCCCTCCCTGCGGGCCGCCGTACGCGAGCACAACCGCATGAGCCTCCAGCGGGTCGAGCGGCACGGCAGCCCCTACCTCGCGGTCGGCACACCCGTCACCTTCGCCTCCGGGCCGCCGTCGGGGCTCGACGTCTTCGCCGTCACCTCACTGCGGGCCGAACAGGACGACACCGCCGCGATCCTGGACTCCGTACGGGACGGTCTGCTGCCCGTGGTGCTGCTCGCCGCGCGCACCGTGCTGCGGCCCGTACGGGAACTGGGGCGCGCCACCCGCAGACACGCCGCCGGGGACCTCGCCTCCCGGGTGGAGACACCCCGGGGGCGCGACGAACTCGCTCGGCTGGCACGGGACTTCAACGCCACGGCACAGGCTCTCGAAACGTCCGTCAACGAGCTGCGCGAACAGGAGGCACGGGCGCGGCGCTTCGTCGCCGACGTCTCGCACGAGCTGCGTACGCCGCTCGCCGCGATGACGATGGTCGCCACCGTCCTCGACGAGGACGCCGAGCGGCTGCCGCCGGACGCGGCGCGGGCCGCCCGCACGGTCGGCGCCGAGACGGCACGCCTGGCCCGGCTCGTCGACGACCTGATGGAGATGTCCCGCTTCGACTCGGGCGCGGCCCGCCTCAACCTCCGCGAGGTCGACCTGCGGAGA